>JANPJL010000023.1:0-16639 GCA_031425495.1 Acidobacteriota bacterium
ATCAAGGCGGATCCGACGGGACCGGTTTGTCATACCGGTGCTGACACTTGCTTCGGAGAGTTCAATCGATCGAACGCGTCGTTCCTCGACGAGCTCGAGTCGATCATCGACGATCGGCGGTCAAATCCGCAAGGCGGATCGTACGTGTCAAAGCTTTTCAACGAGGGCATCAACAGGATCGCACAGAAGGTCGGCGAAGAAGCGGTCGAGACAATTATCGCGGCTAAAGACGATGACCCTGACACGTTCACCAACGAGGCCGCCGATCTGCTTTTTCATTACCTTGTCCTGATGAACGCTAAGGGTGTGAAGCTCGACGATGTTGTCGAAGTCTTGAGGCAGCGGCACCAAAGCCGTAGGTG
This sequence comes from Acidobacteriota bacterium, assembly GCA_031425495.1. Taxonomy (GTDB): domain Bacteria; phylum Acidobacteriota; class Blastocatellia; order Pyrinomonadales; family Pyrinomonadaceae; genus OLB17. The sequence goes on from JANPJL010000023.1 coordinate 363, forward strand.
ATTCGGGACCACGCCTGCCCCACTTTCAGATTCCACCCGGCGGCGCTCTAATATCACAGAGATGCGGGGGCAAGCCGCCCTTCCGGAACTGCGAATGTGATTATCACTGTAGATGAGTTCTTATTTAGAGGTGAAGAGCGTAGATGCAACGGTCCACTCCTCACTGCATATGGGATCACTAAGCCACTGGTTAAAAACGAATCCACTCGTCCGGATAGTTGCCGGATTTCTATTAGCCGCCCTCGTGCTCGCTGCTCTCGGCTGGCTCGTGACGGGTCCGTATAAGGGCGGCATTGCCGGATTCGATCCTTCGATCCGCACTGCGATCCGCCAGATGCAGTCACCGATGTGGACGGCATTGTTTCTCACCGTTACGAAGTTCGGCTCGACACTTTACCTGACGATCATCGGTAGCATGGCGGGGCTGATATTCATCTTACTGCGATGGTTTCGGCCGCTCATGATTCTTATCGTCGTCATGGTCGGCCAGGCGGCGCTTCATCACGGATTCAAGTGGCTCATCGCGCGACCGCGTCCGTCATCGTTGATAAGCTACCGTGAGATCGAAAGCTTTAGCTTTCCAAGTGGCCACGCCGTCGCCTCACTTTGCCTGTACGGCACGATCTCCTGGATCGTTGCGTCGCGGACTGAGAATTAGCTCTCAAAGCACTCACGGGAATCGCCGCTGCTATTTTGATATTTCTGATCGGGATGTCGCGAGTCTATATCGGCATTCACTACCCAACCGACGTTGTCGCCGGTTTCCTGGCCGCAGCGATCTGGACGGCGGCAGTTATGTCGACCGATCGTAAGGTTCTTTAACGCGATGAATTGATTGGGATCGCAGCGCCATTTAACTCGTCAGCCGTCGATAAATATTCGGCATCCGCTCCGGGAGCGATAAGACATCGTCGATGATCGTATAGCCGACATCGCCGTAGAGGTCTTTCAGTTCAGCCTCGCTCTCTCGATCAACCGTGATACAGAAGGGCGTGATCCCCGAAGTCTTTGCCTCAATCAGCGCCTCGCGTACGTCCTCACGGGCGTATCGTGCGTCGCCATAATCATGATCGTACGGGCGGCCGTCGGTGAGGATTATCAGGAGCTTCGTGCGCGCTTCCTGACGGAGTAGTTTGTGCGCAGCGTGGCGGACGGCGGCACCGAGCCGTGTGTTGTTCTGGAACGTGATCCCGCCGATGCGGCGTTCGATCTCATCGGAATACTTTTCGTTAAAATCTTTCACGACGTAAAACTTTACGTTCCGGCGGCCTTCGCTGGTGAAGCCGTATATCGAATAAATATCCCCGACCGCTTCGAGCGCCTCGCTCATTAAGACGAGACCTTCTTTCTCGATCTCGATTATCCGTCGACCCGGATATGTGTATGGCTGCAACGGATTACGCGTGATCGTCCGGGCGGTCGAGGAGGACTGGTCGAGAAGTATCGACACGGCCACATCGCGTTGTTTTCGGAGACGCTTGGTATAGATGTTTTCCGACGGACGACCGTCGGCCTTGCGGTCAATGACGTACTCGACGAGAGCGTTCAGATCGTAATCCTCGCCATCCAGCTCGCGATTGATGCGAGTCATGTTCTCGGGTTTCATCAGTTGGAACTGATGCCGGATGGACGAGATGACGCCGCGATAGCGCGAGCGTGCGAGCTCGACGAAATTTCGGTCACCCTGCTTCACTTTCTTTTCGATCACACGGCTCCACCCGACGCGATAATCGTTCAGCTCGCGGTCCCACTCGTCATAAGCGAATGCAACGTCGTCCGACTCGAGCGCTTGCTCCGGCATTTCATGCTGCGACCACGCTTCGTTTCCCTGGAGATCATCGGGTTCGCCTTCATCGTCGAGACTGTTCCAGGCGCTGAATAAGTCGCGAAGATCCTGAACATCCTTCGGCCGCTCTTCGCGTTTCACTTGATCTTCGGTCACAGCCTCACCCGATTCCTTGTCCTCGTATGCGTAATCGCCCTTTTCCTCTTCGCTGTCACTCTCAGCCTCTTGCTTCTGCTCGGGCGAGATATTCTGAAACAGGTTGTACACACGACTCGTTGCCATTATCGAATCGGACACGCTTGGAAGGGATTCACCGCCGAGACGGAGAGACGCCGAGGATTTTTCTGCGGTAGTTTGGCCATCGCTCTCTTCCAAACTCCGCGTCTCTGTGTCTCGGCGGTAAGAACCCACGTAATCTGAAACGACTGTCTCGATCTCCGAGACGATCTGACCGTAGAACTGACGAGCGTCGTCGGTCGCACCGCCGCAGAGTGTGATCTGAAACAACAATTCGAACGGCACTTGATGTAAAGGCAGGTCAAAGATGTACGGCCGCGATCCGCGCAGAAACTGCTGCATCAGGTCGAGGTCCTTTCGTAAACCCCGATACGAGGTTCTCAGTCGCGCGTCGATCCGCGCGTTTTCCATTGTCCCAAAGATCTTTTTTGCGAGCCGCGGCTCGGGGAAAACTTTCAATACTGCACGGTGATCGGAATCCTTCGGCAGCTTTTTTTTGACACGGCTTACAGGGGCACCGCTTTTTTCTCCCGTCTGGACATCCTCGATGTAACCGGCGAGTGAAAATGCATCGAGCTGATCGGCGGTCGCCTCGTATAGAGCGGAGAGCTCGGTGAAGGCGGCCCGCAGCCCCGTCGTATCTTTCTCGAAGGTCCCGAATTCGATCTGACCGGCACCATGAGCTGCGAGCACTTTGTACAAACGAAAATCCTTGTCTTCGTTCTTGAATTCGTCCACCGCGGATGGCAAGTAAATCGTCTTGCCGTCTCCGATCCTCGATTCCTGCGGGACGTTGGTGAGCGAGGCTAGCTCGACCGTCTTTCCCGTGAGGCCTTCGATATATATCCGCAGAATGTTCTGGACGTCCTCAAGATGCAGACCGGCACGCGTGTTCTGCAAGATCGCATTGGACTGTCGAGTCTCGAGAGCAAAGTAGCTCCGCCGTGCCTTTGGCGAATCGTTCGCCGTTTCACTCAGTCCAAGGCCTATCCACTTTTCGAATTGCTCAAGGCTTACCCGGTGGAGTGCGGTGCCGCTGGATCGAAATGCGGCGAGCGCACTTTCCGCGTCCGTCTCGGCGATCACGGCAGTCAACTGCAAGATGCGTCTAAGCGAACCGATGACAGCCGCCGGCTGTTTGAAAAATTTGGGCGTTGTCCGGACGAAGGCGATCAACACAGCATTTCCCTGGCGTGCGACCTTCCGCAATACAGCACACCATTCGGTGAAAGCCTCGGGTGCGTGCTCGAGCACCGAACTTCCCGACGAAATGAAATGCAGCGTTACGCTGCCGCCGAACTCGAGAAATTCTGCGGCGCTTTCGGCCAGGAGAATCGTGCTCTCCGCCGACAGGCGGTCGATCGCTGACGGCAGCTGCGACCAGAGATCCGCGGTCATGCCGCCCGTACGACCGGCGAACATTGAGGCGAGTCGGATCACCGGTGTCGCAACTTCGTATTTTTGTTCACCGAAATTCTTGAACGATCTTGCGACCTGTGGTGTCCGCTGCAGAAAGTCGGAACTGTGTTTGGCAGAACGGCCTGCGATTTCCAAAGCTAGTTGCAGTATCTGTGTCAACAGCTCGTCATCGGCAACCTCGTCGGCAACTTCGGGTAGGAACTCGAGCGTCTCGAGCGCGATCGAGCTGGAGAGTATTAGCTGGCGGGTGCAAATTTGGAAAACCAGGCTCCGGGCTTCCTGCGGAATTTTTAAAAGGTTTTCAACGCCGTCCGAAAAATATGTTGCTCCGGTTCGCGCGTTGCCCATCGCGAGCCGTCTGCCAAACTCACCCCAAGCACGCAGATCGTCCGCGGATAGGATCTTCGACGCACGCGGAACGGCCTCGACGAACTCACGGCTGACGCGTAACGAGATCGCAGCTAATGCTGCACTAGTCTCGAGTGCCGCCCGCCGTTTGTCTGCCGGCAATCGCCCGAGGCGTGCGGCCAAACCTGTAAATGTTTGCTTTTTATCTTCGCCGGATTCCGCCACGATTCAAGTTTAAAATTTGCGGGCCGGTAATGAAAGCTCAGTGGTGGTGTTCCTCGTCAGCGACTTCTTTCAGTTTTGCAATATCGAGCAGCCGCGAAAAGTCATCGAAGTGAAACATGTTCTCGTCCTTACAGTGGTCGCAAAAAAATGTCACATCCTCACCGAGATACATGTCCTTGAGATGGTATGCAATAAAACATCCGTAGCAGCGCTGAATACGTTTGCCGAATTCTGTAAGGATTTCCGTTTGGTCAACCATGTTCATAAGTCCAACAAACTTCAGTTTGTTGCTCACCTTTGCGGACTTAGCGAGCTTTGCGTGAGCAGATTATTCTTTCACGCAAAGCTCGCTAAGTTCGCAAAGTTCTATTTAACCACGCCCCGTTTCGTGCTTTCGTAAAACTCGACCAGCATATCGACTTCCTTACAATCGGCGATCTCCGCTTTGATCTTTTCGAGAGCCTGAGTCGTATTGAGTTTCGCCGAAAGCAGCATATGGTACGCGCGATGGAGTTTTTCGATCGTGTCTTTCGAGTAGCCCCGTCGCTTCATCCCGACGCGGTTCAGCCCGTAACACTTTGCGTGGTTTCCCTGGATGATCGCGAACGGGGGAGCGTCCTTTACGACTACAGAATAACCGCCGACAAATGCCTCATAACCGACGCGACAAAACTGGTGAACGCCTGAGTAAGCTCCGACGTTTGCCCGATCCGCGATCTCGACGTGCCCGGCAAGCGTCGCAGCATTTGCCATTATCACGTTGCTGCCGATCTGACAGTCGTGCGCGACATGCGCCTGTGCCATCAGGAGATTGTCGTCGGCGATCTTCGTCAGACCGCCACCTCCAGACGTTCCACGATGGATCGTGACGAACTCGCGTATCTGATTTCGAGAGCCGATCTCTGTCGCGGTCGGCTCACCGTCATACTTGAGATCCTGTGGAGCGAGGCCGATCGAGGCGAAAGGGAAAACACGCGTGTCGTCTCCGATCTTAGTGTCGCCATCGATCACCACGTGAGAGTCGAGGCGAACGCGTTCGCCTAAAACGACGCTTTCACCGATCGTCGAAAATGGCCCGACATAGCAGTCGTCACCGATACTGGCGCTCGGACTGACGATCGCCGTCTCGTGGATGAACGTTGGCATAAAGAGGGGGCTTATTCCTACGCGAGATCTTGATCGCCTGAATTCGCTTCAGGGTGCGAATCGGCTCCGACCGGTTTCGCCCTAACGACCAGCCAGGTGAATATCGCGACTGCGACAATAGACAGCAGCGGAGAAATAGCTCCACCAACCGTCGACGCCGCAAGGCCGTAAAATCCGAGACGTCCCCTATTTCGTCGACGACCGAGGATCAAGGGGATCAGCCCGAGCAAGGCCCCGAGAATAGCCCCGCCGATGATCGCGTACACGTAAAACTCGCGGAATGTCAGTTCAATGTCTTGCATAAGTTACTCCTTTGGCCGATCAGCGATGACACTCATGATCTCAGCTTCGGCTACTACGTTTCCGTCGACACTCGCGACGCCGCGCATCTTTTGCACCCTGCTTCCGATACGAAGTGCTGTGACCTCGAGCATCAATGTGTCGCCCGGCACAACTGGACGTCGAAACCGAGCCTTTTCGATTCCGCTGAAAAACGGGATCTTCTCGCCACGATTTTCAAATTCGCGGAGGGCGAGGATCGCCCCGACCTGAGCGAGGGCCTCGATTTGCAGTACACCAGGCATCACAGGGGCTTGCGGAAAATGTCCGGCGAAGAAATGTTCGTTGATCGTAACCTGCTTTACACCCAGGATCCGGACGCGGGGTTCAAGCTCGATGATCTTGTCGACAAGTAGAAACGGGTATCGGTGCGGAAGGATCTCCTGTATTGCCAGCGAATCGTAGATAGTCATTTACGCACCTATATATACCAAAAGTCAGCAGCCAGCAGAAGAAAACTTCAACCGGCTGCTGACTAAACAACTAGAATTGAGATGAATTACCGGGGCGCGGCCGTCGTGGCCGTCGTTGCCGGGCGGGCATTGTAGAATGTGATGAATTCCTTCGTCACATCAACCTTCGGCAGATCAACTGCCAGGATCAAACCTGCGCCTTCGAGTTTCGCGGCATCGAGGATCAATGCAAAGCCCTTTTGCTTAGCGAAATCATCCATCGCACGGCCAATATCCTGAAGGATCGGGCCCATCACCTGCTGCTCACGCTTCTCGAACTTGATCTTTCCATCTTCCTGCAAACGCTTGATGCGCACCTCGATACTTTGTGCTTCGTCAGCCTTCGTCTGAAGAGCCTGCTGATTTATAGGCACGGCCGGGTTCGCCTTTCGACTATTCTCGATCTCCCCTGCCAGTGTCTGATACCTCGTCGCCAAGGTCTGGATCTCCGTGTAAGTCGGCTTAAACTCGTTCTCAAGCGCACTCCTCGCAGCCGAGTACTTCGTGATGCCGCCGGTCGTCGCATCGAACTGAGCGGTATTGATCACTACTATCTTTGCCGGCTGAGTAACTGCAGGTACGGTCGTCTGCCCGAACGCCGAGACCGCCGATATTGCCGCGATAATAAAGCTAGCGGCAATGAAACTAAATCTTTTCATTTTGTGTAGAACTCCTTAAAACTTCGAACTGGTGGATTCCTGTCCTGACTATACCTTTGAAACTATTTTTCCTTGAACTGTTGCCCGGGTCCGGCGATTTGAAAAAAAACAATCTTAAGTTAATCCCAAATTGATGTCAATTTTGTCGCTCACAGGCGTTAGAACGTCCGGCCGACCGTAAATTTGAAGCCGCTTCGCTTGCCCGGAAGAAAGATGCCCGGCAGACTCTCGGTGAATCCAAACTGCGCGTTCGGGTTGTAGAAATAGATCAGTCGGAAAGGAACGTTCACGACGGGAACCTGTACGCGAAGCTCCAACCCAACGGACGATCTGAAATCGCTCAACTTATTGAAAGCGGCGTCGTCTACCCGCAGGAGTGAATTCTGCTGAACCTCGCCACGGATGAATACCGGCGTCACTCCGTCGGGCAGCCGGACGAAAGGACACAGACCGCCAAGCGCATTACACATCGTTCTAAAGTCGCCTGAGCTCAGAACACGGTCGCCCGGTGCGAAGTACATCAAGCCAGGGATGAACGATCCGAGTCGCGTGTCGATATTCGGGTTGTTAGTAAGAACCAGTTGGGATAAACGCCCCGGGCCGATAAATGTGTCGTCTTGGAGAAACTCACTGTCGATCCGCTGGGTGCCCGTCTGACGTAGATTGAAGACACTTCCGATGTCTGCAAAGACGGCAAGTGTAGCGGGTCCAAAGAGCGGGATCCGATACTCGAAGTTTCCGAGAAGCTGGGTGTCGCCACCGATGAACCTAAAATTTCTGCTAAAAAGCGCGGCGTTCGGTCCGTCAGGTCCGGTCAGGAGACCGAGCTGCGCGATCTCGTTCCGAGTGCGAGCGGTCATGATCAGCGGTGCTGTCGAAGCTCCTGTGATCGTCGATGACACCGTAGTATTTCGGGCCGTGATGTAAGTATCAAACGGAGCGACCGGACCGATCGATCGCGAGTCGTATCCTCTAATATCATTCTCGCTTCCCAGGTAGTAACGCTCATAGACGGGTACGCCGCCGACAAATGCTATCGAATTAGCGTTCCTGATCTTCTCGGTCGTAGCAAACGATCCGATCGTCCCGGCCTGGAGTCGAAAAGCGAAGACTTCCGGATCCTTCGATTTCTTGCGGCGCATCGGCATAAACCGCGAATAGCTTATGTTCGGCTGATAGGTACGGACGTCGCCGCCAAGACCCGCGAGAGCCATCGACATTGAAAGCTGCGAACCGCCAATCGTGTCAATCCCATTTGCGGACGGCTGCCGTGTGTCGTACACAAACGAACCGGTGATGCGGCTAGTCAGAATGTTCGGCTGTTCGTAGATAACGGGAATCCGAGCTGCCGGATCAGCAGAGTCGTTGATAGGCGGATCGGAGATCGATGTCGCCGATAGCTGATAAGTCAGACCGACTCTCGAAAACTGCGTGAAGCGGCGCTTCTTAAAGAACAGCTCCGACAACGGGGCCGTCATAAAGACGTTGCCACCGAACGTCGTCTGGGTAAACAGATTTGCGTCGTCTGCGACGACCTGTCCGAGCGGGTTGTACAGATCGGTTAGAACGTCCGTATTCTGCGTAAGGAATGTCCCTTCTCCGAAAAACTTATATCGCGAAGCAAACAGCGACACGCCGACCGAGATCGGTCGATCTCGGAAATATGGTTCTTGATATGTGAATTGAAGACTCTGCTGCCTGTTACCTGCACCGACCGAGAAGGACAGTACCTCACCACGTCCGGCGAGATTGTTTGTCGAATACTCAAGCCCGAAGAACGATCCTCCGATACCCGAAATTCCTCCGTTGAACGAGATCTGCTGCCGGCCTTTCTCCTTGATCTTTACGATAAGATCGACGTCACCTTGTTCTTCGTCCGTCCGGATCTCCACGTCCTGGTCCTTGTCGATCGGATCAAAGTATTGCGTTTGATTAAGACGCGCGACTGAGATATCCAGGAAACGTGAGTTATAAATATCACCCTCGTTAAGCAGGAATTCGCGGCGCATTACGCGATCACGTGTGAAAGTATTACCGGTGAACTCAAGCCTCCGAAGCGTGAACTGTTTTCCTTCGTCAATCGTGATCTTGATATCTACGATTCCCTCGGCGGGATTAGTCGGACTGTCTCGGAAGTCAGGCTCGAACTCTGCATTGTATTGAACAAAACCCTGCTGCCCGTAGACGTTCTTCAGGTCTTCATAGACCGCATCCTGGAGTCGCTTTCCGTTTGCGATTTCGCCTTTTTGAAGACCGACGTACGCAAGGATCTGCTGTTCCGAAAAGATCGAATTACCTTCGACCTTAAGGTCGCCCACACGAAAGATCTTGCCTTCGGTCACCGGGACCGTGATACGCAGCGTGTCGTCTTTTGATGAAATGAGCGGAAGCGGAAGCGTAATCAGCGGGATGAAGTCAGTTCGCTTCAAGCCAAGACCTTCTACGACGGGGTCACCGAGCCGTGCTTGAAAATAACCTTTCGAAAACATGTACGAGCGGACATTCTTCTGCAGATCGTATTGGAGCTTACGGAGGTCGAGAATATCGAGACCCTTGAAGCGTGATATGAGCCCGGTCTCCTTTACCAATAACAGAGCTCCGCGAAGTTCGCCGTCGCTGAACTTCTCGTTACCGTCGAACTGGATCTCGATGATCCGCGAACGGTTCCCCTGGTCGATCTCGAAAGTCAGCGCGATCGATGTAGCCGAAACTTCTTCTTCCTTGATGTTGACGGTAGCGTTCGGGTATCCCTTCGACGCCATGAGCTCGCGAAGGATTCGCGTGGCGTTTCGAGCCTTTACCGGATCGTAGACCGCTTCTTTCGATATACCGACACGCTGTTCGCGAAAAGCCTTGAGTACATCCGACTCCTGGACCGCTTTCAAACCGGTAAATTGAAGGTCACGGACGATGGGGAGTTCCCTAACCTCGAAGATCACGTTGACGCCGCCACGTGCACCATCGGTCGTTAGGACACGGGTGTACGTTTTATCAAAGAAATTGAGCGAGAGTAGCTCTCTAAGATCTCGTTCGAGGGCGGCCGGGTCATAAACGTCGCCCGGGCGTGTCTTGATGTAATAGAGAAGATCTTCATCCCGTAGACGGCGATTACCGGATACGTCAACCGATTCGACGATCTGCTGGGCTGCGACTGGTGCTGATGGGTTCGCATTTTTGTCCGCTTTCGCAAACAGTTGGCCTGCAAAAAAGGCGAAACTTAAGATAACAAGTCCGAATCCGGTGATTCTCTGCATAAAAAAACATGTTCCCTGACTAAAAGCGATTTTATAAGCCTTGGGGGAAAGCCTGGCAGCCGCCTCGTCGTTAAAATCGAAAGGCATAGAATAAACAAATACTTGCGGCTTTTCAATGTCGGAATTTTTACTGTGGCTATGATTCGATGAACCAGAAACTGGTTGCCTTTTTGGACTGACCGGGAAAGTTCGGGATTAAAACCTGGGAGCTCGAGGGCAAAAAGGTGCATCCCGACTCACCTCGGGGTCGCACCTGGTGCCGATTCATTTTTGAGGCAATTAGGATCTGTAGAAAAACTCTTGCTCCAACTGCTCGGCCGTAACCGGTCGAAACGATAGCTTTTCTTCGCTGCAAAATATCTCGATCTCGCTTTCCTCGGACACTTCACCCTGAATAAGGGCTTCGGAAAGCTCATCTTCGACATATTTCTGTAGCGCCCGTTTCAGGGGACGGGCACCGTAAATTCGGTCAGCGCATGTCTTCTCTATCAGCCATCGGCGCGCGTCGTCGGTCATACGCACCTTCAAGGTGCGTTTTTCGAGCATTCGATTGAGGTTCGCCACCTGCATGTCGATTATCTGCGAGAGGTCGACGTCCGACAGTTCGTCAAAAATAATGATCTCATCGAGGCGATTGATGAATTCAGGAGCAAATGTCTGCCGCACCTGTGACATCACCTGGTCTTCCAGCTTCTCCCGCGAAACGTCCACGCCGGCCTGAAATCCTACATTTCCGCGTTTCTGGATCGTCCGGGCACCGATGTTCGACGTCATGATAAAGATCGCGTGCTTACAATCGACCGAGTTTCCCTGAGCGTCCGTCAATACACCGTCCTCGAAGACCTGCAGCAGAACATTGAAGAGATCAGGGTGTGCTTTCTCGACCTCGTCGAACAGCACGACCGAGTAGGGCGAGCGACGGAGTTTCTCGGTCAACTGGCCGCCTTCTTCGTGCCCGACGTATCCCGGAGGCGATCCGATGAATTTCGCGACGGAATGCTTTTCCATGAATTCGCTCATGTCGAACCGGATGAGGACACGCTCGGAAGCAAACAGGTATTCCGCGAGTGTGCGAGCAACCTCGGTCTTACCGACACCGGTCGGACCAAGGAATAGGAATGAGCCGACGGGTTTGCTCGGATTTTTTAGTCCGGCCCGCGAACGTCGTATTGCACGCGCGAGTGCCGATATCGCCGGTCGCTGCGAGACGATCCGCTTATGCAGCTCGTTTTCGATATTCAACAATTTCTGCGCTTCTTCGAGCTTAATCGACGAAACCGGAACACCGGTCCAGCGGGCGATGACTTCGTCGACGTCGTCTTTCGTGACTTCTATCGAAAAGAACGAGTCCTCGATCGTTTGCAGCTCATATGAGATCAACTGCTCTTCATTCGCCGCGGTGCGTTTCCAATTATCGACCGTTTCTTTCCAAGTCGGCTCGGCGGTGTCCTCGTCGCGAGCACGCAACTTCGCCCTAGCCCCGGCTTCATCCAGAACGTCGATGGCCTTGTCGGGTAAGAACCTGTCGGGGATGTAACGGCTCGATTGATATACGGCCGCTTCTAAAGCGTCCTTCGAATATCGGATCTGATGAAATGCTTCGTATCGATTGACGATCCCTTTTATGATCTTGAGCGTCTCTTCCTCATTCGGAGGCGCAACCTTTACCGATTGAAACCTGCGCTCGAGCGCACGATCCTTTTCGATCGACTTCCGATATTCCGAAGGCGTCGTCGCACCGATGCACTGGATCTCACCGCGGGACAACGCGGGCTTCAGTATGTTCGCCGCATCAAGCGTACCCTCGGCAGAGCCGGCCCCGACAAGCGTGTGAAGCTCGTCGATGAAGACAATATTCTCCTTGCTCTCGGCAAGCTCCGTCATGATCTTCTTGAGCCGCTCCTCAAACTGGCCCCGATACTTCGTACCCGCGACTATAGACGAAAGATCGAGCGAAAGGATGCGCTTCTTCTCGAGAAAGCTTGGCACCGCCTTATCGACGATACGCTGTGCGAGGCCCTCGATGATCGCCGTCTTACCGACGCCCGCTTCCCCGATCAGTACCGGATTGTTTTTCGTTCGACGGCAGAGTATCTCAACCAGCCGTTCTAGTTCAGGCTCGCGTCCAACGAGCGGATCAAGCTTTCCCTGCTCTGCATCGGCGGTGAGATCGCGCGTGAACTCCTGGAGACTCGATCCCGCCGCGTTCTCCTTAGGGATAGACGGAGCGCGAGTCTGCGAACCGGACATGCGGCCCAACTCCTCTCGGATGGACTGTACTTGCAGACCAAACTGGAGCAGTATCTCGGCCGCGATCGAACGTTCCTCACGAATGATGCCTAGCAGCAGGTGTTCGGGTCCGATGTGACGATTCTTTAAATGCCGGCTTTCTTCGTTAGCGTAAAAGAGGATCTTCTTCGTCTCAGGAGCGAGGTGCAGTTCCGCTGACTGCGGTATGCGGTCCCGAACCACGATGCGTTCTTCGACCTCGCGCCGAACGGCGTCAACCGAAAGTGTATTGCGGAATGAGAGGAACCTCGCGGATATCGTTTTGTCTTCGCGTAAGAGTCCGAGCAGGATATGCTCCGGCGAGATCGTCGGCGAGCCGTACTGCAATGCCTCGTAACGGGCAAAAAAGATAACGCGTCGGGAGCGTTCGGTGTAACGTTCGAACATAAAAAATCAATGCTCAGTTTCGCTACATTATAGCGAATGTTCCAACTTCTATATCAATCGAAATAACTTGTCTGGAATATCGAGCTTGGCTACATATAGTTACAAACGGACGGGAAATCCAAAAAAGGAAACTGTAAGGTACCCGTCTTCAGCAACTTGTGCGGCGTTTAGCGCGTTTAGCTCGCCGTTGAGGGACGCGGATTGGCCACCTGATCATCCTCATCGGTTTGAGGTATCTCGCGGACGAGAGCTTGGTCGCGGTTGGTTATGCTTCGCAGCATCTTTCCGGCCGGTGCGAGCTCGACCTTTGAGGAGAGAACACGAGCGACACGTTTGGGCAAAAGCATCGGGGCGATACTGGCGATCGAATCGGCAAGTGCGACGATATCGCCGCCGCCCGACCAATGCTCACGAACGATCCGTTCGTCCGTACGGTTCACAAGTCTTAGCAGGGTAAGTGCGATCACGTAGATATCGTCGACCTGCCCGATGAAGGGGAAAATGTCGGGGATAAGATCGATCGGCGAGATAAAATAGACGATCGCGGCGACAAATAGTGCCTTTTCTGCGGTTGGCACACGCACGTCTTTCAGAAGACCACCGAGAAGCCTCGCCATATTCGGCAGGAACATCAGGAAGCTTCCCATCCGGCCGCGCAGTTCGCGTTTTTCGCCACGCTTAATTTTCGTTCGGGGTTCGGTTGTCGTGCTCATTTCTGTTAATTCGCGAGTGTAGAGTCAGTCTAAGAACAACGCCCGCTTTGTGCAAGTTTCACGGTGCGCCGTTGTATGGTAGATTTTTGGGCAGTTGTCAGTTGAGGGAACGCCGGCATCCTGCCGGCGTGAGGACAAAGCCCTAATGCGTCGAGGCTCGACGATGCCGCAGTTTTCCGCCGCATGCGGCGGTGCCGGCAGGATGCCGGCGTTCCACCCACCACCGAACACTGAGAACTGAGAACTGAGAACTGAGAACTGAGAACTGACAACTGACAACTCACAAGATGATTCTAGAAAATATTCGAAACCGTGCCGCCGCCGATATCCAGCACATCCTTCTTCCCGAAGGTGATGACGTCCGCACGCTGCAGGCAGCCGAGATGTGTACGCGCGACCGGATCGCAAAGATCACGGTTCTCGGCGTAGAAGAAAACGTTCGTTCGTTGGCTGCAGGTGCTGGCGTGAACCTAAACGGCGTCGAGATCCTGGATCATCGAAAGTCGGTGGACTTCGGCCGTGTAGCGACACTTTACTATTCACTCCGCCGTGCAAAAGGGACGACGCTCGAAGAATCGGAGCAGGTCGTCAAGGATCCGCTTTATTTCGGCAACCTGTTGGTGCGCGAAGGCAAAGCTGACGGGTCGGTAGCCGGAGCGACAAACACGACCGCCCACACCGTCGCCGCGGCGATACGCTGCATCGGTGTTCGCGAGGGACTCAAGATCGTCTCGAGTTTTTTCCTGATGGTCGTACCGGACAAGAAGTTCGGCGCAAAAGGCGCGATGATCTATGCCGACTGCGGTGTCGTCGTTGATCCGGATGTGAATGAGCTTGCCGAGATCGCGATCGCTTCGGCCGATTCGTGCCGGTCGCTTCTACAGGTCGAACCGCGAGTTGCGATGCTTTCGTTCTCAACTAAGGGGAGTGCGAAACACCAGATGATCGACAAGGTCGTCGAGGCGACTAAAACGGTGAAAGCCCGCCTACCGGAACTTGCGATCGACGGAGAGCTACAAGCAGATGCTGCGTTGGTTCAAGCTGTCGCAGATTCAAAAGCAACCGGCTCGAACGTCGCGGGCCGTGCAAACGTTCTGATCTTTCCCGACCTTAATTCAGGCAACATCGCTTACAAACTCACAGAACGCCTCACCGGCGGAAGCGCGATCGGCCCGATCCTTCAAGGCCTGGATCGACCGTGCAACGATCTCTCGCGCGGATGTAAGGCCGAGGACATCGTGGATGCTGTAGCGATCACGGCGGTACAGTCGCAGGCGAGGAAAGAAATATCTTCGGAATAACTGATAAGTGAGAAGTGAGAAGTGAGAAGTGAGAAGTGAGAAGTGAGAAGTGAGAAGTGCAAATGGAAGAGATTATCGCAAGAACATTTTCAGTTTTTAGTTATTAGTTTTCAGTTATTCCGGAGAACGCCTTGCCAACGGACCAACATTGCTCCTCAATATAACTCGGGTTCCCCGACCGGTCGGGTCTTCCAGCGCTTGTGTATCCACAGCCACTGTTCCGGATAGGCTCGGATGAACTTCTCGATCTCCTGAGTAAATGCCGCAGTGGTTTCCAGAATGTCCTGGTGCCTGTCGCCGGTTCGCTGAACCTCAATGAACCTTCCGTAGAAGACCTTGTATTTCTCCCGCTCCGAATCCCACACGCAGCACATCGGAACGATGATCGCATTTGCCCGCATCGCGAGCATTGCGACACCGATCGTTGTCGACGCCGGCGTTCCGAAAAAGGGAACGAACACACCGTCGCGATGCAGAACATTGACGTCCGGTAGAACACCAAGGATGCCGCCTTCGCGTAGTATCGACATCGCTTTGCCGATTGAGTTGTTTTTATCTATCGGCTGATTTCCAAATCTTGTGCGGAGGCGGACGGTGAAGGCTTCGATGAGAGGGTTGTCGAGCGGTCTCGCGAGATAAGTCAGCTTGTCACGCAGGGCCGAGTACGCGAAGACGCCCATCTCCCAGTTGCCAAGGTGCGGTCCGAGCAATAACATCCCGCGGCCCTTGGCTCGTTCGGCTTCAAAAGCTATGCGTTCCGGCGAGTTCAGGTTCTCCTCGGATTCGAAATCGAAATCGATGAGCTGGTTTAGGGAAGCGGATGTCGCACGCGGAAACTGTGTGAGCTCGCCGAGTACGCGTCCCAGGTTTTCAAACGATGCGAGCCCGATCGCCTCGCGTTCCGAAATGCTCTTCTCAGGAAACGCGATCTCGAGATTTCGTTGCGCAACGCGACGAAGAGATCCGGCGAAACGGTAGGCGACACGCGCGATCAACATTCCGAGACGGATCGCCACTTTTCTCGGCATGATACCAAGGACACCAAAGAGCATCCGTACTGGAATATATTCGAGCCAGATCTGTACGTTGGTCTTTTTGGTCATCAATAAGAGTCACGGGTTTCCGCGTCAAGCAGACCTCCGCTCGAAGGTGTCACTCTTACCCGTCCCATCGCTTTAAAGCAACGACCGCGTTCAGTCCGCCGAATGCAAACGAGTTTGAGATCGCGGCCTCGGGTTCGGCCGGCAGAGCTTCATTCGCAATAACGTTTATGTTGCACGCCGGATCAGTTTCGTTAAAATTTGCGGTTGGAGGCAGGAGTTTGTGATGAAGCCCGAGCACGGTCGCAGCCCCCTCGATCGCACCCGCCGCACCTAGTGTGTGGCCGTGCATGGACTTCGTCGAACTTACGGGAATGTTATCGGTGTGATCGCCGAATACGATTCGAAGCGCCTCGGATTCCATCGGATCGTTCGCTTGTGTTGCCGTGCCGTGTGCATTCACATAGCCGATCTGTTCGGGACGCAGGCTCGCGTCTTCAAGCGCCAGGCGCATCGCCTTCGCGGCACCGGTTGCAAGCGGCATCGTCAGATGATGAGCATCGGCCGACATCCCGAATCCGCAGATCTCGGCATAGATCTTTGCACCTCGCGCCTGGGCGTGCTCGAGAGCTTCCATGACGAACATCGCTCCGCCTTCGCCCAGGATCATCCCCGTTCGATC
>JANPJL010000024.1:0-8933 GCA_031425495.1 Acidobacteriota bacterium
GCCTGGAACATCACCGTCTTACTGTCCGGAGTCCACGCGACGCGTGCGATCAGAAGATCTTCGGGAGTGTATTTTGAAAGATTGACGAATTTTACCGCGTCGCCAAAGCGGACCACCCCGCCCGGAAGACGTCGGCCGACCGAAGGAATTCGCCCGACATTGGGAACCCACGAACCCTTTGTGATGTCCGCGATACCAAGTTTGACGAGCGGATTCGGATCGCCGGCCTGCGGGTAATCCGTGTTCTCGACGACCTGGTTATCGACGATGTCGTTTGTTAGAACGAACTTCGGTACCGGCGATTCATCGAGTCGTAGGAAAGCTATGTACTTCGAATCGGGTGACCACCAGTACGCACGAAAATTTCCACGACCGTAGATCTCTTCCTGATAGATCCAGTCGAGATAACCGTTGAGGATCTTTTCGGCACCGTCGCGCGTGAGCTGCTTTTCGCGACCCGTTGCCACGTCAACGACGAAGATGTTGTTTCCGCGTACGAAGCTTACCCATCGACCGTCCGGACTGAAGTCCGGCTCTTGCTCTTCTTCCTTGTTGTTCGTTAGCCGCCGCAGGGTACCTGTCGATGTGTTGTAGTGCCAGAGATCGTTTGCGTTATTCAGAATGACGGCGGCCTCGGCCGGATCAAATTGCAGACCCGGCGCGTTCGCAAGCTTCGCGGCCTCGTCGGGCGCAATTCCCTCACGTTCAAGTTGCGTCTGCAACTTGCGAGCGTCAAAGAAATCGCGCGACTCTCCCGTCACCGCATCTACCCGCAGTAGCTTATTGGCCGTCGCCTGGCGGAAAGATTTCCCATCGCGCGCCCATGTCAGTCGAGTCGGCGTCCCGGCGAAATTGACGCGAACCTTCGAATCGAGACTGAAAATATCGTCTATCGTCAGCAGCTTGTCCTGCGCAACGGCGGTCGACGCGAGAAGTGAGATCGCGAGCAATAGCAGTTTGATCTGTTTCATAGATTTGAATGAAAACGGAAGAGTAGTTTGGATGAAGTATAGATGAGTGGCAGATAGATTTGCCAGTCCTTGTGTTGTACCCACATCTACTTTCGCGGGCGTTTCCTGGCAGACGGACGGATGATGAAGCTCGAGTCTACGGTAGGCGTGGCGTCGGGTGGCTTCACACCTGGCGGAACGAGCCACACGTCTGTGTGGATTTCCTCGCGGTATCCGGCGTCGACGATCGTAACGCGCGACTTGTCGAAATTTCGTGCCTGGTAGTGGCTTGCGAATAGTCGGCGGCGTGCCGCCATTTGGCGATCGCCGTCTACGCGATCGCCATAGTTGTAGAAATACCCATGAAAACCCGGGTGCTTGGAAATATCCTGAGCGAACGCGTCTAGCCTTGACCGGATATCTCCGTTGGGAAGTCGACCAAAACTGTCGAACAGGCGCGCCGTATTCCCGAACTCGGCGACTACTGTCGCCGTAGACTTGCAGACGGGCGGCAGCCCCTTCACCTCAAGGAATGCGGTCAGTTTATTTTCTTTTACGCGTGAGACATCTATTTCAACGACCGTGCCGATATCGCTAATGACCTTACCCTCATTGATGATCCATTCAAAGTTCTTTGCTTGGTCATCCGGACGAGTACCGGCAGTGAGAACCACGGGCTTCTCCTTATCGAAGTTGTAACCGGCCTGATACGCGAGGATCTGGGGACAGTCGATCGCAGTCGACCGATCGAACTCGGGTGTCGGCGTTGGGAGATCGACTCCTTTCGGAACAAACCAAAACTCGAGCGTTTCGTTTTCGCGGACTCCACCATCCACGACAACAATATCGCTCTCGTCGTAAGTCTTCCCGATCGCCGCAACGGCGTGCTTTGCCGTTGTAGCCCAATCGTTGGAATTCCCACTGTACACACCGCCCTGCCTGACACGCGCACGGTAGCGAACGAGGTACTTCGTTTTTCCGGGCTGGCGCTTCGCCTCGGCAACAAATCGGTCGATCCGTTGCTTTACTAAAGGGTCGTCATACCTGTAGTAGTGATCGTACTCAGCCGTGAGCACATCGAACTTCAACGCCGACGGTTTCTGTTGCGGGAATGCAGACAGCGCGCACGCCAAGATAAGTAGAAAACTGAGACTGACGATTCGAGAGGATCTCGTTCGGTGAAGAATGTTCATGTTGACTAAAGGATAGGACGGACAGTTAGTCCGTCCCTGCCGACGCGGTCGGCGGTGCAATGTCTCGGGCGACGTAGGACGGACTGTTACTCCGTCCCGGTCTGCGCGTCCTCGACGCTGCACCAACTCTCGACCCTCTGGGCGGGACGGACTAACAGTCCGTCCTACACCGTTGACTAACAGTCCGTCCTACGCCTTTGGATGCGACTTGTCGTAGACCTCGATCATTTTCTCCATCGAGACCTGAGTGTAGATCTGCGTCGTCGACAACCGCGCGTGGCCGAGCAGTTCTTGAATATCACGCAGGTCGGCACCCGAATCGAGCAGGTGCGTCGCGAACGAATGTCGCATGCTGTGCGGCGAGATGTCATGCACGGATGCGCACAGTTTGATGTACTTGTCGATCATCCGACCGATGCTGCGGGTCGTGATCCGCGTACCCTGGTAATTCAAAAAGCACGCCTGCATGTCGCGTTTCGCTTCGGCGCAATTACTTAAAAACACGCCGCGTGTTTCATCGAGGTAATGCATCAGCGTCTGCAGGGCCGGTTCGCCGAACGGGACGATGCGCTGCTTGCGGCGCTTGCCGGTCACGCGGACGAGCCGCGAGCGAAAATCGATATCTTTTAGGTCGATGCTGACGAGTTCGCCGACGCGGATACCCGTCGCATACAAAAACTCGCAGATCGCACGGTCGCGTCGCCCGAGGTCGGTCGTCGTATCGGGGGTCTCGATAAATCGGACGGCATCTTCCATCGACAGATGGTTCGGCAACTTGCGTTCGATGCGTGGCGTCGCTACAAGCTTTGCAGGGTTTGATTCAAGCTTGCCTTCGCGAACAAGAAACTGGAAGAAGGTACGCAGCGACGCAAGCTTTCTCGCGATCGATGTCTTTTTTTTATCGGCGGCATGTAGTTCGCCCATCCACTCGCGGATCGTCAGCCGGTCGATGTCGCCGAGCTCTACGTCGTCACGCTTCTCGATCTTCAGCAGGTGATCACGAAACTGCCCGAGATCGCTCGCGTAGTTCCGCAGCGTGTGCGGGCTGAGGTTCCGCTCGTATTCAAGGTGCTGGAGAAAGTCTTTGAGAGTGTCGTTGAGCATGGGCTAGTGAAAAGTTAAAAGTGAAAAGTGAAAAGTGAAAAGTTATGAGAGGAAAGTTTGGGTGCCGTTTACCATCTTCACTATTCACTTTTCACTTTTCACTATTCACTTCCGAGGTAAGTAGTACCCCTTCCTCGTACGCAGCGTCAGGTTCGGGCGGTTTTTGAGTGCCAATGTAATTTCACGAAACTGACCGCGTTTTTCCGACTCGTCCTCCGGGTAATAACTCAGAACGTACTGCTGAGAAAGTTCCGCCGAGATCTGGCGGAAGGCATCGTCGAGCTCCCGTTCGTCGACCGGAGAATGAACCGCTCCGCCGGTCTGCCGCGTTATCTCACCCATCCGCCGCTCCGCCGTAAGAGCTCTGAGGTTCGCGCTGCCCCGTCGCGAGCCGGTGCGTTTAAAGTTTTCGAAATCGGTTGTCTTGACCACGTAAACCTGACAGTTGGCGAGCTGCAATGCCTGCACCGTCTCCTCAAAGGTGACGTCGCTTTTCGTATCGTCGCCATCCGACACGATGACCATCACACGGCGACCGGAGACTTCGCGAAGATAGTCTGCCGCCAGGATAATGCCCTCGAGCAGCGCCGTCGCACCCTCGGGCGTTGGGAACAGCTCGATCGCATTTGTAAGCGAAGCCACATCCGACGTAAACGATTGCTCCAGCTCCGTCGTCGTCGCAACACTGAACAGTGCTGCCAAATCTTTTTGTGGTCTTATAACACGACGAAAAAACTTTACGGCGGCGTCCTTTTCAAACTCGCGAGCGATGAGAACGCTCGATGAGTTATCGAAAAGCATCGCAAGCCGGATCGGGCTTTCGCTTCTGGAAAGCTCACTCAGCTCCGCCGGCTTCCCATCGATCTTCAATTCGAAATCCGCGAGAGTGAGATTCGTCACAGCACGCCCGTTCGCATCGACGACAGAGACGGGGATCGGAACCAGTGTAGAAGATACGCGAACGACATCGCCATCATCGATCGGTGGAGTCGGCCGCGGCGTCGCTCCGGAACCGGGAGGCGTGGCCTGCGTCGGGATGTAGATTATTCTCGGCTGCGCAGTCGGCCGCGGCGTCGGGGTCTCATTCGGCTTTATACGCCCGGATTGCCCGAACGCATGCGTCGCCAGAAGTGTGAGGATGATTCCAATGCCGAGTTTCATACCGGAAAACTACTATAACAAACTCCGCACGTTGGATTAGCGAATGATGTTGGTAGTTGCTTGCTCGCGTGGGGGTGACGCTCCCAGCTCCCCTCCTTGTTTAGGAGGGGTGGCAGCCGCTTCGGCTGACGGGGTGGTAGTTCAGAGAATCTGATTCTTGCGTATCTAACGCCCGTCCTCGTATAGGATGGGAGCGTTCTTAACTCCCCTCCTTGTTTAGGAGGGGTGGCAGCCGCTTCGGCTGACGGGGTGGTAGTTAAGAAGAATCTGATTGTTACGTACCTAGGTTGCCCTCCTTGTTTAGGAGGGGAGTTAAGCAGAAGAATCTGATTCTTTCTGAACTACCACCCCGCCGATGAAGCATCGGCACCCCTCCTAAACAAGGAGGGGAGTTAAGAGGTCACTTCTAAACAAGGAAGCGAGTCTTTCACATTCACACCAGTACCAACTTCAGTCCTGCAAAGACCAACACCAGCGCCAATACTCGCCGCAGCGTCAGCGAATCAAATCGCTTGGCTCCGAGCGTCGAGCCGATCACGCCGCCGATAACCGCTGCAGCGATCCAGAACCAGACACTGGATGGCAGGCTCAACAGCTGGGAATAGTTTCCCAGCAGTCCCGAGATCGAGTTGACCAGAATGAACAACGCCGACACGCCAGCGGCGGTTTTCGTTTCGGACCAGCTCATCAATAGCAGGACCGGCGTAAGGAAGATCCCTCCACCGACGCCGACCAGTCCGGATAGCAATCCGATCGCGGCACCGATGAGAAGGGCGATCCAGATCGGCGGGTCGGTCGTCGCTGCTTCCGACTTTAGACTCCACGCCAACCTGATGGCAGCGACAATAAGAACACCGCCGAGCACAATCTTATAAGCGGTAGTCGGCAGTGTGATCGTCCCGCCGAGAAATGCGAACGGGATCGACGTGGCCGCGAACGGCAGGAACACTCGCCACGAAAAGAAACCGGCACGATAGAACTGGATAGTCCCGACGCTCGCAACAAACACATTTAGCAAAAGCGCCGACGGACGCGTCGTCGCCAGCGGAACGGAGAACAGCGCCATCACGGCAAGATAGCCCGACGCACCGCCATGCCCGACGGAGGAGTATAGGATCGCGACGATGAAAATGGCGAGTAGGATAAGAATCGGAGCTAAGTCGAAAATGTAAAATGTTTGTTCCATGAATGGAGCACAAGCGTCCCGCTTACAAATGTCGGACTTCTCCCCTGTTAGCTAAAAAGGTAAATCAAACTCTCTGCGCCTCAGCGTCTCGGCGGTTTAAAGCTTTCATAAACTCATCCCAATCCTCCAACGCCCGCTCAACCTGCACGACATGTCGTTCCCTTTTATTCCGATACTTCTTTCGCAACTCGACCGGCAACTGTTCCAGCAGACCGAATGTGATATTCACCGGTTGAAAATTCTTCGTCTCGACATTCGAAACATACCGGCACAAAGCTCCGATAGCGGATGTCGATGGCGCAGTGAGCATCGGCTGATCCCGCAATACCCGAACTGCGTTGATCCCCGCGAGCCAGCCAGTCGCGACCGACTCGACATAACCTTCAACACCCGTGATCTGCCCGGCGAAAAACAGCGACGAATTCTTTCGCGTCGAGAGATCTTCATTCAGGATCTCCGGTGAGTTGATAAATGTATTTCGGTGGATCTGACCAAACTGCAGAAACTCGGCGTTTTCCATGCCGGGGATCAGACGCAGCACGCGTTGCTGTTCACCGTAACGGAGGTGATTCTGAAAACCGACCATGCCATACGCGTCGGCCATCAAGTTTTCCTGACGAAGCTGTACACACGCGTAGGCTTCGTAGCCCGTCTTTGGATCAGGCAATCCCTTTGGCTTCATTGGTCCGAACCGCAGAGTATCGACGCCGCGACGCGCGATCTCCTCTATCGGCAGACACGATTCGAACCATTTAGTTTCTTCAAATCGTTTGAGCGGAACCGAACTCGCACCGAGTAGCTCGTTAATAAATGTCTCGTACTGGTCCCGATCCATCGGACAGTTAATGTAATCGTCACCGCCCTTGCCATATCGCGCGGCCTTGAATGCGATCGACATGTCGATCGAGTCGGCCGCGACGATCGGTGCGATCGCGTCATAAAAATAGAGCTGGTCATCGCCGGTGAATTTCATTATCGACTCGGTGAGCGCTCCGCTCGTGAGCGGCCCAGTCGCAACGATCGTGACGCTCCTGTCAGTACCACCTGCGGTAGCGGGTGGGTCAATTGAACCATCCCGCGCTCCATCACTCCCAACAGGAACTTCCGTGAACTCTTTCCGCACGACCTCGATGTTCGGATGTTGCTCAACACGCTCGGTAATCAACTCGGCGAACCTAATCCGATCGACCGACAGCGCCGACCCCGCGGGGACCCGGGTAGCCGCGGCGACCTCCATCACAAGCGAGTGTCCACGACGGAGCTCCTCTTTCAAAAGATACGGTGCACTTCCCGGCTCGTCGGTCTTCAACGAATTCGAACACACGATCTCGGCAAGCTTGTCCGTCCGGTGGGCGGGCGTCTGAACAACGGGACGCATCTCGTACAGCCGAACTTGCGCTCCCATTTCGGCAGCCTGCCATGCGGCTTCGACCCCGGCAAGCCCGCCGCCAATTACATTTACAACATCACTCATTGCTTTGATTATAGATTGAACCCGAGCCATAACCGAAAGATGTAACTAAACCCTGTTATGGCACGTCCTATCACTTAAACGTCACATTCTAGCGGCCGGCGGTGTTATATGTTTGTGACGACATAAAAGGATGCTCGCGGTAGAGACGGCTCTCCCATTCTCGCGATCACGGATCAGTTTACCCACGGTGTTGAATTATCGAAACCCTGCCGATCTCCCGTATCTCGCACGATCTGTTCGCGGCCTAATCTCATCGCGTACTGAACGCCCAACCCAGTTCTTTTCTCCAAGGAGGATCCCAGCAATGTACAGGTCTGTCTTGTGTCTACTTGTGATCTGCGCCTTTGTAATTTCCGCTGCTGCTCAAACCCGCTCGAGGAAAACACCCACCCAGAAGAAAGCGACACCGACTACGCAGCGCACGTCCCCCGCTACCAACTCGGGGAACACCGCTCCCCCGCCGACCCCGGCCGAGCGCGCAGCTCAAAAAAAAGCCGAGGAAGCCGCGTCGGCAGCCGAGAACGAGGTCATTCAGATCGACACCAATCTCGTCACGACCCCCGTTTCCGTCCTCGATCGAAACGGACGCTTTATCGCGGGTCTCAAGAAAAAGGACTTCAAGATCCTGGAAGACGGTGTGCCGCAGTCGATCACATATTTCCAGTCGTCAGAGCAACCCTTCACGGTAGTACTGATGATCGACACGAGTCCCTCCACCCGCTACCGCATCGACGAGATCCATTATGCCGCGGTGATGTTTGTGAATCAGCTGCGTCCTGAAGACAAAGTAATGGTCGTTGCGTTCGATCAGCGTCTGAAGATCCTCGCAGAGCCGACCACGGATAAAAAGGTACTATTTGCCGCAATTTACAAAGCGCAGTTTGGCAGCGGAACCAGCCTTTACGATGCGATCGACTACGTTACAAATCTCGACCTAATAAATGTTACCGGGCGAAAAGCCGTCGTGTTGTTTACCGACGGAGTCGACACGACGTCGCGACGCGCGAATTTTCAGAGTACGGTCGCCGGGGTTGAAGAGGTCGATGCCCTGTTCTACCCGATCCGCTACGACACGCAACAACGAACCGACGCGGGCCCGGTCGCACAGGCGTTCGGGCTGCCGTCGGGTTTCATGGTCCAGCTCGCACGGGGTACAAGCGCCGCTGATTACGAGAAGGGGAAAACGTATCTTGAAAGCCTCGCCCAGAATAGCGGCGGCCGCATATTCGAGGCGGACGCATCGACGAACCTCGAGGCGTCATTCGCCGGTGTAGCCGAAGAGCTTCGGCGGCAATACTCGATCGGATATTACGCGTCGGGCGACGGAAAGCCGGGTGACCGCAAACGTATCAAGATCCAGGTGTCGAGGCCAGCACGCGCCATCGTCAAAGCAAAATCGACCTACATAGTGAAGGACAGAAGCGATACACCCGGAGAAACCGGAGGGCCATCCACTCCGCGTCTGCGGCGAGATCAATAAGACCGGCCTCGTTTAGACACCACAATCCTTGTCTAACCTGGATCCGCAACCGTGATTTCTGCTCCGCTAGGAGCAACATGTTTGTAGCCACGTTGCCTTTGAGTGCCTCGCTCCGTTAGGAGCGAAATGCTTGTGGACCCGAACAATACCCAATGTTTGCGCCCTATACGTCGGTATCACTCGGCTGGAGCGAGGGAATTCATTGGGCCCGTTCTACAAACATCTCGCATCTGACGGAGCGGAAAGTCGGCAGGCCCAGTACCTAAACCAGACAATTACGAACCCAGCCAATTGCTTGACTTGCCCAGTTTCGGAAAGTATATTCTGAACTTCGGCCCGCATGATAAGCCGCCCTAGCTCAGTTGGTAGAGCATTCGATTCGTAA
>JANPJL010000025.1:0-16356 GCA_031425495.1 Acidobacteriota bacterium
GGCGTTTATCTCGTCCCCGGCTCCCGACTGCACGGAGACGTCGAAACCTAGCTTCTTTAGCTTGAGGATAGTTTGCGGCGTGGCCGCGACGCGGCGTTCGCCAGGATGGGTCTCTTTCGGAATTCCTATTTGTGCCATTGAGGTTTAGTTTACCGTCGGTCCCTGACTGGAGAGCAGGCATCCCTGCCTGCATGAGCGTCGGCTTCGACGCGAAAAAGCTTCGGGAAATATCAACAGTTCGACGGTGCGCACGTTTCGAATCACCATCGGTTGACGCCACTGAAAAACGCGGCGTTGCAGGCAGGGATGCCTGCGCTCCAATCGCCGGCTTCGCCGTCACACGCCGGCAGGATGCCGGCGGTCCATTAAGCCGATTTCGCTGACGCTTCCATGTCGGGTTTCCACCGGAGAACCGGCTTACGAGCTGCTGCGGCTTCGTCGAGGCGGCCGATCCGTGTTGAGTGCGGTGCGTCGATCACGAGCTGAGGATTTTCATTCGCTTCGCGATCGATGTCCTTCATCGCTTCGATGAACGCATCGAGATCCGCACGACCGACTGATTCGGTCGGCTCGATAAGCATCGCGCCTTCGACTACGAGAGGGAAGTAGATCGTCATCGGGTGGAAGCCGTAGTCGATAAGTCGCTTTGCAATGTCGAGTGTGTGAACGCCTTTTTTTGTCTGGTTCTTGTGCGAGAAGATAGCCTCGTGCATACAGTCCGAAGCGTAAGGCTGATGAAAGGTGTCTTTAAGTTCCACGGCAACGTAGCGTGCATTCAGAACCGCCGCTTCGGTCGCTTCTCTCAAACCCTCGGCGCCATGCGTATAGATATATGACAAGGCCCGAACCATCATCCCGAAATTTCCAAAGAATGCTTTTACGCGGCCGATCGATTCGGGCTCGTCGTAATCAAGCGCGTAGGACAGGCTGTCAGCTTGTCCACGTCGTACAACTCGTGGAACCGGAAGGAACGGGGTTAACTCCTCGGTGCAGAGACACGGTCCACAGCCCGGTCCGCCACCACCATGCGGGGTCGAGAAAGTTTTGTGCAGATTCAGGTGGATGACGTCGACGCCCATGTCGCCCGGCCGTGCGACTCCGACAAGTGCGTTCATGTTCGCACCGTCCATATAGACCAGGCCGCCTGCGTCGTGAATGATCGTGCAGATCTCGCGAATGTTTGTCTCGAAAATGCCGACCGTGTTCGGATTCGTGAGCATCAGTCCGGCGACGCCGCCCTGATCGCAAAGCTGCCTGAGATGGTCGAGGTCGGTCAATCCCTCTTCGGTGGAACGGATCGTCTTAACAGTGAAACCCGCGAGTGCGGCGGACGCGGGATTGGTACCGTGGGCGGAGTCCGGTATCAGCATCACGCGTCGATCTTTCGAAGCGTCGCCATCCCGTTTGTCGAGAAACGCGCGAATCAACATCACCCCCGTCATCTCACCCTGTGCGCCGGCAGCAGGCTGTAAAGAGACACCAGGCAAGCCGGTGATCTCGGCGAGATCCTTCTGCAGTTCCCAGATCAGCTCGAGTGCTCCCTGTGACTCTTCTTCCGGTGCGAGCGGATGTAGGTTCGCGAAACCACCGATCCGCGCAACCTTCTCATTAAGCCGGGAGTTGTATTTCATCGTGCACGATCCGAGCGGGTACATGCCGAGGTCGATGGAATAATTCCAGGTCGAGATTCGAGTGAAATGGCGGACAACGTCCACTTCGGAAACTTCCGGCACGCCGTCCAGACCGTCTTCGCGCCGCAGCGCTGCCGGTAACAGCTCGTCGAGGTTCGTTTCATCGACATCGAGCTTAGGCAGACGATAACCGACCCGCCCCGTCTGCGAACGCTCGAAGATCAAACCTTCGTTCTGCGTGGGATGCTGTGTGACTTTCTTTATCGACATAAAATAAATCTCTTCGTTTCTTTCCGTGTCCCTCTTCGCCGTGTATTCCGTGCCTTCCATCTATTCCGTGTATTCCGTGGTTAAAAGACCGGGACCGCGGAATACACGGAATAGATGGAAGACACGGAAAGAAACTACTCTCGACTCCATTTGCAAACCCTGTTCGGCTACGACGAAAGCGCCGCGATAAGCGCGTCGATCTCCGATCGGGGTCGCGTTTCGGTGACGCAGACAAGAAATTCATTCGGACGATCCGGGTAATACTTGGACAGTGCGAGCCCGCCAATGATCCCGTCCTCGGTTCGAACCTTTTCCAGGATCTCCGTGGCCGGTCGCGTTGTTTTGACGACGAACTCGTTGAACTTCGGAGCAGAAAATGCGATCTCGAAGCCGTCGATCCCGGCGATCTTCTTCGCGGCGTACGCAGTCTTCTGTGCGTTCTGCATCGCGACTTCCTGCAGTCCCGATTTACCCATCGTTTCCATGTAGATCGTTGCGGCGAGTGCGATCAGGCCCTGGTTTGTACAGATGTTCGAAGTCGCTTTCTCGCGCCGGATGTGCTGCTCACGAGTCGAGAGTGTAAGCACGAATCCGCGATTGCCATTCTTGTCGTACGCGACGCCGCACAAACGGCCGGGCATCTGGCGAACAAATTTTTCGCGGGTCGCAAAAAGACCTACGTGGGGTCCGCCAAAACTCATCGGTACACCAAACGATTGTCCTTCGCCGACGACGATGTCCGCCCCGCATGAGCCGGGGGATTTCAACAGTCCGAACGATATAGCTTCCGTTACTACGACGACGAGCAAAGCGCCTACCGCGTGAGCTTGCTCAGCAATCGCAGCAACGTCCTCGATACAACCGAAAAAATTGGGTGACTGTATGACAACCGCCGCGGTCTGATCATCGAGGCCGTCGAGCGAGGAAACGCGTCCGGTCTCTTCATCGAATCCGACCGTTACGATCTCCGCATCTCCGTGTTGCGTGTACGTCTGTGCAACCTCGCGATATTCGGGGTGTACGCTGTCCGCGACAATGATCTTATCTCGCCGCGTGACGCGCTGTGCCATCACGTACGCCTCAGCCATGGCGGTCGATCCGTCGTACATCGACGCGTTTGCGACCTCCATTCCGGTCAACTGGCAGATTAGGGTCTGGAACTCAAAGATGTACTGCAACGTTCCTTGCGAGATCTCCGGCTGGTACGGCGTATATGACGTGAAAAACTCGGAACGTTGAATAAGATGATCGACGATCGTGGGTGAGAAATGTGAGTAGACTCCCGCTCCTAGAAAAGAGGGCTTTGTAGAACCGGTATTCTTTGCCGCGAGGTTCTCCATCGCGGCGATCACTTCGGGTTCCGCGAGCGGCTCGGTAATCTCGAGGCGTCTGCCTAATTGCGCGTCCTTCGGTATCGAGCGGAACAGTTCCTCCACCGATGCCAGTCCGACGGCGGCGAGCATTTCTTGTCGTTCTTCGGGAGAATTAGGTATGTATCTCATTCTATTTTGGATTTTGGATTTTGGATTTTGGATTTAAAACGTGAGATCGCAGGCCCGGGCCTTCAATCCAAAATCCAAATCTAAAATCCAAAATTGCTAGGCGTTCGCGCTCAGGTACTCCTCGTATTCCTCGCCGGATAGCATCGCGTCAACCTCGAGCGCATTGGCCATCCTGATCTTCACGAACCATGCGTCTCCGTACGGATCCGAGTTCACTTTCTCGGGTGTGTCGTTGAGGCCGTCATTCACCTCGACGACCTCGCCGGCGACCGGTGTGAAGATCTCGGAAACAGCCTTCACCGATTCAACCGAACCGAATGCCTCATGCGTCCCAAACTTATCGCCGACCCGCGGCATGTCGACGTAAACTACATCGCCGAGCGAGTGTTGTGCGTAGTCAGTGATCCCGATGCTGGCTATCTCGCCGTCAACGTTCACCCATTCGTGATCTTTGCTGTAACGTAAATTCTCCGGAATATTGGACATAGTTTTTGTATGACAGATTGCTAGCCTGTCGTTATCGGGCTAACGGCCCGACCTACTTCTGACGTTTATAAAAGGGTGTCGGAACGACCTTCGCCGAAAGATGCTTTCCTCGTACATCAATTTTAATTTCTTGCCCTTCATTTGCAAACTCGACGGGCAGGAATGCCAACCCGATGTTCTTCTTCAGAAACGGAGCCGGGCTTCCGGAGGTCACGTAACCGACGCGTTTGTCGGCAATATAAACGTCGTAACCGTCGCGAGCGATCCCAGGCTCGGTCATTTCAAATCCCGCGATGCGGCGAACCAGACCCTTTTCCTTCTTCTCGAGTAGAGCATCACTGCCGACGAAGTCTCCTTTCTTTAGTTTCGTTATCCAGCCGAGATTGGCTTCAAACGGAGTGATATCGTCGCTCAGCTCATGGCCGTAGAGTGACATTGCCGATTCGAGCCGGAGCGTGTTACGCGCCGCTAGGCCGCAGGGAAGAATGCCGACCGCCTTTCCGGCGTCGAGCAATTTATTCCAAAGCTGCTCGGCAGATTCAGCGTCCGCGTAGATCTCGAAGCCGTCTTCGCCCGTATAACCGGTTCGCGAAATTATTGACTCGACTCCGTCAACGCGGCCGGTAGTGAAGTGGTAATACTCGATCTCGTCGAGGTTGGTGTTGGTGAGCGTCTTTAGAATGCCGACCGCTTCGGGTCCCTGAATGGCGATCTGGCAGTAATCGGAACTCGCGTTCGTCAGTGTAAAGTTTTCGCTCTTTTTGTGAGAGGTGATCCACTCCCAGTCCTTGTCGGTCGTACCGGCGTTTACGACGAGGAGCAGCTTATCCTGATTGAACCGGTACACAAGCAGGTCGTCGACGACGCCGCCTCTTTGATTGGTTAGTGCCGAGTAATGAGCCTGTCCGTCGACCAGGTTTGTGACGTCGTTGGTAGTTAGGCGATTGACGAAGGGGATTGCATCCTCGCCCTCAACCCATATCTCGCCCATATGCGACACGTCGAAGAGACCCGCCTTGGTACGCGTGGCCATATGCTCCCCGATGACGCCGGCCGTATATTGCACCGGCATATCCCAACCTCCGAAATCTACCATCTTGCCGCCAAGCGCACGATGGGCCGCATTGAGCGGAGTCTTCTTCAAATTGTCAGCTGACATAAGAGATTAATTTAAATGACCGCGCGGAATAGTTCAAAGAGGGAAGATGGAAGCCAGTGCTGAGTGGTAAGTGCTGAACGGTAAGTTCGTGTTTGTACCTTGATGAAGTCACACACACGAACTTACCGTTCAGCACTAACCATTTACCACTATCAGCCCTTCTTTTTTTCGGGTTTCGTTTCGGGGGGAAGCTTGGTGACGGCATCCAGGATCGCTTCGCAGTGCTCGATCGAGGCGAGTAGGAGGCCGCGGTCCTTTTCGTCGGTTGTCTTATCCAGTGCGGCTTTTAGTTGGGGGAGGTATCGGGCGGCGGCGGCGGCGAGACTTCTGACGGCTTTTGGAAAGAGCAGGCCCTCGGTCTTATTTTGCCTCTGCGTTTTATCATTGTGCATTGCGACATCATCGATGTCATCGATAGCTTTCTGTAGGATGGCACGTACATCCAGTAACAGCTCCGTCTTCGTCCCCGTACGGGTCGCGCCCCACTCCTCTTTACTCTTCTCTGCCTGTTTCCAACCCCCGACCTCGATCCCCAGAGCTGAAAAACGTCGATCCAGCATTTTGGTAAGTACGCCGATCCGCTTGTCAATGTCCTGGCTGTTTCGGACAAGCTCGACCTCCTCATCGGTCATGGAATCACGCCGTTGCCCTGACGAAGGTGCGACAGCAATGGCAATCACGGCGATCAGGAAGAGAAAGGTAAGTAGTGTTCTTGTCATAAGTCTGATGAGACCGGCCTTTTTTGAGGGACAACTGAGTCGTCAAACATCGGCTCGATCGCTTTCGCCCGAGTGGCACGTAAGTACTTGATCAGAGTTCGGACGTAGAATTCGTACCTCAGCGGCATATCACGTCGGATCAACTCGAGCCGTGTCGTGAAAAAGCGGAGTCCGATCTCGAAACGCTTGAAGTTATTTAGTACTTTTCCGCTGTCCTTGTCGCTGTTGTTGAGAAACGCCAGCATGTTATCCATCAAGCCGTGAAAGCCACCGAGCTGGACGAACATTTCATCGAAGTTGTCGGCGGCGTCGAGAGTCTCGGCTTGCTTTAATCTCATGTCCATCAGTTCGAGCCCGAGTTTGGTACGGCGCTTCACATCTGCCTCGGCGGCCAGTCTATCCTTTTCACTCGGGCTGAGAAGCCGCAGCGGCGGCGGCGCGATGTCGTCTTCGATGACGCCCTGAGCCGGAACGGCGATAGACATTGCGAAAAGAATGAGCAGTGCGAAAAGCACAAAGCGAGGTTCGGGACGAGTGCGGCGGAAAGCCGCGAGGGTGAATAAATACTGCTGATCAGCCACGCTTTTTTCCTTTACCTTCTTTCAGAAGAGTGTAGATCACGGGTAGTCTTAAGTTTACTTTCTCGATCTCCAGTTTACTCAATTCCGGGTTGGCCAAGCGAAGAAATTGTTGATAGTTTGCCGCCGCGTCCGTGAATTCTAGAAGCTGGTCGTGCACGATGCCGAGGAAGTAGTAGGCGGCGGGCTGGTCAGGCTGGTTATCGGTCAGCCAGCGGAACTCTGCCTTCGCCTCCGGATATCTCTTGAGCTGAAACAGAGCTGTCGCGAGATTCGCTCGAGCGGTAGTGTTATCCGGCGCGATCGAGACGAGGCGTCGCAAAATGGTGACAGCGTCGGCATATCGTTTCGCCTGCACAAGCGCTGCACCGTATCCGATAACGGGCTGAACATCGTTTGGCGAAGCTTCCGATGCTCGGCGACAATAGTCGAGTGCCTTCGCCGGATCGGTAGCGCGAAAAGCCAAACAGAGTTTCGTAAGCGCTATTGCATTCCGAGGGTCGGTTGCCAATTGTGCTTCGAGCTCGATCGTGTTTGTCGAGCTGGCAGCAATAAGTTGGTTTTTGATTTGGACAGTCTGAGGATCGGGCGTCAGGATCGTGTTAATGAGAGCGAGAGCGTCAGTTGTTTTGCCCTGAGACACGAGAATTCGTGCCCGAAGCCGCTTCGTTGCTTCCGCCTGAGGTGAGATGGCTTCGATGCGTTTCACGAATGCGTCGGCCGCGGCCGGATCATTATCAACGAGCGCTATATCCGCGCTCGTCGATAGAGCGGTTTTCGATTTCGGGTCGAGCTCGAGTGCCCTGGACGCACTTATCTTCGCGCCTTTCCTATCGCCGACCGCCACTTCGAGTGCGGCACGCGATGCCCATATCGAAGACGTCGGGTTTGCCTTGCCGGTCAGGACGCGCAGTTTGACGAGCAGCTCCTCCAGAGTTTTGGGTGCGGAGTTGGTCTGTAGCCGCAACTCGGTTATGGCAACGTATGCCGGGAAATTAAGTTCGTCGAGCTCGACCGCCTTTGTCAGATATTTCTCCGCTTCGGCGTAGCTGCTTCTCCGCACCAGTATTGAGCCGAGATTCGCAAGGGCGAGCGACCAGTCGTCGCGAAGCTCGACGGCTTTCCGAAATGCCAACTCTGCCGTGTCCAGTTTTCCAAGCGACTGATAAGCATTACCGCGCTGGAGTTCGGCTTCGGGGAAATCAGGCACGATCTTCAACGCCTTTTCGTAATCGGCGATCGCTGTCGGCAGATCACCCTTCTCATGTGCTTCCTGACCTTTATTAAAAAGTGTCACCGCTTCGTCCGAAGGATCTTCGTTCTCCTGTGCGACCACGGTCGTCGTCAGCGCCAAAAGAAAAACGAGTGCGACGCAAAAGATCAAATTCGCACGGCCAGCCGGCTGATGAAAATAAGCGGAGTGTAACTTCATTAGATAAGGGACGCCGCGATGTTAGCATCGTCGTTGCCAAAATTCGAGTGCGATAGCGTCGTTGAAAAATACTTTCTCAGGCAAACGTTTGCGTCCATAATTCGCGTACGATAAGATTTCGGTTTGTCGAAATTGAACAAATCACAGTCTTTTGTCCGGGGAGCGATGGAGAGTGCGCCAGCGACTCAGATTGCCGTCGATCAAAGATCGCCGGAGCACAAAGAAACGGTCCTCCGCCGTATGATGCGGGAACTGAGGTCCGTGTTGGTCGCGTACTCGGGCGGTGTCGATAGCTCCTACCTCGCTTTGATCGCGACTCAGGAACTGGGAAAAGACGCTGTCTGCATAATGGGAATTTCGCCAAGCGTTTCGGCTTACCAGCGTACGGAAGCACAAGACATCGCGAATAGCTTCCTCTTCAATTTTGAGACGATCGCTACCGACGAATTCGCCGATCCGAACTACACCGCAAACCCCGCCAACCGCTGCTATTTTTGTAAATCGGAGCTCTACGGAAAACTCGCGTCAGTTAAAGACGACCGGCACATCGCCGCGATCGTTGATGGAACCAACGCTGATGATGTATCGGATCATCGTCCGGGCCGGGCCGCGGCCTCCGAGCTCAACGTTCGGAGTCCTCTCGCGGAGATCGGATTTACAAAGGAAGATATTAGACAGAGAAGCAGAGTTCACGCACTGCCGTCGTGGGACAAGCCGTCCAGTCCGTGTCTGGCTTCACGAGTTGCATACGGAGTTCCGGTTACGATCGCTCGCCTTGGTAAGGTGGAACGCGGCGAGGAAATATTGCGCAAGGCCGGGCTCAGAGAGTTTCGCGTTCGGGTTCACGGAGATCTCGTTCGACTCGAGATATCCGCGGCCGACTGGGACGGAGTTCTTAATAGAGAGGCCGCCGAACAATTTTCGCAGCAGTTCAAGGAATTAGGGTTTCGTTACGTTACGCTTGATCTGACCGGATTCAGATCCGGGAGTATGAACGAAGCCATTTAGGTAGAAGAAATACTTTGGAGAAATAATAAAGATGGCAAATCCGATGGCAGACGAAATGCGACGTTTCAGGGGAAGCGACGAGAAGAACCCTTTTGAGGCGATGAGTGAGCGGTTTGACCGTGCCGCTCAGCTTCTGGGTCTCGACGCCGACCTTTACGCCGTCATGCGAGTCCCGAGTCGTGAGATCAAAGTTTACATCCCGGTGAGAATGGACACTGGGCATATACAGGTATTCGAAGGTTACCGCGTCCAGCACAACTTCGCCCGAGGCCCGGCGAAGGGTGGGATCAGGTACGCTCCGGATGTAAGTCTCGACGAAGTCAAGGCCCTATCGGCGTGGATGACCTGGAAGTGTGCGGTCGTCAACGTGCCGTTTGGCGGAGGTAAAGGCGGGATTATTTGCAACCCGCAGCAGATGTCGATCGGCGAGCTTGAACGGATGACGCGTCGCTACACCGCCGAGCTGATCGACTTTATCGGTCCGGACAAAGACGTTCCTGCCCCGGACATGAACACGAATGAGCAGACGATGGCGTGGATCATGGACACGTACTCGATGCACGCGCGTCACACCGTCACGGCCGTCGTTACGGGCAAGCCGGTCGCCCTCGGCGGATCACTGGGTCGTCGCGAAGCCACGGGCCGTGGCGTTCTGTTCACAGTCAACGAGGCGATAAAGCGGTTCGACCTCACGCCGGAGCAGACAACGGTTGTCGTTCAGGGGTCAGGTAACGTCGGTGGGATCGGCGCCCAGCTAATGCACGAGCAGGGTTATAAAGTGATTGCCATATCCGACGTTGGCGGGGGCATATACAATCAGAAGGGATTGGACATTCCCGCTGTGCTTGATTACCTCCAGAAGAATCGCTCCCTGGAGGGAATTGAAAACGTGGAACATGTCGGGAACAAGGAGCTTCTCGAGATCGAGTGCGATGTACTGGCTCCTTGTGCGACCGAGAATCAGATAACATCTGAGAATGCTGACCGGATCAAGTGCAAGATCCTAGCCGAGGGTGCTAACGGGCCGACGACGCCAAAGGCCGATAAAATTCTCCATGACAAAGGAATCTTCGTAATTCCGGACATTTTGGCTAATGCCGGCGGTGTTACCGTCTCTTACTTCGAATGGGTTCAGGATCGGATGGGATACTTTTGGTCGGAGGCGGAGGTCAACGCACGACTTGAGGATAAGATGGTGGCAAGCTTCAATGAACTGTGCCATTATGCAGAGAAACACAGCGTTGATACTCGAACGGCGGCCTACATGTTGGCCATTGACCGGGTCGCGTACGACACGCGAATGCGGGGCATTTATGCGTAAAGAAAAATTACGTAATTCGTTAAAAATGCTTGATTTTCGGGATAAGTTACGTTAAGGTCTATGCAAGAGAAGGTGAGTCCAACTGATAGATTTCGTTGACCTTTGGTCGACGCCTTCTCGGAAATTTGCAAATATAGACTTTTGTTTTGCTTGTGCACACGGAGTATTCGAACATCAGGTTTGATAGACTTTCGGTGCATGTAATAATTGAGTGGCCTACTGAAATATTGCGGTATTGTATTTTGTAGCTACAGATTGAAATTTACTTTTTTATTTTCGGCGGAGGAATATGATGAAACTCGCGTACAGAGTATGTATCGTTACGCTGATCTTGTTGACGTTTGTCTTTGCGGTTTCCGCGCAAACCACTGCATCAAGCGACGCCAGATCGGCTAAAGACCCCAGAAACACGGCCCCCACAGTTGGGACCGGAGGGGCAGTAGGTGGACCAACAGGTCTGTTTACGGTTTATGACGGAGACACACTTAGAAGGGGAGAGTTCACCTTTAGTGTGGCTTACAGTAATTATGACCGGGACCCGGGTAATGCCGATATCGTCTCGGTGCCTCTGAGCTTCCAATTTGGCCTTACAAATAGGGTGGAATTGTTCTTCGAAACGGAAGCATTACGCAACGTTAAGATCAACTCACCCCGAAATCTTTCGAGCTTTTACCTGCCAAATTCAAAGCTCAATATAGGCGGAGTTCTGAGAAGCGGTCCGGCTATTATTTTGGCGCCGTCAGGCCCAGGAGCTGGACCATTTGAGAACACGGCCGTCTATCGACCGACGGGGGCTCAGCCGTTCGTTCAGTATCCATATGTTGGCGGAAGCTCGGGTACGTTCGGATTGATCCCGCCGTTCTATGCGGGACCTCTGTTTGGATTTCCAGCCCTGACCAGCCCAACCATGGGACCGGCGGTCGGCGGTGGAAACGGCGCTGCGAATTTCCCGGGAATCGGGTCTGTTTACGGCAGCATATTGCCTGGCATAGTCTTGCAGACGGCTCCGTGCCCAGTGCCGGCGTCCTGCCCACCAGGTTTTCCGTTGCCGACGGTCTTTACTCGGGCTCCTTCGTATTTACCGGATGCACCGTTTATCAACCGCACGTACGGCGAAACGGCTTTCAATTCGTTCACGGGTGGAGCTAAACTTCGCTTTACCGGTATTCGTAATCCGATCGGCGCGGGTCTCATCGTGTCGTATAAATATTATGTTGATAACGCCGATGACTTCAGTGGCTTTAATCAGCTGCAACGCGGTGCAAGTCCTGGCGGAAGCCGGGGCGATATCAACGTAACCGCCTTCGCTGGAGCTCGGCTTGCGAGATGGGCTAATTTGTCAGCAAACGTTGGTTACACATACACGACTGCCGTCAAGGGAGACTTCCCGGGCGGAGAGGCTAAACTTCTTAGCCGCGGTGACGAGTTGACCGGAGCTATCGGTGTTGACTTTCCTGTTAACAGATATTTCCAGCCGATCTTCGAACTGCGTGCACTTCGGTACATTGGCGGTCGAACGCCTAACGCGTTTGAGAATAATCCGGTCGATGCCCTCGCAGGCTTCAGGATCTTCCCGGCACGCTGGTTCGGTATCGGTCTTGCTTACAGATACCATGCGAACGAGCAGGATCTTGAGAGCTTTGATGACGAGACAAACACGAGCACAGCTATAAGTATTCCTTGCCCTCCTAACAGCCAGGGATGTGTTCCGCAAACTGTTACATCGCAGTTCAAGGGTGCGCCTCCAGGATTCCAGCTTTCAGAGAATCCGCACGGGTACATCATTCAGTTCTTCGCTGGCCGTCGTGATAAGCGACAGGCTGAAGTCGAGAACAAGTTTGCCGACGTGAACAGCGTTACCCTGAGTGATACAACAATCACCCTCGGTTGCAAGCCGGGCTTCCGGCCGCGCGAAGGCACGACTTGTAACGACGCTACATCAGTTAGTGTCGCGACATCTGCAAGCGATCCGGAGAACGATGTTCTTACGTATAACTACACTGTTTCGGGCGGACGTATTGTCGGCACCGGAGCTAATGTTTCGTGGGATACAAGCGGACTCGCTCCGGGTACATACACGATCACTGCCGGCGTCGATGACGGATGCGGACTTTGCGGCAAGACACAGACTCAAACGATCACGGTCGTTGAGTGCGACTGTGTGCCGGATTGCTCGTGCCCGGTTCTGACCGTTAGTGGTCCGGCGGGAATTACTAAGCCTGGTGATTCAATGACCTTTACCGCAAACACAAGTGGCGGCACTGCTCAGAATATCACCTATACATGGTCTGTCGACCGCGGTACGATCACGTCGGGTCAGGGAACCCCGAGCATAACGGTTTCCACCGATCGATCGATGGCGGGTAGTAATGTGACAGCAACAGTTGATATCGGGCTGGATAATGACTGTGGCTGCGACAAGTCTGAATCGACAAGTGCTCCAGTTGACTCGGAGGTTACTCCGGTACTGGTCGACGAGTTTGGCAAACTTTCGAATGACGACATCAGGTCGCGTCTCGATACGTTCTTTGCTGAATTGGCAAACAACCCGAACAATCAGGGTTACATCATCAACTACGGAACCGATCGTGAGATCGCAGCTCGCGAACGATTGATCACGAACCATATCGCATTCCGTAGCTTCGACCGCAGCCGCATCACGCTTGTAAACGGCGGTGCGTCAAGTGACGGTGAACCGAGAACCAAGCTCTATCGCATACCGCCTGGAGCAGAGAACCCGGCACCGTAGTAGCGGACGGCAAGCTTTACATCGAAGTTTGATGTGAACATTCGAAACGGACGAGAATCGTTAAGATTCTCGTCCGTTTCTGCTTTTATTAAAGCTTTGCGTTAACTTTTTTTTGTTATAGAATTGACGGCGTTGAGTTCGTTCGATAGCAAGCCGACATCCCTGACACCAATCCGTTTCGGATAGTTTGGATGCAAACAGCCTTCGGGCTTTCGTCATCCTAAGTACCGAATCCAGCCGCGTCGTTTACGGCTGCCCGCATAGTAATTATTTATATGTTCAAGAAGTCTATATTAAGCAGTCGCTCGATCGCCGCTCTTTTAGTTTTGACGTTGGGCGCGGTCGCCTTGCCCGGATTTGCGCTCGCGGATGAGAACATTTTCCGCGATCCCGGTAATTTCAGCGACTGGGAAGTGGTAGGACCGATGGGCGGTGACGTTCGGACGATAACAGTCGACCCGCGCGACAAGGATCGCTTGTACATCAGCACGATGGACGGCCAGATCCATACCTCGGCCGATGCAGGCAAGTCGTGGAAGTTGCTAACAAGTCTTAATGAACCGCAGCTTGTCCTCGACCAGTTATTTGTCGATTCACGCGATTCGAAGGTCATATATACGTCCGGCCACCGCGGTAAGGGTGCGGGCGGATTTTTCAAGAGCGTCGACGGCGGCTTAACGTGGAAGGAATCGAAAGAACTGCAAAACGAAGCCATCCATGCCATGACGCAGGCCAAAGACGACCCGAATATGCTTTTCGCCGGGACTACCAATGGCGTGTGGGCATCGAAAAATTCGGGTGACGATTGGGAAAAGATCTCGTCCTCGACAATGCCGGTGAATGTTAATTCGATGGCGATAGATCCGCGCAAGAATTCAACGATGTATGCCGGGACGTGGTGGCGCCCATACAAATCGACGGATAGCGGCAAGAACTGGCGATTGATAAAGACTGGAATGATCGACGACTCGGATGTCTTCGCAGTTACGATCGATCCGCGTAACGCTGAACATATTATTGCCTCTGCCTGCAGCGGCATCTATGAGTCATTCAACGGCGGAGAGAAATGGGCGAAGATCCAGGGAATTCCGGCTCAGTCTCGCCGAACACGCGACATTGTTCAGCACCCTTCGATTGCCGGTATCGTGTACGCAGCGACCACTGAAGGATTCTGGATGACCTCGAATGGCGGGAAGTCATGGGCTTTGACAACGCAGCGAAATCTCGAGATCAACTCGATCGCGGTGCATCCTGATGAGCCCAAGCGTATTTTTATCGCGACCAACAACTATGGCGTGATGGTATCGATGGACGGCGGAAAGAACTTTGTTCCCACAAATGAAAATTTCACGAGCCGATTTACTTATTCGATCACGCCGGATATCGCTCAGGCCAACCGACTTTATGCGACAACACATAACACGGCTTCGAGCGGCGGTTTTTTCTTCACGAGCATGGACGCCGGGAAGAGTTGGACGCAGGCAAAAGGGCTCGATATCAATCGTGTGTCACCCTTTGCGGTCCTTCAGGACCGTGTGGATCCGAACCGAATGTTTCTAGGTACTAATATCGGAATCTTTCGCTCGCTTGATCGCGGCATGTCGTGGATCCTCATAGCTCCGCCGAAGCCAAAACCGGTAAAGCGTGCACCGGTGAAAGCTCGAGGCAAGGCCACGGCAAAGGCCGCAGTGCCTGTGGCCCCGGCCAAACCCAAGGTCGACGAGACTCCTGTTGCAGCGGGTCCCAAGATCGTTCAGGCGTTCACCGAGAAAGTTAAGGTACTGGCCTTCACGGAGGATGACAGGAACGGCATCATCGCTGGTACCGACAACGGTCTATACCGCACTTACGATATCGACAAAGGTTGGGAGAAGTTAGAATTTGGTAACGGACTCAACGAGAATGTGTTTGTGGTCCACGCTTCGTCTGCAGTCCCGGGCACCATATGGGTCGGCACAGCATCCTCCAGTCTGATAGTTTCAAAGGACGACGGAAAAACATGGACGAGAGTTGCAGGTCTGCCTGATGGCGTTCCAATCAGCTCGATCGTCTCCGATCCGAAACGCCCGAACTATCTCTACGTCGGGACCACACAATCCATCTATCTTAGCCGTGACGGTGGCCGATCATGGAATCGAACCCGCGGGACGTTGCCGCTCGGCAACTTCGCAAGCATTTTGATCGACCCCACAAATACCGATGAGATCTTTGCAGCGAGCTCGCTCGAGTCCGACGGCGGCGTCTTTTACTCCGACGACGCTGGTATGAAATGGCGTCGCGTTGACACTAAGGGCATGAAGGTTCCGAGCCGGAGGGTTTGGGCAATGGCGTTTGATCCGGCCAACCCGCGAACGATCTTTGCCGGATCCCATTCGTCGGGAGTATATCGGATCGACCGTCGACAGGAATCGGCAGCGGCTGAAGGCAAACCGACAAAGTCTTCTTCACCGGACCGGATAAATTAGCACACAGGACGAATGCGTTCCACATAAAGAGACGGCCTCGCACGGGCCGTCTCTTTTCTTTTCTATTTGGAAGTTTCGACCTCACCCCTCTATAATTTCAGCTACAAGAACGGAGCGAAATGATGCAGGATATCGGTTGTCCGCCCACGGCAAGCAAAGGGAAATTGCGGTTCGCATCCGTCAGTTTCGCCGACATTCCTTCACAATCCAAACTCTTCCTTCAATATCAATCCGACCCGCTTTCACTTCGAAAATATTATCCGACCGCTGTCGCTTCGCACACCGAGATCGCCCTTCGTGCGGGCGAGGTGCTAAAAAATTACCGGACCGACCGAGACGCACTTTGCGACGCTTTAGCAGCACAGAACAAGAGGTTCGGCGCGGGGCCCCGCGTGATGGAGAATATTGAACTCCTGCGGAAAGACGGCACGGTCGCTATACTTACCGGCCAGCAGGCCGGCCTCTTCACCGGCCCGCTATATACCGTTTATAAAGCGCTATCCGCGATAAGGATGGCCGAGTGTTTTCGAGACCGTGGCATCGATGCGGTAGCTGTATTTTGGGCAGCGACCGAGGATCACGATTTTGAAGAGATCTCGAAAGCGTTTTTCCTTGGAAGGGCCGGTAATGAAGTCGAGTTTGATCTCTCCCACGCGCACGAGTTCGCGGGATTGCCTGTCGGGAAGATACCAGTCCCGGCGTCGTTTGATCGCATGTTCGCTAATCAAATGGCGGAGCTTCCGGATTCGGAGTGGAAAGACGGCGTGGCCACAATGCTCGGGGAATGGAAGTCCGGACGCTCAATTGCAGATTCGTTCTGCAGCCAACTACAGGTTCTCTTTAAGAACTACGGCCTGGTCGTGATCGATCCCCTCGACCCAAATATCAAGAAACTCTCCGCACCCATTTACGCCGATGCCGTTGCTCATTCCGAAGAGATCGTAACGGCCCTTGTCGAACGATCGAAAGAGCTGGAGGAGGAAGGCTACCACGCACAGGTCCAGGTTTCGGCGGATTACTTTCCGCTTTTTTATCA
>JANPJL010000026.1:0-4300 GCA_031425495.1 Acidobacteriota bacterium
ATTCATATATGTGATCGGGGCGACCTTCTGCTCAAGCACTCCGATCTGGCGAAGCTGCTCCCATGCGTCCTCGACCTGATCGATCGTCGCCATATCAGCCATCGAACATCCGGCACCGAGGTCGGGCAGGATAACGCGCTGCGCAGGTTTGCCGAGAATGTCCGCCGACTCGGCCATAAAATGTACACCGCAGAACACGATGTATTCTGCCTCTGTCTGCGACGCCATCACCGAGAGCTGATACGAATCGCCGGTCAGATCCGCGTGGCGGATAACGTCGTCGCGCTGATAATGGTGGCCGAGTATCACGACACGCGGTCCGAGCGCTTCGCGAGCCGCCTGGATCTGCATGGCGAGTTCCTCGTCCGACATGACCATGAAATCTTCGATCGGCCTTAATGCTTCGAGCACTGCTGACATATGCAAATCATTGCGCTTGAAATGCCCGAGCGCAAGGCTCGAATGCGACTGGTGAGCAAGTCCATTTGTGCTCCGGCCTCGTTCGAGACGGAGCTCAGATCTAGATATGTCCGGTGAGTTTCTCGATGAGTAGGACGACCCCGTAGGAAAGTGCCGCAATCAGCGCAGCCATCGGGATGGTTAGTACCCACGCCCAGAGGATCCGACCGGCGACGCCCCACTTAACGGCCGAAAACCGTTTTGCCGAACCTACGCCGACGATCGATCCTGTGATCGTGTGCGTGGTCGAAACCGGAATGCCGAAGTACGTCGCACCAAAAAGGGTGATCGCCCCTGCCGTCTCCGCACAGAATCCGCCGACGGGTTGAAGTTTTACTATCTTCGTCCCCATTGTTTTCACGATTCGCCAGCCGCCCGAGAGCGTGCCGAGTCCGATCGCGGCGTGGGCGCTCAGCACGACCCACAGAGGGACCTCAGGCAACTTGCCGCCCTCGGCCGCCTGTAAAAATCCTCCCGAGACAAGCACTATCGTAATGATGCCCATCGTCTTCTGTGCATCGTTGCCGCCGTGACCGAGCGAGTACGCCGCAGCCGAGAACAATTGGCCGATACGAAACCCGCGGTCGACGCGATTGACGGAGACTTTGCGGAAGATCCAGTAGACTGCGACCATCAGGAAGAATCCGATGGTCATGCCGATCAATGGCGAAAGGACAATAAACGTGAGAGTTTTTATCCAACCCGAGGCCTTTAAAACCGTTTCGGCCCCGTAGAATCCGAAGTGCCAAACGTACGATGTGATAGCGGAACCCGCGTAAGCACCAACTAGTGCATGCGAGCTCGAGGTCGGCAGGCCAAGGTACCAGGTGATCAGATTCCAGATGGTCGCCCCAACAACGCCCGCGAGAAGTA
Organism: Acidobacteriota bacterium; assembly: GCA_031425495.1. GTDB lineage: Bacteria > Acidobacteriota > Blastocatellia > Pyrinomonadales > Pyrinomonadaceae > OLB17. The sequence goes on from JANPJL010000026.1 coordinate 1,333, forward strand.
CAAAGAGTTGATCATTTCCGGGAATGGCAGAGATGTTGATCATGTCACCGCCGATCGTCTTCGCGACCGCCGTTCCGAAAACTACAAAGGCAATGAAATTAAAAAACGCCGCCCACGCAACTGCTACGCCCGGACTCAGAACGCGGGTAGCAACTACAGTCGCGATCGAATTCGCAGCGTCGTGAAAACCATTCACGTAGTCGAAAACGAGTGCGATGAAGATGATCAGCACGACCAGGCTGAATGCTGCGGTTTGTCCTTCCATCAAAGTCGTCAGTTGTCAGTTGTCAGTCGTCAGTCGTCGGTATTCGGTAGTCAGCGGGTCCCGTAGTCCGTGGTCTCGGCTGACAACTGACTACTGACGACTGACGACTTCAGTGGTGCTTCAGCACTATGCTCTCGATGATATTCGCGACGCTCTCGCAACGATCCGTCGCATTTTCCAGGATCTCGTAAAACTCTTTCCACTTGATGACCTCGATCGGATCGGTCTCTTCCTTGAAGAGCTGCCCGATGGCGCGGAAATATACTTCGTCGGCCTCATTCTCGAGACGATGTATCTCGCGAAAGCGCTCGTTGATGTCGTTCGGTCTGCTAAGCACGGAAACCGCGGCGTTGATCTGTCCACCGAGATCGCGAATGATCCGCGCGAGCTGGCGCGAATGCTGGTTCTGCTCGCGAATCCCATACATGACAACAGCGCGAACGCCGGCGTCGATGTAATCGCAGATGTCGTCGAGTGCGACAGCGAGGGTATAGATGTCCTCGCGGTCAAAGGGCGTGATGAATGATTTATTGAGCTTATTGGTGATCTGGTGTGTAAGCTCGTCGCACCCGTGTTCGACATCCTTGATCCTGGTTCGATACGAGTTAAGATCCGGGTCGGGATCATCGAGCATTTCGGTAAGGATCGCCGCTGCTTCCTCGATCTTCACCGCCATCTTTGTGAACAGATCGAAATAAACGTCTTCACGCGGCAGTAAGCTGAATGCCATAGGCCTGAGTCTCCGCTGTCTTTTGAGTGAGTCAAGGATAGCGAAGGAGGTTTGGCTTGTCCATAGACGAGTGGAATTTATTGGCTTTCTTTGACGGGAAAGCTGTGCTTGATGAAGGCTGCCTCGCGAAGATACACATTCAGCTCGCAAATGTCCTTTACATAATCGCCGATACGCTCAAGGTGTTTTGCTACGAAAAGAAGGTGCGCGGCGCCGGTTGTCGCCGCCGGATTGTCGATCATCATCTGCAGCAATTCACTGAAAACGCGGCGGTACGCGTCGTCGATCAACTTATCGCGCTCGATTATTTCCCGCGAGAGTTCCGAGTCTTCGTTCGTGAAAGCGTCGAGGGCCGAACGGAGCATTTCCGCCGCTGTTTGCGCCATGATGGAAAAATCCACATAGTTTTTTGTGTGGACGTCATCGTTCAGGATCAGCGCGGCACCGGCGATGCTGCCCGCGTGATCGGCGATCCGTTCGAGTATCGGAGTGATCTTTGCGACCGAGATAACGAACCGAAGATCGTGGGCTGCGGGATGCTGAAGCGCGATGATCTCGATGCTGAGGCGATCGATCTCCAACTCCATCTGATCGATGATCTTATCTTCTTCGAGAACCTGCTGCGCAAGCTTGCTATCGCGCTCCACCAGCGATCGCATCGCGCGATGCACCGCGGCCTCGGTCGCTCCGCCGAGCAATAGGATCTTGTCACGCAAGTGGTCTAATTGTTGGTCAATAATCCGGTGATCCATCTTTTTTTATCGTAGCACAGGCCGGGGGAGTCCCTTGTCCCAAGTCCCAAGTCCCTTGTCCTCGTCACTCTCATTCATCACCCGTCCTTTCGACCTCAAACCCAAACTTGGGACCTGGGACCTGGGACCTGGGACTAGGGACTTATCCAAATCTTCCCGTTATGTAATCTTCAGTAAGCTTCTCGTCCGGGTTCTGAAACATTTTCTGCGTTGAGTTGAACTCGATCAGTTTGCCGAGCATGAAGAAAGCGGTCCGGTCTGAAACTCGCGCAGCCTGCTGCATGTTGTGTGTGACGATCACGATCGTGTAGTTGCGCTTTAGTTCGACGACGAGCTCTTCGATCTTTTGCGTCGCGATCGGATCCAGAGCCGAAGCAGGCTCGTCCATAAGTATGACCTCGGGCTGGACCGCCAACGCCCTCGCGATGCACAAACGTTGCTGCTGCCCCCCGGATAGGCCGAACGCAGACATACTCAACCTGTCCTTTACCTCTTCCCAAAGCGCGGCGTCGTGAAGCGCTTTTTCGACCCGCTCTTGCAGATCCGCCTTGTTCGAATGAATGCCGTTTATCTTTATTCCGTATGCAACGTTTTCGAAGATCGATTTAGGGAACGGGTTGGATTTTTGGAATACCATCCCGACCTTTCGTCGCAGCGCGACGACATCCGTACCCGGTTCGTAGATGTTTTCCCCGTCGATCAAGACGTCGCCTTCAACCCGTGCGATCGGTATCGTATCGTTCATCCGGTTGAGTGTCCGGAGAAACGTGGATTTGCCGCAACCAGATGGCCCGATAAACGCGACGACCTGGCGCTCGGGTATATCCAGCGTGATATCAAAGAGCGCTTGCGCCTTCGCGTAATAAAAATTCAGGTTTGAGATACTGATCTTATTTTCCATCGAAATATCCGGCAGAGTAACGAGGGAAGAGTGACGAGTCCCTCGTCGCTTTAACTCTTCATTTTTCACTTTTCACTTTTCACTTGTCATCACTCCGTCCTACCACTTCTTTCGCGTTAAAAACCTCACCAGAATATTTATCATCAGGATCAACCCGACGAGGATCAACGTGGCGGCCCATGCCATTGCGTGCTCAACCTCGAAGGGGCCTGTCGCGAAGTTGAAGATCTGCACGGTCAGCGATGACATCGGCTGATCGTAATAAACGTTGTAGAACCTGCTGTTGAGTGCAGTGAACAAGAGCGGCGCGGTCTCGCCGG
>JANPJL010000027.1:0-3465 GCA_031425495.1 Acidobacteriota bacterium
TGTCTTACCTTTCGCCATTTTTCATCAGCCATCTTTTGTCCTTAAACGGGATTTTGCGGTAAGTTCATTCGCCGCGCGATATCTTTCCATCGAGGGTCGGACTTGAGTTTGTCGAGCACGACGTAATTGGCATATCCATTCAACCCGTCCCGACGGTCCAGACTCTCGTGCAAGGCCTCAAAAGCTTTGTCGAAGTCGTCCAGAGCGGTGTACACAAGTGCCAGCTTGAATTGGTCTCGATCGGGTGCCTGCCGCAGAAATTCTAACCCTCGTTGGCGATCGCCTTTACGGGCATAGATATATGCCATCGACAGAGGACCGAATCCGCGTTTCTCAGCCAGCTTGAGGGCCTCATCAAATTTCCCGGTCTCCACGTAAAGATCCACAAGGTTACTGTGATTCGAGCCCCAGTTCGGATCGATCTCACTCGCTCGATTGATATACTTTTCGGCATCTTCGAACCTGCGCGCCTGAATCATCATATTTCCGTAAACTGACGGCCACCAGGGCTCAGCCGGGTCGAGCCGCATAGCCGTTTCCATCTGCTCCGCCATTTCGTTCCACCTTTCAACCCGAGCAAGCATATACGCGTAGGCGAAATGACCCTTAGCATTGTTAGGGTCGAGCTCAATGCCACGTTTGCACGAGCTTTCGCTCCGAGCCCAGTCGAAGTCATAGTTATTGTAGATAAAGCACATTGAAATGTGTGCGGCCGAGTTCTGTGGATCGAGCTCGAGTGCCTTGAGAGCGGCGTCTCTTGCAGGTTTCTCAGCCTCTCCGAAGCCGACATCACCGACGATCCCGCGGACTTGCCACGCGTCGGCGAGACCCGCCCAGGCGTCGGCATACTCAGGCTCGATGTTTACGGCTTTTTGGAATTGTTCGACTGCCTGCCTTTCGCTTTCCTTTGTCCATGTATGGAAATAGTGTCTTCCGAGAAGAAACGCCTCAGTTGCGCGAGGGTCCATGGACCTGGTTTTTGCGAATTGTCGCTGCTCGTCCGGCGTCAGCTTTATACGGATCTCGCTTGCGACAGCCTGGGCAATTTCACTTTGCAGCTTTAAAATGTCAGACACTGAGCGTTCGTAATTCTTTGTCCAGACTGAAGAGTCGGAAGCGGCGTGGATCAGTTGCGTGGTTATCCGCACGCGATCGCCGGAACGCTGGACCGAGCCCTCGATTATTCCATCCACTCCGAGTTCTTTCGCGATCTCCGGAATGGACTTGCCGGACTTTTTGTATCGCATCACGGACGTGCGGGAAATAACTTTGATTGATCCGATCTGCGAAAGATTGCCGATCAGAGCCTCAGTCATTCCGTCAGCAAAATAATCCTGCGACGCGTCGCCCGAAAGATTTTCGAGGGGCAGAACCGCGACCGATTTGATCTCTTGGTAATTCGTTGAAGCTGGCGGACTGGAGTAGAACCAGTAGCCGAGGCCGAGCGCCGCCAAAAGCAGGACCGCCACAACCGCCAGAAATCCCCGCCGGTACTGTTTAATTCGCGGAACAAGTTCTTTCGTCTCCGAGGTCGTGTGTGGGGCGACATCACTCGTCGTTGCATGGCGGTCAAGCATCTCAGTTTGAGGTTCTGGGATGAGTTTCGCCTTAATTTGAAACTCCCAGTCTTGACTGAACCCTTTCAGATCGATCATCAGATCCTTCGCGGTTTGATAACGTTCTTCGCGATCTTTTCTGAGGGCCTTGTTGATTATCCGTTCTAACTCGGCCGGTACGCCAGAAGCTTGCCGACCTAGCGGGACGTGCTCTTTGTGTAGGATCAATCCAATTGTCTCAAGCGCACTATCGCCTTGAAATGGCGGTTTCCCGGCCAGCATTTCATAAAGCATCACGCCGAAGCTGAAGAGATCAGACCGCGCGTCGACCGCTTGCCCCCGCGCCTGTTCCGGGGACATATAGCGCGCGGTTCCGATAACCATGCCCGGTGTAGTTTGTCCCTTGACTGCTGTTGTCCCTTCTGAGGAAGGGTCATGTGGCTTCTCGATCAGTTTCGCAATTCCGAAGTCGAGTAACTTTACCAATCCGTCGGGCCGCACCATCACATTTTCCGGTTTGATATCGCGATGAACAATTCCTGTACGGTGAGCGGCCTCCAGAGCGCTGGCAACCTGAGACGCAATTTCAAGCGTGGATCTGAGATCGATCGGCGGGCCACTTAACCGCTCGCGGAGAGTATCTCCCTCAATGTATTCGGTTGCTATGAAATGCGTACTATCTGTTTCACCGATCTCGTAAATGGTGATGATATTTGGGTGATTCAAGCCGGACGCAGATTTTGCCTCGCGCACGAAACGCCGCATGCGTTCTTCGTCTTTCCCGACGTTACCGGGTAGGACTTTTATGGCAGTTTTGCGTTCAAGTCGTGTGTCGTTCGCGAGGTAAACTTCACCCATCCCGCCAGCACCGATCTGTCGGAGAATTTCGTAAGGCCCGAAACACTTTCCCGCTTCGAATGTTCTTGTATGTTTTTCAATCAGGTCCGCAACTCCGGCCATGGCGGGCGTCTCCATAAAACTTTCCGCGCTGGCGTTTGATGCCAATAGCGATTCGACTTCCGCAAGCACCGCTTTGTCGGTGCCACAGGCTTGAATTACAAATCGGCTGCGGTCACCCGGACTTCGCCGCAGAGCCGCATAGAAAATTTCTTTTACCTTTGGCCAGTTTCCGTCCTTCACATTTTTAATGGCAGGAGCGCCGGGCACCCCGAATAGGCTGATCGCGTGCAGCGAGAGCGTAAAACGATCTCTAAACTATAACGCAGATACCCACGCCGGAACGATACTCGTTCCTGCGAACGGGCGCCGCGACCAGGCTCTATTTCGTCAATTCACGATGAAGCCAGGCCTTTGCCATTTGCCAATCTCGCTTCACGGTCGATTCCGAAATTCCCAAAACTTCTGCGGTTTCTACGACGTCCAAGCCACTGAAGAACCTCAACTCAACGACCTTTGCCAAGTGAGCATCCATCTGTGCCAGCCGGCTCAGGGCTTCGTCTAGTGCTAGCAGATCAAGGTCCGTTTCACTAGCACTGATCGTCAGCGCATTTTCAAGCGGCAGGTCACTGTGTACGCCGCCGCGCCGCACCCGGTGTTTGGTCCTCGCGTAATCGATGAGGATGTGTCGCATCATGGTCGCAGCGACGGCGAAAAAATGAGATCGGCTTTCCCATGCACCGTTCTTTTGCTTTGTGAGCTTGAGATAGACTTCGTGAACGAGGGCGGTCGTTTGAAGAGTGTGGCCCTGACGCTCTTTTCTCAAATGACGCCGGGCCTGACGACGAAGCTCATCGTAGACGAATTTGAGCAGCGGATCAGCCGGCTCGCTCCGCCCGTTCTCGCTCCAATCGCGCAGCATTTCTGTTATGCCGGTTTCCGGCTCCGACTCATTCGTCATGTGAGGCAATTGCTATGTCCGGGAACCCCGATTTAATGACGAAGCTAAGCC
>JANPJL010000028.1:0-36170 GCA_031425495.1 Acidobacteriota bacterium
GTCGAAAGCGGTGCGGAGCTTGTTAATGGTCTCGACACCAGCGGATTCGAGTTCACCGCCTTTCGCGAGGATCTCTTCCGCATCAAGAAGACGCGCGGCGATCTCGGCAATTCCCAGCTCGTCATCCCACACAAGCGTTTCATCGAAACCGGCATTCCGCATTTCTGTGAGGGCCTGGGTCTGCACAACGTGATCTACACCGGCGAGCAGTTCGGGCGTGAACACCTTGGTGGCGCGTCGTTGGACAAAAAACTTATATTTCCAGATGGGATTTTGACGAAGTATCTCGCGTTCGGCCTCGGCCCGTTCGGCAGTGATCCCGAACATTCTCGCGACAAAATCGGATAGAAGCGGAGCCGCATCGGTTAGAAGCTTCGAGGCCGCCCTCTTCTCAAAGCCCTGGCCTCGTGCGCCGATGTACTTTCGGAGAGCATCATGCAGGATGGGTTCCTTGTCCGCGACTTCCGAGTAAAATTTCTCGGCCAGCTCTTCGAGCCGGGCCGCATCAAACAGATCCGAGTACTTGAATCCCGCTATTCCGAGATTGAAGTCGAATTCATTACCTTTTTGTCCCTTTTCGGAGGTTGAGCCCATACATGCTGTTCTGGTCGGATGCCGACTATAAATCGAAACATGGATTATAACATTCGGTCACCGCGGCCAACAAAACCGGGGTTTATCACCGGTTCCAAAAGATAGGCGGCAACCGCATCAAGTCTATGAACTTCTAAAATCTTCGTGAAAATAGGTAGTAATGTGGTATAAACCAAACTTACGTCTGCGAGAGCTTAGTAGTTATTTCGGTAGTTAGAGGTTTAGAAGTATTTAGAGGTATGGAACAAGATCAAAGGTTAACACCCTTGCCAAAATCGCTCGATCTGAGAGCACCGAAGGGTGATTATCCTGCAACCTATCCGGCATTTTATGACGACGAGGTAAGCGAGGGCCGCCGATCGCTTCAGCAGTATTTCAACGTAGTAAAGAAAAGACTCCCGATCATTCTGGCGTTGACGGCGCTCGTGACCGCTGCCGCCGCCTTCTATATGTACCGAATGCCGTCTCAATACGAGGCGGCGACGGAGATCGTGATCGAACCGCGAAAGCCAAAGGTACAGTCTAAGGACGCGATCAATATTAACTTCGGCAACGACGCGAACTACTACAATACGCAGCTTGAGTTGCTCCAGAGTTCCGATCTGATGAAAGAGGTGGTCATCCGACTTGGGCTTTATAAGGATCCGGATCTGTTCGGAAAGGAGGGCCAAGGTATCTTGTCGGGTTTGCGATCTGTTTTTTCCAGTGGAAAAGCACAAGACAGCACGGCGAGTTCATTGCCCGTGGTTGCCGATGTAGCTCCTGGTTCAGAGGCGGCGCAAAACATCCAGCTTTCTCCCGAAGAGAAGCAGCGAGTTGAATTTTATTCGCTGATGCTCAATTCACGCTTGGAGGTTAAGCCGAAGGAGCGGACGAATCTTGTTAATGTCAGTATTACGACTCCAAAACCTGAGCTGTCGGCCCGTGTATCGGACAAAGTAGCCGAGGTGTTTATCGAGAAGGACGGTGAACGCGAAACAGAAGGCGCCCGACGGGCGTACGAGGATCTGACCCGTTCGATCGAGGAACTTCGAAGGACGATTAGCGAGCAGGAAGCAGACCTCATTAGTTATATGCGGTCCAGCGGGTTACCGCTTCAGGAGAAGGGCCAGGACCTGTCCGCCTCTCGTCTGCAGACAATGAGCGATACGTGGCTTAAAGCCATGGAAGGGCGCCGACAGCTTGAAGCTCGATACAATTCGGCGCTGCAAGCAAGCAGCCGCGGCGAAGGGATGAACATCCCCGACCTGTACGAGAACAAGATCTTTCAGGACACGATGCGCCTGAACACGGAACGAAAAGCCAAACTTCAAGATCAGATCCGAGATATCGAGAAAAAGATCCAGGATGCGAACTCGGAAAAGGCTGAGCTGTTGGTTAAGTACACGCCGGAGTATTCGAAGGTCAAAGAAGTTGAAGAGCGTATAAATTCGCTTGCCGCGACCAAAGAGAAGACAGAGCGCGAGGTCAGCGGCATAATCCAACGAGATCAGAATAAGATCGAGAAGGATGCCGTAGGCGGCGCTCTCGTCGCGCTGCGTGCACAGGTTACGGCGGCCCAGAAACAGGAAAGCCAGTCTCTCGGCGCCTATGAGCAAGAAGCTGCACAGGCCAACATTCAGGGACAGGCGCAGACCCAGTTAACAACGAAGAAGCGCGAGATCGAGACGAACCGTAATTTGCTCGATACTTACACGCAGCGGCAAAAGGAACAGGAACTTGCGATCGCCAGCGGACGTCCCGACAACATTAAGATCGCTGCGAACGCTGTCACGCCCGGCGGACCGATCGGACCGCAAAGAACCCGAAATATTCTGGTGGCATTTCTGGTCTCTTTCGCCATGGGGATCGGGTTAGCGTTTCTGCTCGATTACCTGGACGACTCGGTCAAGTCTTCCGACGACATCGGCCGCCACCTTGGTCTGCCGACCCTTGCCCTGATACCGCACCACTTTGGGTCGGAGAAGTCTCGCCTGAAACTTGTCGCCGCAAGCGGAAATGGGAATGCAAGCAACGTCGCGGTGTCGACCGGTTTGATAACACTTGAGGACCGGCGTTCGCCGATGGCCGAAGCTTACCGCCACCTTCGAACTTCGCTCCTGTTCTCGTCCGCAGGCAAACCGCCGCAAACGATTCTCGTGACATCGTCGCAGCCTTCGGAAGGCAAGACGACCACCGCGATCAATACGGCGATCACGCTCGCCCAGGCGGATGCCGACGTTGTTATCGTCGATTGCGATCTTCGCCGTCCTCGACTTCACAGCTACTTCGACCTGGAGAATTCGCAGGGATTGACTAACTATCTATCGGGTGAGCGAAATACAGAACATCTTATAAAGACTTGCCGCGAATTGCCGCGTTTGAAGGTGATCACGAGCGGTCCGATCCCGCCGAATCCGGCCGAGCTTCTCAGCTCGAACGAGATGAAGAATTTACTTCAGTTTCTACGCGGTCGTTATAAGCACGTCATTATCGATTCGCCGCCCGCGATATCGTTTACCGATGCGGCGATCCTCTCTACCCTTGTTGACGGTGTCGTCCTCGTCGCTATGGCCGGTAAGAGTTCGATTCACCTCATGCGGCGCTTCAAGCACCGCCTTGGCAATATCGGAGCTCGTATTTACGGCGTCGTTCTTAACGGTATCAAAGCCGGTTCAATGGAGTATGACTACTACGGTACCGGTTATTACGAGTACTACGCGAAAAGCGATGCCGACACTTCGACTCCAGTCATGGAAGACGTGGTGACGACGGTCCATACGACGAAGCCGTAGGAGGTAGACGGTAGACGGTAGAGAGTAGACGGTAGACCGTAGACAGTATAAAGGCGGAGCACGTTACCTGCTCCGCCTTTTCTACGTCTACCGTCTACCGTCTACCGTCTACCGGGCTTCCAGCGTCCGTCGCCAAGAACGCCGCCAGCGCCGTCTCCCAGGCACGAATCGGAGCGAGTCCAAGCTCCCCGGTTCTGATGCTCGCGAGCTTGGAGCTTACCGGTCGTGGAGCGGGACGTTTGAGATCAGAGTTCGATACCGGCTCAATCAAACTCGGGTCAAACCCTCCGATCTCGCAAACCTTCTCCGCGAAGCCAAGGTAGCTGGTGCCCGGACCGCTGTTAGCGGCGTGGACGATGCCGGACTGCTTCGACTCGACGAGCTCCCGGAGTCGAGCGGCCAGATCATCCGCAAATGTCGGCGTACCAAACGCATCGTGTATTGCCTTTATCTTTTTGCCCTCGCCAAGCAGGTTATGCATGACACTCAAAAAATTGGTCCCGCCCGAGCCGTAGATCCACCCCGACCGCACAACGATCGCTCGGTCGCTGGCCTCGAGCGCAAGCACTTCGCCCTCGTGCTTGGTAACGGCATACACGCCCTTCGGATTCGGTCGATCGTCCTCGGTGTAGAAGCCAGTGTTAGCACCGTCGAATACATAATCGGTTGAAATGGTGACAAGCCGCGAGCCGATCTCATGAGCGGCTTCAGCGAGATTCCGGACACCCAGGGAATTCGCGTTTCGCGCCGCGTCGGGTTCTGATTCGGCACGGTCGACATCTGTGTACGCAGCGCAATTGAGAACACCGTCGGGTCGGTGCTCTTGAAAGGCATCAACGACCGCGTTTCGATCGGCGATATCCAGGTCTTGTCGCGTTAGTCCGACAACTTCGTCTCCGATTTCGTGACATCGGCGGATAGCCGCACGCGCGACCATCCCATTTGCTCCGGTGATAAGGATTTTCATTCTTCCCGTTCAGAGTGCAAGCTTTAGCTTGTAAGAATGACGAGCCTAAAGCTCGCACTCGAAACTTAGCTTTACCTCAGCGCTGTTCCGTACATGGACTTGTAGTAATTGCGGTACTCGCCGTTTCGGATGTGCTCAACCCAAGCCTCATTTTCGCGATACCAGTCTATGGTCATCTTCAATCCTTCGTCCCAGGCAACTAGCGGTTTCCACTCAAGTTCCGTTTCGGCTTTTGCGGGATCGATCGCGTATCGCCGATCGTGGCCGAGCCGATCAGTAACAAAAGTGATCAGGCTGCGCGGTTTTCCGAGAGCGTCTAGTAGCGACCCGACAACGTCAAGATTCTGTCTTTCGTTTCGTGCTCCGATGTTGTAAACCTCACCCGAAACTCCTTTCTCGTACGCCTTCCAGATACCGCGGCAATGGTCGTCGACAAATATCCAGTCGCGAACGTTCTTGCCGTCTCCGTACACGGGCAGCGGATCGTCGTTGAGGGCGTTGGAGATCATCAGCGGGATAAGTTTCTCGGGGAATTGACGCGGCCCGTAATTATTTCCGCAGCGTGTGATAACGGTGTCGAGGCCGAACGTCTCTCGTGCGGCGCGCACGACAAATTCGGCCGCCGCCTTCGATGCGGCGTAAGGGGAATTAGGTTGGAGCGGTGAACCCTCAGTAAAAAAATCGTCGCTGTCATCGTGCAAGCTGCCCATGACCTCGTCGGTCGAGATCTGTACGAAACGCCGGACGTTCTTTGCCCGCGCCGCGTCGAGCAGAACCTGAGTACCGATGATGTTAGTACGGAGGAATTCGTCAGCCGAATGAATGCTGCGGTCGACGTGCGACTCAGCCGCGAAGTTGAAGACCGCATCACACTCAGCGGGAAGTGCGTCGAGCACGACCTCGCGATCGCAGATGTCGCCTCGAACGAACTTGTGGCGAGAGCTATCGATACCACTGAGGTTCTCGAGATTACCGGCGTATGTGAGCGAATCGAGATCGACGATCTCGATGTCTTCGTTCTCACGCAATACAAGGCGTACAAACGCGGATCCGATGAACCCGGCCCCACCAGTTACAAAGATCTTTTTCACCTTTTCACACTTCCCCTTTCTTCACCTTTCTAATTGGCGCATCTGCCGAAGCAACATCTCCGCATACTTTTTCGGCGCATCTATACCGGCAAGCACGATCTTGCCGCCGTCCTCGCTTGCGTTATCGATGATCACATCGCCGAACCCGAGCATCCTCTGAGTGACGGTCGCTGAAACGGTCACGTCCTGGATCCGCCGCAACGGGATATTCTGGGTGGTTCGCGAGATAAAGCCACGATCGATCTCGACCATCGTATCGGTCAGCGTGTACCGAACGAGCCGCTTTTTCACGTGAGAGTAAAGCGGTATAAGCAGCAGTAACAGCCCTACGATCACGGCGATGACCGGCGAAACCGTCGGCAGGAACATGGTCATCAGAACTACGACGAGAAACGCCGCTAGTACCGTGACCAGATAACCCGCGTACACAAATTTCAAGGTTGGCGTGACCGAAAAGATCCGTGTTGAATCGTCTGAGTCCGAGATGACGTTGACCGCCGGCTTGCCCCCCCTCGTCGCAACCCGCGTTTCTTCTTCTGCCTCGAACGTCCGCCCGCACTTTTGACAGTACACTGCGTCGTCAGAATTCTCCTTTCCGCATTTTATGCAATACATAGGGGTCGAGATATCTACTTCGGGCAATGATACAAGAATCCGCCGCGCAAACAAAAAAAGCGGCCGGTTCGTTACCGGCCGCATGTCGGCGAAGACAAATGGAGAAGACAAGGTCCTCACATCAGCATTCCGTAAAATTCTATTGATTCATCAGCATCATCTTTCCGTCCGCAGTCCTAACAGCCAGCACACTTCGATCATAAATCGTCAGCGGGGCCGACTCTCTCTGCACCAGCTTGGCCGACTGGCGGTCGATCGATCTTGCAGTATGGATCAACCGTCCGTCCGAGATCGCGCCGTAGCGTGATGTGATACGACGAACATATTCTTGCGTTTCACGGTAGGGGGGAACGTTCCAGCCGTACTTCATGACCGCACCTTCGCCGGCGTTATAGCCGGCAAGCGCCAGAACAACATCGCCATTAAATTTATCGAGCAGCCAGCGCATGTACCGGACACCCGCTTCGATATTTTGCTTTGGATCGTAGATGCTCGTAACCCCGAACCGTCTCGCGGTGGCCGGCATCAACTGCATCAGCCCGCTGGCACCTTTGTGCGACGTAGCCTTCAGCTTGAACGATGATTCCTGGTGCATCTGGGCGTAGATGAGCAGGGGATCGATACTATAGCGACGGCTGGAGTCGAGAATGTATGCGTCGTGATATAGGTTGCCGGTAGTAAATCCCTTTAACGGGGCAGTCGAGACCAGTCCATTCTTATTCGGAACGTAAGTGTTTACCGAATCCCTCTGTGCAAAACCGTCCGTTACAGCCACGGTCCAACCGGTCTTGATCGTTTTCTTTGGATACTTGTCTTCGACGACGACATGGAGTTTCGTGCCTTTCCCGCGTTTCCCCTTCTTAACGGGCAGTTTGACGGTGGCTACAGGCGCGGCTACCACGTAAACCTGAACTCCCTGCGAACGGTCAAAGTTGTCGAAAGGTTTTGGATTATTTTGACCGTAGCCCAATACGGCGAGACAGCAGAGGGCAACAATTGGTAGGGCAATTCTTTTCATTTGGGGTGAATACGCGACAGTCACGATCCTAGAACGCGGCGCGTAAAGTCTTTAACTGTAGATTTCCCGGTGAGGTAAGCGGCCTAAGCTCAAAAGCTATTTCGCCTAATATATGAAAATTCGAAAGCAGCCATGTTTCCTATTTTTGGCAATTGGCCAACATTGTTTTCACAACGTCAAAACAAGGATAGCACCGGAAACCCGAGTCGTAAAGTTAAATCTCCAGATGTAGCTTTGCTTATGATTTGTCCGCTTGATCCAGCGAGTTGGGCTGATCCTTTGCGAACTCTGCGAGCTTTGCGTGAACCCTCTACACCACGCAATGCTCGCAAAGTCCGCAAAGGAAAGCCGACAATCCGGGTTCTAACTTTAGGAGCCCGGTGGGATGCCTACATCTGGAGAGCCAGCAAACAGAACAGCGCCACCAGGAGATCGGCAGCAAGTCACCTTCGACCAGCACCGTGGATCAAACGATACGATCAGCTTCGGAAATTCCCCCGTTCTGGGCTATCTTAAGGCCTGATGCTTTATGTCTCGCAGATAATCGGCCAGCCGATAATCGATGCCCGAAACGACAAGATCGCCTCTATCAGCGACGTCCTCGTTCGGTATGGCAGCGACGATTACCCGCCAGTAATCGGCGTCGTGGCCCGGTTCCGTCGAAGGAGTTTCTTTATTCCTCGGCGTAACATCGCTTCGTTGACTGAGCAAGGAGCCCGGATGAGTTCGGCAAAGCTCGATCTGACGCCGTTTGAACGGCGCGAAGGAGAAGTGCTGCTCGCAAAAGATGTGCTCGATAATCAATTGATCGATGTCGATGGAAAACGTGTGGTCCGCGTCAACGACGTTCAGCTTATCGACGTTGGTGACTTCTGGCGCGTAACTGGTGCAGATGTGAGCCTGCAGGGATTTCTTCGCCGGCTTATGCCAAAGGGCTTTTATGGGAGCACGCGTCCGGTCGAGGTGCTCGATTGGGCGGATGTCGGGTATCTGGCTACCGACACTGCGACCGTGACCGTTCAATTAAAATCGTCGAAGGACAAGCTGTCGCGCCTCCATCCGGTCGAGATCGCACAACTTGCCGAGACACTTTCGCCGATCCACCGGACCGAAGTCGTCGAAAGTCTGGACAACGAAACCGCGGCTGATACGCTCGAGGAAATGTCGACCGAGGCCCAGGCACGGATACTGGAAGACATGGATGAAGAGCGTGCTGCGGATATCCTGGAAGAAATGTCGCCTGATGATGCCGTCGACGTTCTCGACGAAATGGACGATGAAAAGGCCCAGGAGCTTTTCGACCTGATGGAGGATGACGAGAAGGCCGATGTCGCCGAGCTTATGCGTTTCGATCACGATACGGCGGGCGGGTTGATGACGACGGAATTCATCGTATTCCCTAAGGAGCTGACGGCGGGCGAGGCCATTGCGCGACTTCGTGAGATGGCGGAAACGCCCGGTATGATCTACTACCTATACGTCGTCGAAGAAGAGAACTCGTGGAAGCTGTGCGGGTTGATCAGTCTAAGAAGCCTGATCCTCGCCGACCCGACGCGACAGTTATCGGATGTGATGCGGAGCGAATTCCGGTCGGCTCATCCGGCAGATGCGGCGGAGGAAGTCGCACATACAATCGCCGAATACAATCTGCTCGCGCTTCCAGTCATCGACGACGAGGGCGATATTGCCGGGATCGTGACGGTCGACGACGCGATGGAGATCCTGCTTCCGAAAAACCTGCAGCGACGGTTACCGAGATTGTTTGGGTAAGCCGGTTCAGCAAACTTCAGCTTGCTGCCGCCAACAAACTAAAGTTTGTTGGACTCCTCATCAACGATGGCGAGTTTGATGGCGTCATCCGGCGAGGTCGCACGGCCACGCTCGAAGGCGTCCGCGAAATCCCCGTCAGACACTTGCGTCCGTAACTTTTCCAAATAGGCCAGTCGAAAAATTTCTTCAGCCGGCTCGATCTTGTAGCCGATCGAATCACGTAGACCCTCCGCCGCCCCGCATAGTTCCACTGCCCTATCCAGATCCGAGTTTTCGACTGACAGTGCGGCGAAACCGTCTATCGAATACGAGATCGTCATCTTGTTTCCGAGATCAAGCGCGATTCGTGCGGCTTCACCGAAGTACTTTTTCGCCAGTAATAAGTCGCCTTCGCCGAAACATGTAGCGCCAAGATTATTGAGTGCGTCGCTA
Organism: Acidobacteriota bacterium; assembly: GCA_031425495.1. Taxonomy (GTDB): domain Bacteria; phylum Acidobacteriota; class Blastocatellia; order Pyrinomonadales; family Pyrinomonadaceae; genus OLB17. The sequence goes on from JANPJL010000028.1 coordinate 9,262, forward strand.
AGTGCGCTCTTGTTGTTGAGATCCCGAAACAATCCGAGCGACTCTTCGAACAAGGGCCGGGCCCTCGCGAAATCCAGTTCCGTCCGGGCCAGATCTCCAAGAAAGCTGAGGCTGATCGCGATACCGAATTTGTCGTCGAGCTCGCGGCTGATCCCCAAGCCGGATTCGAAGTATTGTCGCGCCGCCGGCGCGTCACCCTGCTGCATTGCTACCAGACCGAGACCGCGGCTCGATAACGCGACGCCCTGCTTATCGCCGGCTTCTTGTCCGGCCGTAAGACCGTCGGTGTAGGCCTTCCTCGCCGTTTCATAGTCGCCGCGAAATCGGGCCGCAAGTCCAAGGCCGTTCATCAATTTGAAACGCAGCTCGGGCGGAGGATCACCGCCTCGCTCTAATGCCGCCTTCAGCCACCGGTAGCCTTCACTCAGATGGCTGTGTAAGAGCCAAAAGTTTCGCACCGCCACGGCGAGCCGAACCGCCATTTGCGGCTCGTTGATCAAGGACCACTGCATCGCCGCACGCAGGTTATCGTGCTCATCCTCCAGACGGTCGAGCCATTCCGCCGACTCGGCCGCTTGAAGATACGGCTCGGCCGTTTCGCCCAAGCCGACGAAATACTCGGCATGAGCACGGCCGGTGGCGTCGCGCTCGCCGCTGGTACTTAGCGTCGCCGACGCATAATCTCGGACGACCTCCAGCATCGAAAATCGGTGTTCGCGTCCCTGTCCGTCGATGCGTCGAAGCAGGCTCTTATCGAGAAGAGACGATACTACGTCGACGATCAGTACCTTGTTGATCGATCCATCGCCGCTGCAAATCGCCTCGGCCGCCTCTAGCGAGAAACTTGCCGCGAAGACCGACAGGCGTCGAAAGACCGCCTTCTCGTCCTCGTCGAGCAGATCGTAACTCCAATCGATCGCGCCTTCCATCGTGCGCTGGCGTTCGGGAAGATCGCGAGGCCCGCCGGTGAGAAACTGCAGTCTGCTATCGAGCTTTGAAAGGATGGCGTTTGGCGACAACACACGTGTCCGGGCGGCCGCAAGCTCGATCGCGAGCGGCAGGCCCTCGAGCCGTGTACAGATCTCTGCCACGCTGCGAACGTTTTCAGTCGTCAATCCAAAACTCGGGTCCGCTGTGACCGCTCGTTCAGCGAAAAGCCGAACGGCTGGATTCCGGCTAAGCTTTTCCAACGACGACATCGGCTCGTTCGGCGGCGGCGAGAGGGGCGGTACGACGAACTCGCGCTCGGCCGTGATCCGGAGCAGAAATCTGCTGGTGACGAGGATCTTTAACGACGGCGCTGCGACGAGGATCTCAGCGATCTGAGGTGCCGCTTCGACGATCTGCTCAAAATTGTCGAGCACGAGCAGCATCCGCTTATCCGACAGATAATCTTTCAGAATGTCGATGAACGGTCGCCCACCGGCGTCCTCAACTCCAAGCGGCTGGGCGATAGATGCCGGCACCACTTCGGGAAGCGATACGGACGAGAGTTCGATCATGAAGACTCCGTCCGGGAACTCATCCATCATCGTCTCCGCGACGGCATGGGCAAGGCGGGTCTTGCCTGTACCGCCGATACCGGTCATCGTGACGAGACGGACCTTGTCGTCTCTTAGCATCTGCGCTATCTCCGAGATCTCAGCGCGCCGACCGATGATCTGAGAAATGTAGCTTCGCAGGTTGCTGATCCGTCGGCTCTTATTTCCCGTGTCGGCAGCGCCCTGCGTCTTCCGCACGGCGACCTCGGTCGGGGCCTTGTCGAAGATGAATGTCACCTCGTCGGGGGCTCCGGCAGGTGTCGAATTCAGCAGGTGAGCTTCGAACTCCACCTGCCGGATCAACTCCCGTAGATCGGTTAGTAGTTCGCTCGCGGATCCATATCGTTCGTCCCGGTTAGATCGCAGGGTTTTAAGAACTATCCTCTCGAACTCCTGTGGAATATTTGGGGACAGCCGTGACGGCGGGACCGGCGATTTTGTAAGTATCGCCGCGATAGTGTCCGTCGAGGTGGCTCCGCTGAACGGCAGGCTACCCGTAAGCATCTCGTAGAGAACTACGCCTAGACTCCAAACATCGCTACGGCCGTCGACTTCCAATCCGCGAGCCTGCTCGGGCGACATGTACGACGCGGTGCCGACGATCATCCCCGCCTTTGTGAGGAACTGATCCCCGTTTATCGCAAAGTTCTCGCCGTCGACCACCTTTACAAGACCAAAGTCGAGGACCTTCGCCTGACCGCGGTTCGTGATAATTATGTTCGCCGGCTTGATGTCGCGGTGCACGATACCCGCCTCGTGCGCATCGACGAGGGCGCTGCAGACCTGGCTTGCAACATCCAGCGCCTGCCGGACATTCCGCCGGCGACGTCTTATCATCGACGAAACTGTCTCGCCTTCGAGATATTCCATCGCGATAAACGGAGCGTCTCCATCGGCCTTGATCTCGTAGATCGTACAGATGTTCGGGTGATTTAGAGCAGATGCGGCGCGGGCCTCGCGAATAAATCTCTGCAGGTGATCCGAGTTGGAGGCGAACTCGGACGCAAGGAATTTCAGTGCGGCCTTCCGGTGGAGTTGGTCGTCCTCAGCGAGGTACACCTCTCCCATACCGCCGGATCCAAGCGGCGAGACGATCCGGTACTGGGAAAACTGTTGACCTATTTTTGGCACGGGAAAACGTGCAAATTATACCACTAGTCAGCGACGCGATGCGTTTCGACACAATTCCCTAACATCTCCGGCACGCTAAGCGCGACACTGTCAGGAAACTATCGGACGCCTCCGTGCGTCAAATGTGCAACTACTTGTCCCAATAGATCACGCTTGTTAAAATACAGGCTCATTCTCGACCCAAAGGAGTATCAATCATGTACCGAAAAAGCGCTGCCTTTATTGCGATCCTGACTCTATTCGCATTTGTTCTGACACCGACCATGGGTAATGCCGCCGATTTTGCGGTTGGCACGACACTCGAAAATTTTTCACTGCCGGACACAAACGGCAAAATGTCTTCGTTCAACGACCTCAAGGGAAAGAACGGCGCGGTCATCGTATTTCTTTCGGCTCAATGTCCGGTCGTGAAGCAGTACAACGAACGAATCAGCCAGATCGCGGCGGACTATCAGGCGAAAGGGATAGCTTTCATCGGGATCAACTCGAACCACACCGAGTCGGCCGAATGGGTGAAGACGAATGCCGCGGAGAACTACAAATTTCCGGTGCTGATCGATAAGGGCAATGTATTCGCCGACAAACTGGGTGCGACGGTGACGCCCGAGGTCTACTTCTTGGACGCAAAGAACACGCTGCTTTATCACGGAGCGATCGACAATGATAAGAGCGGAAAGGCGATCACAGATCCGTATCTCAGAACCGCGTTCGATTCCGCATTGTCCGGCAAGGCCATCGAAAAGACACGTGCGAATGCATTCGGCTGCTCGATCAAACGCGTAGAGAAATAGGTTCAGAATGTCATTTGTCAGAATCGCGAAGTCCGGCGCGTGCGCCGCAGTATTTGTTCTTTGTCTGTCGGCGTCGATCATCGCACAGGCCAACACCGGCGCCGGAAATTCCGCGCCGGTCGTAGCCGCACCGCGGAAAGCTCCGGTCGTAAAGCAGCTCAACATCGCCGGACTTCGCAAATCCTTGACACCCGCAGGCAAGCCACTGCTCGTGAATTTCTGGGCGACCTGGTGTGACCCGTGTCGCGAGGAGTTTCCGGATCTCGTCAAACTAGATGCGGAATACAAAGGAAAGATCGACTTCATTACCATCTCGCTTGATGAACTTTCCGAGATCGCCCGCGACGTACCGAAGTTTCTTGCCGAGATGAAAGCGGAAATGCCGGCGTACCTGCTCAAGGCGGAGGATGACGACGCGGCGATTGCAATCGTGTCAAAGGATTTCACCGGCGCCCTGCCGTTCACGATCCTTTATGACGTATCGGGTAAGCAGGCTTATGTTCGCCCGGGAAAAGTAAAGATGGAAACGCTGCGGGCAGAGCTCGATAAACTGCTCTCGCCGCCTACTACACCCGCCAGTAAATAGTTTGCAGTCGAACACGTAACCACCGGGGGACATCGCACCGAAGGTGCGAAGAGATTAAAGCCAGATGCGAATCGTCTGGATCGAGCGACAAAACCGGTTCCGCACTGCAAGGTGCGGCAGAACTGTGTCGCGTCGGGATTTCGAGACTCGCCTTTGTGCGTACGCTTGTACAAAAGGAAGTTCACTATGATTAGAAAAATCGAAGACTTCATAAAGCACTGGGAGTACGAAGCCGAATCGACCGGGAAAGTTTTGAACGCATTGACGGACGCTTCGCTCGGGCAAAAGGTTACGGTCGACGGCAGGACGCTCGGATTTCTCGCATGGCATTTGACGCACACGCTTGGCGAAATGCTAGGGCTCGTCGGTCTGACAATTGACGCTCCGGGTCACGACGCGGAATGTCCGACCAGTGCCGCCGAGATTGCGACTACATACAACAAAGCGGCAAAGTCGGTGACCGACGAAGTGAAGAAAAACTGGACCGACGAAACGCTGCTTCAATCCGACGACATGTACGGCGAAACATGGGAACGCGGCCTGACGCTCTTCTATCTGATCGCCCATCAGACACATCACCGCGGACAGATGACGGTGCTCATGCGCCAGGCGGGACTTTCGGTTCCGGGAGTTTATGGACCGGCAAAAGAGGAATGGGCGGCGATGGGTGCCCCGGCGGCGCAGTAGGTTTTAGGTACACGGTTTTGACGAAGAGTTTATCCGGCTGCGATTTGAAAAAATCGCTCTCACCGAATAAACTCTTCTGTTTTGCAGCGGGGAAGTCTGAGTTCGGAGTTGTGAGCGCAGAGTTGGACCCGAGTCCGGGAGCTCTAAACCCCGCCGATTTCTGATTACCGAACACTGTAAGCAACCTCACAATGACGCAAATCACTCCGGAAATAATCGCTCAGCACGGGCTTACCACCGAGGAATACGAAAAGATCGAGAGGATCATGGGTCGCGAGCCGAATATAACCGAGCTCGGGGTTTTTAGCGTGATGTGGTCGGAGCATTGTTCGTACAAGTCTTCGCGGATCCACCTGAAACGACTTCCGACTACCGGCCCGCGCGTTATCGTACCTCCGGGCGAGAATGCGGGCGTGATCGATATCGGCGATGACTGGTGTGTTGCATTCAAGGTCGAATCGCACAATCACCCGAGTTTTATCGAACCTTTCCAAGGTGCGGCGACAGGTGTCGGCGGGATTCTGCGCGATGTTTTCACAATGGGTGCCCGCCCGATCGCGGCGATGAACTCGCTTAGATTTGGTCCGCTTGATGATCCGAAACACGGCAACCGAAACAAGTCGATCCTGAAAGGCTGCGTTGAGGGAATCGGCCATTACGGAAACTGTTTCGGCGTGCCGACCGTGGGCGGCGAAGTTGTCTTTGACGAAGCCTACAATCTCAACCCGCTGGTAAACGCATTTGCACTCGGTGTAGTTCGCAAGGACCAGATATTTTTTGGAAAGGCCGAGGGTGTCGGCAATCCCGTTTTGTACGCGGGTGCAAAGACGGGACGTGACGGGATCCACGGTGCGACGATGGCGTCCGCTGAATTCGACGACGAGGCTCTCGAAAAACGTCCGACGGTACAGGTCGGCGATCCCTTTCTCGAAAAGCTGCTTCTCGAAGCGTGTCTCGAAGCAATGCGTAGCGGTGCGATCGCCGGTATCCAGGATATGGGAGCCGCCGGGCTGACATCGTCGTCAGTCGAGATGGCCGCACGTGCCGGCACCGGTCTCGAACTTGACCTGACTCTGGTTCCGCAGCGCGAGACGAACATGACGGCGTACGAAATGCTGTTGTCTGAATCGCAAGAACGGATGCTGATAGTCGCGCGAACGGGCCGCGAGAAACAGGTAGTCGAGATATTTAATAAGTGGGACCTCGACGCGGTCGTCATCGGCAAGGTCGTCGAAGGTAATCGCTTGAAGATCTTTCACAACGGAAATCTCGAAGCCGACCTGCCCGTTATGGCCTTGACCGACGAAGCACCGAAGTATGAGAGGGAGATGGCGGCGGAAGGTTCAAAGTCCAAGGTTCAAGGTTCAAGGTCAGAAGTATCGAAGACGAACCTTGAACATGGAACATGGAACCTTGAACAAGCTCTGAAAGAGCTTCTTGCCTCACAAAACATCTGCTCCAAGCACTGGGTCTACGAACAATACGACACGATGGTCCGGACAAATACGGCAGTGCTTCCTGGTGCGGATGCGGCGGTGATTCGCGTAAAGGAAACGCGCCGTGCGGTAGCGATGTGTCTCGATGGAAACGGGCGTTATGTCGCTGTCAATGCATTCGAAGGAGCGAAGCTCGCCGTCGCCGAGGCCGCACGCAACGTTGTTTGCGTCGGAGCAAAGCCCATCGCGGTTACTAACTGTCTAAACTTCGCTTCGCCGGAACGAGCCGAGGTAATGCGCTCATTTTCGGATGTGATCGACGGAATGAAAGAGGCGTGCGAGATGTTTGAAACACCGGTCGTCTCCGGTAACGTTTCGTTCTACAACGAGACTGAAGGCCGCGGGATCCTGCCGACACCGACGATCGGAATGATCGGCCTTATCGAAGACACGCGAAAGATAGTCACGCACGGCTTCAAAGATAACGGCGACGTGATCGCACTGCTCGGTGTCACAAACGACGATCTTTCCGTCAGTGAATTTGCACGGACAATTCTCGGCAAGACTACGGGCGACATGATCGCCGACGGCCGCGTCCCGCAGATCGATCTCTCGCTCGAGAAGCAAGTTCAGGACGCATGTCTGAAACTCGCCGAAGCCGGTCTGCTGAAGTCTGCCCACGATTGCTCGGACGGCGGCCTAGCTGTCGCGATCGCGGAGAGTTGCTTCTCGTCGCTTGGGCGCGAAGCGGTTGGGGCCGATATCAAACTTGAATCTTCAGACGTTTCGAATGAGGCCGTGCTCTTTGGGGAATCGCCGTCGCGGATAGTGATCAGCTACGCCGCGGAAAAACTGGAAACGGTAAAGGATCTTGTCGGCGATTGCCCGTTCGCAGTCATCGGAAATGTCGGGGACGATGTTCTGCGGATCTCGATCGGCGACGACGAGGCGATCTCGTCACCGGTCTCGGAGCTCGAAGCCGCGTGGGAAACTTCGCTTGAAAAGAAGCTTGAGTCGGCCGCCGCGGCTAACTCATAAACTTGCGGTTTATCTATTACAACGCCCGCCTGTAAACTGACTTCATGTCGCCCGGCGTTTACCTTCACATCCCGTTCTGTAAATCGCGTTGTTCGTACTGCGACTTCGCGACCGATGTCTATCGCAGCAGCGATGCAGTCGAGCGGTACACGGAAGCGCTTTGCACCGAACTCCATAGGTTCAGCGACGCAAATCCCAAATCCCATATCCCAAATCCCAAATCGGTCGGTTCGATTTATTTCGGCGGCGGGACGCCGTCGCTTCTCTCGCCGGCGCAGGTGAAACGTATTCTCGAAAGTGTTCGCACACAGTTCGACGTCGCAGCGGATTCAGAGATCACGATGGAAATGAACCCGGCGACTGTTACTGCCGAGACGCTTGCCGGATACCGCTCGCTGGGTGTAAACCGGGCGAGCTTTGGTGTGCAAACTTTTGACGATCACGATCTTAAATTGTTGGCTCGCGGGCACGACGCGAATGATGCGCGCACAACTTTCAGGCTGCTCCGTGAGGCGGGCTTCGATAACATCAGTTTTGATCTGATCGCCGGGCTGCCGGGCCAAAGCCTCGAAAACTGGGAGAGCAATCTTGGTGAAGCGCTGGCGATGCAGCCCGAGCATCTCTCGCTATACCTGCTCGAGATCCACGAAGCCACGCCGCTTGCCGAACAGATCCGTGCAGGTCGGAGGCCGATTCCGGATGAGGAACTTGCCGCTGAGATGTACGAACTGATGCTCGATAAGGTAACGACCGCGGGATACGAGCAATACGAAATATCGAACTTTGCAAAGCCCGGTTTCGAATCGCGGCACAACTCGAAATACTGGCGGCTCGAGCCGGTCTACGGGTTTGGCGTATCGGCGCATTCGTTCGACGGGAGTGAGCGTTATGCAAACGTACGCGACACGGCGGACTATGTTGATCGGATCGAAAGCTCCGGAGACGCAGAAGCTTCTCGCGAGCTCGTCGACACCGCGTCTGAATTTGTTTTTCTCGGACTCAGATTGAACAATGGGATCAAACTGAGCGAGTATCACCAAAGGTTCGGCACCGATCTTACCCAAAAGTACGAGCGAGAATTATCAGAATTGATCGGAAAAGAACTTGTCGAACTGGATGATGTTCATTTGCGACTAACGCGTAAAGGTATGCTGTTTTCGAACGACGTGTTTTCAGAATTCGTATGAAGATATTTCTTTCACTCTTCTTATTCGCGGCGTCTGTATTCACGCAACCGCCCCCGCCCGTGGAACGCGAGTTCCGGGCGGTCTGGATCGCGACGGTCGACAACATCGATTTTCCGACAAAGAAAGGGCTCTCCGCCGAGCAGCAGAAAGAGGAGCTTCGCGCGTCTCTCGATCTCGCGAAAAAGCTGCGGCTTAATGCCGTCATCTTTCAGGTGCGCCCGATGACCGACGCGCTCTATCGCTCTTCGATCGAGCCGTGGTCCGAGTACCTGACGGGGCAGATGGGAAAGCGGCAGGATTTCGATCCGCTCGAGTTTCTTGTTGCGGAAGCACACAGACGCGGGATTCTCGTTCACGCCTGGTTCAATCCGTATCGCGCGTATCATCCGTCAGCGAAAACGATGTCGGCCGATCACGTTTCAAAAACGAAGCCGAGCATAGTTCGGCAATACGGACGTTCGATGTGGATCGACCCGACCTCCGCGGAGGGACAGTGGCATTCGGTAAACGTGATCGCCGACGTTGTTCGTCGTTATGATATCGACGCTGTTCATTTCGATGATTATTTTTATCCCTACGCCGAGCAGGACGCCGCCGGTAAGAGGATCGATTTTCCCGATGAAGCGAACTGGCATTCGTATACCAAAACCGGCGGGACGCTAAATCGCGACGACTGGCGCCGTTCAAATGTAAATGCATTCATCGAAACGGTTGGACGCACGATCAAGCGAATCAAACCGGAGATCGTATACGGCATATCGCCGTTCGGTATCTGGCAGCCGATGCCGGAAAGAAACATCGCCGGATTCAATGCGTACGCCGAGCTTTATGCCGACGCTCGCAAGTGGCTGCAGGATGGGACGGTCGACTATCTCGCTCCGCAATTGTATTGGGAGACGTCGCGAAAGGGTCTGAGCTTTCCGGTTCTGCTCGATTGGTGGAAGGAGCAAAACACAAAGCGCCGCTTCATCTGGCCGGGCGTCGCCGCGTATCGGATCGGTTCCACGGCTACGTTTAACGATGGCGAGATCGCGTCGCAGATCGACAGCACACGCCGTTCGACGGAGACTCGCGGGGCGATCTACTTCAGTTTCAAATCTCTGCGAAACGACATGGGAGCGATCCAGAATACAATGCGCGATCGGATCTATCCGCGCGACGCGGTTATCCCGGCGTTTGCCTGGATCAAATCCGCAAAGCCAGCGTCGCCGAAAGTGTCCATCTCACGCGACAGTAGATTTGTACGAGCGAGTTGGACGGAACGCGGGCGTCGAAAGGCTTTCTGGTTCGTCGTGTATGCGAAGGATAAGGATGGGTGGAGTCAGTCGATCCTACCGGCGAGCGAAAGATCGATCACCCTGTCTGCTGAGCGGAAGATCGACAAGATCATAGTTACGAGTGTAGACAGGTTGGGGAATGAGAGTTCGCGATGACCGTGAGCGAAGCGAATGCAATCTAGGTGAAGGATCGTTAATTTTCATTAACAGTTCACTTTGAAAAATGGCTAATTCTTGTTCCGTGCTTTCCGTGTATTCGGTGGTTCCCGCATACAAGATGACCACAGAATGCACTGAGCAGCACGGAGGAACACGGAATTAATCGAAAAAAGATAACCACGAATCACACGAAAAAGACACGAAAAGAGAAAGACGTTTCAATCAAACCTATTCTGGCTGGGAAACTTTTAGATGCGTCCTCGCTTCCCAGATCTCGGGATAGAACTTCTTGGTGAGCGTTGTCATCAGGTAACCGACGCCTTCGGATCCGCCCGTGCCCGGCTTCATTCCCATCATCCGCTCGACCATCAGTACGTGGTGATAGCGCCAGAGCGAGATGTTTTCATCGTGCTCGACGAGCAGGTCCTGCATTATGAAAAGATCCGCGTTCGGCTCGGGATGCGTCAGGATCTCGACGATCGACTGAACCTTTTCTTCGTGGGTCTCAACCTTGAAGCCGCTGCGTCCAAGCAAACCCCAGAACGCGTCGTCTAATCCAGGTTCCGCCATACGTTCGCTCAAACGATTGTGAGCAAACTCATCATCCTTGAACGCCGAAAGGATCTTTTCGTTCTTCTGCCCGGAAACGAACTCAAGCTCGCGAAATTGCATCGACTGAAATCCGCTCGCCGGATTGAGCTTGTCGCGAAATTCGAGAAAGCCGATCTGGGCCATTGTCTCGAGCAGATGGATCTGCGTTACAAGAACTTTCTCTATGCCGATAACTGCCCGCAAGCTATGGTTTGCGCGGAACATTCGTCCTTCGTTCAGCCACTTGATCGTCGCGTCGACCTCGTGAAGTATCTGCTTGAACCAAAGCTCGTACGTCTGATGGATGATTATGAAAAGAAGTTCGTCGTGGCTCGCGGGATCCGAAAGCGTCCCCTGCAGAGCGATCAACTCCGGGACTTTTAGGTACTTGTTGTATGAAAGGGAGGCTCCTTTTCCGTATTCGTGTGCCATTTAGAAACGTTCAGATCGACCGCTAAAAACCAGCACAATCTTCGTTTATGCTCTCACTCATGTCAATTTTAAGATTTCGCGCGGAAATTTTGAGATACATCTTGACAGACGTTACAAATATGAGTAAATTCACTTTCGACAATCAATAAAACCCAACGTCTAGCGGGAAAATCTTGAAGTTTAAGATTTGTTATTTGTTTGCAAAGACACACGTCCATTCAAGATTTTTTGCCGTATCCGTGAACGCTTTTCGCATGGCGGTCAGGATGCGGCTTTTTGTTTTATCCGGCGGCCATGCCGGGAAAAAATTAGTGCTTTAGTTTGTAGGAGGAATTAGAAACAATGTCTAAAACAATCGGTCTGGTCAAATGGTTCAACAACGCCAAGGGTTATGGATTTATCGAACAACCCGGCGAGCAGGATATTTTTGTGCACTACAGCGCGATATCGGGCGAGGGGTACAAGACCTTGATCCAGGGTCAGGAAGTTGAATTCGAGGTGACCACCGGTCCTAAGGGGCCGCAAGCCGAGAACGTATCGAAGCTCGCCGTGTAGTACGGCTCGATCCGATCACGGGTATTAGCATTCTCCTGCAACGTCAGGAAAAAAAAGCGAACGGTGATTTTTCACTGTTCGCTTTTTTCATCAAAGATTGCCGTTCAAATCAGGTCTTCGCCTTTCGAGCGGAGCGTGCGGCGCCATAGTTCCCGATATGATGTAAATCGGCCGACGAGACCGTTGAGCCTGTATCGCTGCGCGTAGGACAAGTGGCGGTTGTCGAGTAGGCGCTTGATCTGCGATTCGAGCCGAGCCCTCGCCTCCAGAGGCGGACGCTTTACGGCTCCGTTAAAAAAAATATCGAATTCGATCTTTAGCCGGCGGATGTCATCCTCGACCTTTCCCAACTGCTTATCTATTGCAACGGTTTCTTCCAGGCGGCTGGGCGTCTGTCGGTAAAGATTAGTTGATTTTGGCGGCATACGGGTCGATTTGAGGGGCGGGAAATACGTTGAAGGCCAGACCGAGTATATCAGGAATCCGACCGCCTCATCCGACTTTTTTATTGGCTTTTGGTTACACTACTGCCATGGGAAATCCGCGAGCTGCAGACAGGGCAGCAGATCTCAAACTGCTTCCGTCCACAGACGACGTACTGAATGCGCCGGCGACAAGGGAAATGCTCTCGAGCGTCGGAACCAGGAGATTAACGTCACTCGCCCGCGAAGCAATCGAATCTATTCGACAGCAAGTTTCTGAAGACGGGACGAAAGCCACGGGGCCGACGGCATATTCAAAAGAAGACCTGCTCGCCGCCGCTTGCGAAAAGCTGGGTGAGCTTTGGAGGTCGAGGAGCCAGACACGGCTTCGCAAAGTGATAAACGTGACGGGCGTCGTGATCCACACGAACCTCGGGCGTGCGCCGCTTTCAGACACCGCGATACAAGCGATTCATAACGCCTCAGGTTACTGCAGCCTGGAGTACGACGTCTTGTCCGGCAAAAGAGGGAAGCGGGGATTTTATGTTGAGAGCTTGCTAACAGAGTTGACTGGTGCGGAGGCGGCGCTGGTCGTCAACAACTGCGCTGCAGCCGCCTTTCTAGTCCTTTCGGTCTTCGGGGCCGGAGGCGAAGTCGTTGTTTCACGCGGTGAACTGGTAGAGATCGGTGGAGATTTTCGGATTCCGGATGTTCTGACGCAATCAGGTGCAATCTTGAAAGAGATCGGCACGACCAATCGTACAAAACTATCCGACTACCAACAGGCGATCGGTCAGAAGACCAAACTCGTTCTGCGTGTTCATCCGTCGAACTACCGGATCGTGGGTTTTACAGAGACGCCTTCTCTTGCCGCTCTCGCAGAACTGGCGAATCGAAGGGAAGTTTTACTGTACGAGGATGCCGGCTCGGGTGCGCTCACTGATCTCGGGCAGTTCGGGCTTGACGAGCCGATGATCTCGCGCTCGATCGCGGACGGGGCCGGCATCGTCACATTTAGCGGCGACAAGCTTCTCGGCGGATCACAGGCCGGTTTGATCGTAGGGCGAGCGCCGCTAATCGAGCAACTCCGTAAGCATCCACTCTATCGTGCACTTCGTGTCGACAAACTGATATACGCGGCGCTCGAAGCGACAATAGAATCCTATCTGCGCGGCGATGAGGGCGAAACCGTCCCGGTTCTGAGGATGCTAGGAATTACAAGAGACGAGGTCGAAGAGCGGAGTCGTATTTTTGTCGACAGGCTAAAGGCGACGATGCAATCGGCCGGCGACGTCGACGTCGAGATAATCTCAGGGGAATCGGTAGTCGGAGGCGGTGCGGCGCCGGGAGTGAGAAGGGAAACCGCCTTGGTGGCTTTAAAGCACTCAGTTCGATCTGCTACGGATATCGAACAGAGGCTCCGCTCGGCTAGTACGCCTGTGATCGCACGGATCGAAAATGAAAGAGTATTGATAGATCTGAGAACTGTCCACGAGTCGGATGAGGCGGAGCTGATAGGAATCGTCGGCTCGGCCTTGAGCTGATCACCCCTTCCGCGCCGCGAAGTCTTTCATAAAATCGACCAGCACTTCGACACCTTTACGCGGGAAGGCGTTGTAGATCGAGGCTCTGATACCTCCTACAGATCGATGCCCGCGAAGTCCGTCGAGGCCTATAGCCGAGGCCTCATCACAGAACATTTCATCGAGGTCGGGGGATGGGAGTCGGAAGGTGACATTCATCACGGACCTGCAGTTTCGATTCGCGTGCGCCTTGTAGAAGCCATCGCTTCCATCAATGCAGTCATATAGAACTGCAGCCTTTTCCTCGTTCCGAGTCTTTATCGCGGACACGCCTCCCTGATCTCTCAGCCACGCACAGACCAGATCGATCATGTAAATTCCCCATGTGTTCGGGGTATTTGCCATTGAGTGATTCTCGGCGATCTTTCGGTAGTCGAGGGAAGAATGCTGGCCGGTCGGAACCCGCGAGATCATGTCGTCGCGAATGATCACGACCGTTACACCGCTTGGTCCAATGTTCTTTTGCGCCCCGGCGTAGATCAGCGCGTACTTTTCGAAATCGACAGGCCTCGACAGAATGTTCGACGACGCATCGCAGATGACCGGAGCTCCACCGCCGTCGAGGTCGTACTTGAATTCGACGCCGTCGATAGTTTCGTTAGAAACATAGTGAATGTAGGCGCCGTCCGGTGTGAATCGCAGCTCTGAAGGATCGGGGACCGCGCGAAAACCATCCGCTTCGGTGTTGTGAATGATCGCGACGTTTCCACACCGCTTTGCTTCGGTGGCGGCTTTGACGCTCCAAGCTCCGGTCACAACATAATCCGCAACCCCGTCAGCTGGCAGGAAATTCATCGGGACCATTGAAAACTGGAGCGAGGCACCCCCCTGGAGAAAGAGGATCCTGTAGTTAGCCGGCACCGACATCAGCTCGCGAAGCGAACCTTCGGCCGACTCGAGAATGTTTCCGAAATGGCTCGAGCGGTGGCTCATCTCCATGACGCTCATTCCAGCACCGCCGAGAGACAGCATTTCGGCTTGGGCTCGTTCCAATACCTCAACCGGCAGAACTGCCGGACCCGAGCTGAAGTTATAGATTCTTTCCACTAATTTAGCGTTGATCCAGGTCCATTTACGAAGAAATTAATTATCACACAGGCGCCCGCCGATGAAGAATCGCAGTAGCCCGGACGAGTCAGGAATAGGGATCACTTCAAATTTCGACGGAATCTGGGTAGAATATTAAAAATCTATTAAACGCGTCCTGCGGCCACCGCATCATAGGAAGCGGTTTTGCACCCAAGTCGGAGGTCAATAATGTCTCGAAAAACTTTTTTTGCATTTTTCTTAACGGCAGCCCTTTGCACACTGACGAGCGCGTCGGTCATCGCTCAGAATTCCCCGGTCCGCGGCGAGGTAAAACTCCAAAAGCCCGACGGAACAATGGTTCCGGTCGCGGACGCTTTGGTTGAAGCTTTCCGTACCGACATCGGCAGCGGAAAGATGCCGGAGGCCCGAACTAATAAACGCGGCGAGTTCAACTTCGTCGGGTTTCCATTGGGCCAAAGGTACGTGCTGGCTGTTAGCGGCGTGGGCATCGGACCAAAAATCCAGCCCGATGTGAAGGGCGGGATGGAACGGATCCTTTTCGTGGTCAACGAAGGCGACGGACGCCGGCTCACCGAGACCGAAGCACGCGAGGCAGCCACTGCTGCAGCGAATCTGCCTCCGGGCGGGCCAGCCGAAATGTCGGCGGAACAGAAGAAGCAACAGGAAGAGCTACAGAAAAAGAATGCCAAGATCCTCGAGTCAAATAAAAAGGCAGAGGACGCGAACAAGGTTGTCAACGCGGCGCTGAAAGCTGGGGCGGCCGCATTCACTGCCCAGAACTACGATCTTGCGATCACTGAGTTCGACAAGGGTATCGAGGCTGATCCGGACTTCGAAGGCAGCGCGCCGGTTCTTCTCAATTACAAGGGCGTCGCGCTTCAGAAGCGAGCTCTGGCAACGTACAACGCTGCGGCACAAGGGGATCCAACAGGAAGGGTCGCGGCGATCGAAAAAACCAAACCTGATTTTACAAACGCGATTGCCGCCTTCAACAGGGGTCTCGAGATCCTAAAGAATGCGCCGGCGCCAAATGCCGCTGACGCGGCCAAATTCGCTCTGACGAAGACCCAACTGTTGACGAACTTGCTGGATACGCACGGTTTTGCGGCACGTATAGCTCCTGACCCAGCGAGAGAGGCTTTGGCTGGCGGAGTTCTCGAGCAGTATCTTGCTGCTGAAACTGATGCCGTCAAGCGGACGCCCATTTTGTTGGCTTACGCAGGTAATATGAACGGTGCGGGTGAACTCAAGCCTGCGACCGCCGCGTTTCGAAAGGTCTTGGAAGCCGACCCCAATAATCTGGATGCACTTGCCGGTCTCGGACTCGCCCTCTATTCAGAGGGTTCGATGACTAGCCCGCCTAACAAGGAGTTTCTGCAAGAAGGACTGAACTACATGCAGAAATTTGTGGATACTGCCCCCGAGACCCACAAGCTCAAAGAAAGCACTAAGGCGATAATCGAAGAGTTAAAGAATGACCAAAAGCTGGCACCCCAAAAAACGGCGCCGGCCAGACGTAAAGGGTAATCGATCGGTTCGCTGTTAGAAATCATCAGCCGTGCTTGGTAGAATCTGTGCCGGGCACGGCTAATTTATGGATATTCAAATTCGCAAATCAACCCACGACGAAGTTCCCGCGATCGTCCTTCTGATGCGCGAGTTTGCGGACTACGAGAACCTTTCTGATTACTGTCAGATAACCGAAGACAGGCTTTCCGAAGTAATGTTCGGCGAGGACGCTTTTGTCGAGGGACTCGTAGCATTCCACGAGGATAAACCGATCGGCTATGCGATGTTCTATCCGTATTTTGCGAGCTTCCGCGGCCAGTGCGGATACTATCTCGAGGACATTTTTATCGCGGAAGAGTTTCGCCGCAACGGACTCGGTGAGGCAATGGTAAGGATCATCGCTAAACTGGCAAAACAGCGCGGGTTCGAGCGGATCGATTTTCAGGTGCTCGAATGGAACACGCCCGCCGTGACGTTCTACGAAAAGATGGGTGCGATCCGCGATGACTCGGAACGCCACTTCAAGTTTATAGATTCGGCATTCGACTCGCTCGTCTCCTAACCAGGACCTGCCGCATTTCGCCCCCAAAACGAATTCTTGTCACAAAGCCCTTCCGAACGGTGTTTCTCTTTCGTAACGCAATTACTTGCACGAGAGAAACATTTTCTATTTGGAGGGATCTGTAATGTCGAAGAGTTTAGGCTTCCGTTTATTAAATTTCGCGTTCATCATTCTCGTTTTCGGTTCGTACGTCATCGTCGCCCAATCTATGATCACGGGTGAGTGGACGGCCAGCACGAAAGAAGAAAAGCCGGATAAGATCCAGCTTAATTTTGAGGTACGCCGTGAGGGCGGCGGGAGAAATCAGCACGGTTCGGGGTTCGCTTACAGCGACCTCCGGGGCCTGACGCGCGAGCAGGCCGAGAACGGAAAGGTCAGTTTTAACCTGGCACGTGAAGCGGGCACCATCGACTGCGAGGGAGCGTTTGTCAACGGACGCGGATCGGGAACGTTCCGGTTCACTCCCAACTATGCATTCGTCGAAGCAATGCGTTCACGTGGCTTCGACTTTGCCAAATCTTCAACGCACGGCAGTGCCGACCTTGAAAGCAAACTATTTACTGCCACGACACTTAATCTTACCACCGCATTCGCCGACGATCTGAAGTCCGCCAACTTTGGCCCGCTCGATATCGACGATCTCTTCAAGGCCCTCATCTTCCAGATCACGCCGCAGTTCATGTCGGAAATGAAAGCGACCGGCTTTCCGAATCTCGGAATGGAGGAACTCGTGAAAGCCCGAATCTTCAAGATCGACGCCGACTATGTCCGACAGGTGAAAGAGATGGGATTTGCCAGCAACGAGTTTGAAGGTCTGGTGAAATTTCGGATCTTTAAAGTGACGCCTGAGTTTCTCAATGAGTTGAAGGCCGAAGGGTTGTCAAACCTCTCGTCGGAGGACATTGTGAAATTCCGGATTTTCAAAATAGATCCCCAGTTCATCCGCGAGGCCCGTGCTGCCGAACCAAATATCACCGTCGAACAGCTCGTTCAAATGAAGATCGGCGTTCGCCGCCGGTAACACCAGCACCACCCCTTCAATTGATCCTCATGTAAAGGGCCGGAGCTGTTCCGGCCCACGGCCTCCCGCGTCTTGAATACGGCACAAAGAATTAAGGAGTAGTTATGAAGTACCTTTTTTACAAAGTGTTCGTTGTAGTTCTCACGTTGGCGACCGCGGCAAATTCTCAACAAATTAACCAGCGAGAGGCACATATCCTGAACGACCTCGGAGTGACGGAATTTAATACGGGTGAGTATGCCAACGCTCTAAGTTCATTCAGTCGTGCGATCGAACTCTATCCTAACGACCCAGCGTTCCACTCCAATCTCGGTCTCGTTTATCGGGAGCTGAATGACCTTGCCCGATCTGAGATCGCATTCCGAAAATCAAGTGAGCTTCAGCCGGGTAACGCTGTGACGCTCAATCAACTCGGTGTGGTCTTGATGGAAGCAAAGCGTCTAAAAGAAGCGGTCACGGTGTTCGCGACGGCGATCGCTCTCAAGCCAAACGATCCGATGCTGCTCCTGAACTCCGGTACGGCACGGATCGGAATCAACGATCCCAAAGCAGCGATCACTTTACTTGAGAAAGCGAAGTCGATCGCACCATCAAACGCTACCATACGTGTCCACCTCGGCTATGCGTATGCGATGCTGAAGAGATTTGACACCGCTATCGCTGAGATCGAGGAAGCGGTGCGGCTTGATCAGAAGGATGAGGAGGTGCAGTACTTCCTTGGGAATCTTTACCTTGCAAATAAGAACCAGGACGCCGCCGTGGCGCAGCAGAAAAAGATGTACACGCTAAACCCGGAGCTTGGGCGGCGCCTCTTCCAGAATATCTACCGAGATAAGATTGTGGTCGCCCCGCCATCGTCGATGGGGTTCCAGTAGTAAATACGGGCTCCGATACTCTACGGGATTGGGGTCCGTTTCATTCTAAGTAAAACGGAATTCCACGGATGGCCCCGCAACGAGGGTGTCGCCGTTTACTATTTCCTAAGACGCCTAAGTCTATTAATTGCAGGCATGCGAAGCCCATGCTTCAAAATCATATCTTCATTATCCGGATAATATTTGCTCCCGTGATGCAACGGTGCTTAGAATATTCAAGAGGCCAGGGCAAGTAGTATGAAGAAACGGGTTTTGATAGTAGAGGATTACGAGGATACTCGAACTTTACTGAAGTTTATGATTGAGAAGTTCGGATACTCGGTTATCGAAGCCTCTGGGCCGTACGAGGCGATCGACAAAGCCGCCGAATTCCAGCCTGACGTTATCCTGATGGACATCGGAATGCCTTTACTCGACGGACTCTCGGTCACACAGCTTATAAAAGATAAGAGTACCCTTCGACCCACGCCCGTTGTCGCTGTTACGGCATTCAGCGATATCAAGGATGAAGCCTTAAAAGCGGGATGCTCGGACGTGCTGTACAAGCCGGTCAACCCGGACCGATTGAAAGAAGTTCTAGATCAATATACGGGCGGAGCGACTGCGGAAAACTAGTCGAATTGCTTTCGGAATTCGTCAAAGACCACGCGGAATTCCGACAGTTCGGTCCGCAAGCTCTCCACCTCATTTTCTAGTTTTGCGATGCGCTCGGTGCTGCCGGCGGTTGAAGCTCCCGTTGACTCGCGGCTCGTCACGACCTTGTCCTGATCGATCTCACCGCACAATAAATGCGCATAACGCGCTTCCTTTTGGCCAGGCTGCCGTTCGAGCTTGATCACCATCGGCTCGTCGCGTCGGGCCAGTTCGTCCAACATTTCCTGAACCTCACCAAGTCCACCGAATTCGTGAAGCCTGCCGGTGCGTTCACGGAGCTCGCCGATCGTTTGCGGGCCGCGAAGAAGGAGGGCTGCGACGATAGCGACTCCACCCGGTTCGAGATCGTAGACGCTCGGCAGCATGTGCTTGTACTTGACCGCACGGCTGCCCGATCCGTAGAAAAGATAGACCAGGTTCTTGTCTCGCAAACTGTCGATCGCGGTCATAAGCGCCGTCTCGTCGAGAGACATAACTGGATCGCGATTGCTCTTTTGATTGCATGCAGCCGTTAGGGCGTTCAGCGTTAGGGGATAGTACTCGGGTGTTGTCAGTTGTTTTTCAACAAGGCTCCCGAGGACGCGTGCTTCAATTTCGGTAAGCGGTTCCAGCATAGGTTGTTCAGGTTCTCATTCGACGTCCCTCTGTTTCGTAACCGTATGTGGATCCGAACTAACCACGCACGTAACAAAAGACACCGGAAGAACAAATCGATCAAACAGAGAGTAGTACATTTCGATCGCTATGTGGAGTGAACTACAATCGTCATGTGAACGTCCTGGTTGCCCGCACGTCGGAAGAGATCGAGCTCGCGTATTCGCGTCTGGCGACGGCGTCGGTGCTTGGCTGCGATACCGAAACGTCGTCGCTCGATCCGCGGTATGGAAAGGTGTTCTCGATCCAGTTCTCTGACGGTGACTTCAACGTCCTTGTGCCGTTGAGTGAAGGTGTCGGGCTCGGGCGTTTGATCGATATTCTCGCCGACCGATCGATAGTCAAAATATTTCACAACGCGAAGTTCGATCTCGATTTTCTGGCCGCCATCGGAATACGAGTTGAAAATATCTTCGACACGATGCTTGCGGAGAGAGTGTTGACACGCGGCGCCAATCAGTCGGCTTCTCTAGCGGAAACCTTGTACCGCTATTTCGCAGTCGACCTCGAAAAGTCGCACCGGGCGAAATTCAACCGCAACTGGGACGGCGTTTGGACAGACGATCTAGTGAACTACGCGCTTTCGGACGTGGTTCACCTCCCGTCGCTGATGCGCGAGCAGCAAGCCTGGATGGAGAAACTGGAACTCACTGAAGAATATGCGCTGCAGAGTGAAAAACTAAAAGTCAGTAGTCAGTAGTCAGTAGTCAGTAGTCAGTTGTCAGTGGTCGGTGGTCAGTCGTCAGTGGTGAGTAGTCGGTAGTTAGTAGTCGGTAGATAGTAGTCAGTTGGCAGTCGGACGAAGTCACTTATGCTAGCTCCTGACAACTGACAACTGACAACTGACAACTGACAACCGCTTACCACCGATGGTATGCCGGATGGCCTTCCTTTACCGCAACGAATGTTCCGCGACACGTGTCACAAACCTTCCCGCCGGCGATCAGCTCGGCCTCAACAGTCGCACGATCGTCTGTTGATTCAACGATCCGTGCTTTCAGTGTTATCGGGCCGTCTATCGGCGTCGGCCGCAATAGCTTTACATGAAAATCGGCCGTGACCGTACACGGAGTACGATCTTCGCCTCGCTTCCGCATCAGGTGATACGCCGCCGCCCAGTTTGAGTGACAATCCAGCAGGGCGCCGATAATGCCGCCATTCAGGATTCCGGGGAATGCCTGGTGGTATGCTTCTGCACTCCACTGGGCGACCGTCTCGTCGCCTTCGACAAAACTGCGAATGCGCAAACCCTTTTCATTCTTCGATCCGCAGCCGAAGCAGATGCCATCCGGCGAGTAAGTTTCTTGAAGAGATTTCATCACAGGAATTCTAATGCAATATCGGCTCCGAGAAAATTGCGGAAGTTCATTCGTGCTCTCTCGCGGATTCCCCGAAAGGATCTCTTCGTTCGTGTGTTTCGTGCATTTCGTGGTTCGGATTTGAAAAAAGAAAACCAAGAATCACACGAAATCACACGAAAACAAAACACGAAACAAGAGAGGAACTTCGTGATATGGGCTTTAATAAAACCGAACCACTAAATACACGAAACACTCGAAAAGAAAAAGACCGACGCGAATCACGCTAAAGCACCCATGAAGTTTGCCGCCAGCGTTCGAGTTATCGTAAATTTATCTCGCTCCGAAACTTCCGTTACAAAAACTTATGCTGACAATTCTCGCTGTAGCCTTCCTCGCCTGGCTCGTCCTGGGTTATTTCGGATACGGGCGTTGGATCACGAAGCAGTTCGCTCTGGACGACTCGCGGATCACACCCGCGCATGAGCTGAGCGACGGCGAGGATTACGTGCCCACGTCTCCGTTCTATCTTTTCGGTCAGCATTTTTCGGCGATCGCGGCGGCCGGGCCGATCGCCGGGCCGATCATCGCATGCGTTGCATTCGGCTGGTTGCCGTGCCTGCTCTGGATCGCACTTGGCGTTGTGTTGATAGGTGCAGTGCACGACTTCTCAACGCTGACCGCGTCACTTCGTCACAGTGCGAAAAGTGTGGCCGAGATCACACGCGACCAACTCGGGCTCGGTGCCGGTCGGGCGATGATGGCTTTCATCTGGATAGCGCTCGTGTACGTCACCGTCGCGTTTACCGATATCACGGCGGGCACGTTCGTATCGGGTGACGCGGCGCTGGAGGGCGAAACGCGTTTCAATCCGGGCGGGGCCGTTGCTTTGGCAAGCGTACTTTATCTCGGCCTCTCGATCTTGCTCGGCCTCGTCGAACGTTTCGTCAAACCCCCGCTCTGGCTCGCGACAATAATTTTTGTTCCGGCAACCTTCGCGCTCTCGTATGTCGGGACGCAATATTCGCACCTGCTAAGTTTCAGTCACCAAACTTGGGCGGTCGTCATCCTGCTCTACTGCGTTGCTGCGTCCATGTTACCGGTCTGGGCACTCTTGCAGCCGCGCGGCTACCTCGGTGGCTTTATCCTTTACGCTGCCATCGCCGTCGGAATTGTCGGGATATTCTTCGGCGGATATGCGATCCAACAGCCCGCATTCAAAGGTTTCGATGTCGGTGGGTTGACCGGCATGCTTTTCCCGTTCCTGTTCGTGACCATCGCCTGCGGCGCGTGTTCAGGATTCCACGGCCTTGTCTGTTCGGGGACGACGTCGAAGCAGATCGATAAAGAGACGCATGCCAGACCTGTCGGTTACGGCGGAATGCTCGCCGAAGGATTTGTCGCGTTCATCGCCCTCGTCACGGTAATGATCGCTACGAGCGACGCATTGATCGGTCCGGACGGCAAGGCCCTTTCGGCAGGCAAGATCTACGGAAACGGTATCGGTAATTTTCTAACGATCGTTATCGGGAAAGAGAATTTACAGTTCGCGATCACATTCGGCGCGATGGCATTCTCGACTTTCGTTTTCGATACGCTCGACGTGACGATGCGTTTGGGAAGATATCTGATCCAGGAGCTTCTGGGAATTCCTGGTCACATCGGCGCACTTATTGGGACGCTGGTTACAGTCGCGCTCCCGTTCGTCCTGATCTTTTTCGCAAAGCCCGGCTCGTATGTCGAGTTCTGGAGTCTATTCGGCGCGTCCAACCAGCTTCTCGCGGCGCTTACACTCCTCTCTATCACCGCGTGGCTGTACAAGGCTCGCCGCCGAATCGCCTTCACACTTATACCAATGCTTTTTGTCCTCGTGATCACCCTCTGGGCACTCGGGTCTATGGTCTACTCGAATTTACAGGCGGCGGCGGGGCTGGATATCAAACTTATCAACGGCGTGATCTCGCTCGCGCTTATCGGCCTCGCGATATTCCTCGTAGTTACGGCGTGGATAAAAAGCCGCACGATCGAAGAGGCACCGCCGCCGATGGATGTTCTATAAACTTGTCGTTCTTGACAGTCTAGGTTTTGAGCGGCCCGATCTTTTCCTCGAGCCAGTTGGTCAGATCGTCGACGGTTTCGATATGGACTGGCTTTCCGGTCCATGCTTTGATGGCGAACACGATCAGCATTATCGTCGTTACGATCGTAAAGATCAGACTCCCGAGCCCGGCAATATCCGCAACATTGCCGACTATGCCAAGTATCGAACTGACGATCAGAATACCTACGTGCGCCGCCAGACCTTGGGCAGCGTGAAACCGCACCTTGGTTTCTTCCTTCGGGATCACCAACAGCAACACGAGTCCGGCGACAAGACCCACCGAGAAGGGAATGTATGGCAAGCCGATAAGCCATTTTTCGGGAACGCCCGTCTTTCCCACTTTTCGTTCCGATGCACGGTTCATGTCCGCCCTGTCGGCGGGTTGCGAAAGGGCGATGGGTTGCGGAGCGCTATAAGAATAGGCTTGAAAGTCTGCTTCGCTAAAGCGCCGAGTCTCGTCTTCTGTAATGCTGGACGGTGCTGCAGGGAACTCGGCCGTACTGAACGAAGTCTTTTGCGGTGAGCTGTATCCAGTGGCCGACGCGGCTTTGGCCTTCGCGGGAAAGTCCGGATCGAGCGGGTTTGTATCGAACTTTTTCGGCATCTTCGGAGGTAGTTTACGGTATTCTCAGCTGGATTGTTCAATAAAACTCAGCCGCCTTTGCAGGTGGGAAGGCGTTCTTGCTCCCCGTACCAGGTTAACACTACAATTCGTCTGGCCAAGTCAAGTAAACACCATTCGCAAGTCCGGAAGGTGGGCTTGCCCCCGCTCCCACATGGCAAAGAAATGGACAAATGAGAACCTTCCGGGTGCATTGCACTACGTCACGGGCAACGTGGACAAACGGCGCCCGATTTTCCGTAACTTCTGGCTCATTCGTCTCTAACTTCAATCCCCAACTCACCTAACTGCCCCCCATCGACAACTCCGGGAGAGTCCATCATCAGATCCTGTGCCGAGGCGGTCTTGGGAAAAGCCATTACGTCACGGATGTTCTCGGTTCCGCAGAGGATCATGCATGTGCGTTCGATACCGGCGGCGAAACCACCGTGCGGCGGAGTACCGTATTCAAGCGCG
Source organism: Acidobacteriota bacterium (assembly GCA_031425495.1). GTDB lineage: Bacteria > Acidobacteriota > Blastocatellia > Pyrinomonadales > Pyrinomonadaceae > OLB17. The sequence goes on from JANPJL010000028.1 coordinate 33,480, forward strand.
TCGAGGAAAAATCCGAACTGCGAACGAGCGCTTTCGGTCGTCATGCCGAGTGCTTTGAAGTTTAAAGCTTGTACATCTTTTTGGTGAATACGGATCGAGCCACCGGCGCATTCGTAGCCGTTGATGACCGCGTCGTATGCCTTTGCCCGGACCTGCCCGAGCAAGTGATGCTCGGCATCATTCTCGATCGCCTGCTTAAACATCTCCAAGTCCTCGTCCATCGGCGAAGTGAACGGATGATGCGCCGCCATGTAGCGATCGGTCGCTGCGTCGTGCTCGAACATCGGGAACTCGGTAACGATCAGCGCTTCATATCGACTGCGGTCGATCAGGTTCTCGCGGCGTCCGATCTCATTTCTCAGCGCACCGAGCGACGCTGCCACAACAGATCTTGTTCCCGCGACGATCAAAACAGCATCACCCTTTTCGGCGTTAGCCGTCGAAGCGAGCGCAGCGATCTTTGATTCGCCCAACACCTTGAGAAGAGAAGAAGAAATCGCGCGATCGGCTCCCACCACCCCGTCAGCCGAAGCGGCTGCCACCCCTCCTCCGGCAGGAGGGGAGCTCTGAGCTCCCACCTTTATCCACGCAAGCGCACCGGCTCCGTAACGTTTGACGAACTCTTGCAACTCGTCCGTTTGTTTCCGCGAATAGTCCGCTTTGCCTTTTACAACCAGGCACTTGATCTCGCCGCCTTTCGCCAGGACATCTGCGAACGGCGCAAAGTCGGTGCCTTTCAAATCATCAGACAGATCCCGCAGCTCCATCTCGAAACGCACGTCGGGTTTATCCGAACCGTAACGACGCATCGCATCCGCGTACGTAACCCGCGGCCATTCGGTCGGTAGGTCCACGTCGATAAGTTTCAGGACATGGTTGAACATACCTTCCATCTCGCGGTAGATCTGTTCGCGATTGACGAAGGACATTTCCATGTCGAGTTGCGTAAACTCGGGCTGCCGATCAGCACGCAGATCCTCATCGCGAAAGCAGCGGGCGATCTGATAATACTTGTCGAACCCGGCGATCATCGTGATCTGCTTCAGGATCTGCGGCGATTGCGGCAACGCGAAGAATTTTCCGGTATGGATTCGCGACGGTACGATAAAGTCACGTGCTCCTTCCGGCGTGGACTTCAAAAGGATCGGCGTTTCGATCTCGATGAACCCACGGTTGTCGAAATATTCTCGAATCCTCGACACAGCTTTCGCACGCATCCGGATATTATTCTGGAGCTGTGGGCGACGAAGATCGAGATACCGGTACTTGAGCCGCGTGTCTTCACTGGCGAGATTTTCCGAACCGGCAACCTCGAGTTGGAATGGCGGTACTTTCGCATCGTTGAGAATAAGTAACTCGCCGACCTGGATCTCGATATCACCTGTCGCGAGCTTTGCATTGTGCGTCCCATCGGCACGCGACACGACCTCGCCCTTCACCGCGATCACAAACTCACCGCGAACGACTTTCGCCTTCGAATGCGCTTCAGCGAGGGTCTCGGCGCTTAGGACGACCTGCGTCATTCCATCGCGATCGCGAAGATCGATGAAAGTGAATACGCCGAAGTCACGTTTCTTCGCGACCCAACCCATCAATACAACCTGTTCGCCGACATGCGATTCGCGCAGCTCGCCGCAGGTGTGTGTCCTTTCCAGGGTTCCGAGTGTATCTAACATAAGAACTTTTTGCCGCGGATAAACGCGGATGACGCAGATCTGAAATTCTTATCCGCGTTATCTGCGTAAATCCGCGTCCAATCCTCCACCAAAATAAAAAACGCCTTTCGGAGTTTGCGACAAACGAAAGGCGGAACGTCAAAAAAATAACGCTCTCACCTCAGGTATTATTGTCGTCGACTCTCAAAATGGCGTTCATTTTCTAAAAGTAAATCCGGGCAAAATAATACAGGATAGGCGCGTTGAGAAGCAAACTGTCGAGTCTGTCGAGCAATCCGCCGTGACCGGGTAAGATGCTGGCGGCGTCTTTTGTTTTCGAACCGCGCTTCATCGCGCTTTCGGCCAGATCGCCGAGCACGCCGACGCCGGCCATCACGATCGCAAGCGGGATCGAGTACTGATACGGCAGTTCCGGGAAGAACGAGAATGTTGCAAGGGCGGCAAAGGCTGCCGCGGCAATGAGTCCGCCGATCAGACCTTCGACCGTCTTTCCCGGTGATATCGCCGGTGCGAGTTTATGTTTGCCAAAGGCGCGGCCGGCGAAGTATGCGCCGGTATCCGAACCCATCAGCACGAGGAAAAAGTAACCGAGCAAATGTGTGGAAAGAAACGGGTGCATCTCAAATCCGACACGGGTCGAGATAAGGAACCCGCCTAGAAATGCGATGTACATAACGCCGAGCACCGTCACACCGGCTCCGGTAAGCATTTTTGAAAAGTCTTTCTGAAAACGAAACGTTTGGGTAATGAGAACGAGAATGATGAAGATGGCGAGGGCAATCATCAAAAGATTCGGGTCGATTGCCGGGGCGTCTACAATGAATGCCACCGTGAGGGCGGCCGCTCCCACATAGGCGACACCGGCATCCCCCTTCAACTCAAGCTTTTTCGTAAGCGAAAAGAACTCGAACAAACCGGCGGCCAGAGCGAGGACCGCGATGATGACGAATATCCAAACTGTCTCCGGTATGTACGACGGCAGAACGATCGACGCGATCAAGATCGGAAGTGCGAT
>JANPJL010000029.1:0-2481 GCA_031425495.1 Acidobacteriota bacterium
CTCCGCGTTCTCTGCATTAAATTCTCCCGTTTGTTCAATTCCCCAAGATGTTGCAAACTCTTTTTCGGAAACCCTGCGCGCCTAACGCATGAACGAAATCCAAAAAGAGCCGCCCGCATCCGAAGAGCCCGAAGAACTCGCCGATCCGACTGACGTCGAAGAAATAGTCGAAGACGGATCAAAAAAGCCCCAGAGCATTGCCCGTTCCGCGGGAATCGTTTCGATCGCCGTCATGTTCTCGCGCGTATTCGGCCTGATCCGCGAAACGATCTTTGCACGCTACTTCGGAGCGGGATTTCTTTACGACGCCTTCATCGTCGGCTTTCGGATTCCAAATCTTCTTCGCGACCTTTTTGCCGAAGGCGCTCTATCTGCAGCCTTCGTCAAGGTCTTTACGGATTACCAGCTCAAGAATAGCGAGGCCGAAGCGTGGCGGCTGGCGAGCCTCGTGTTTAATGCTCTGGCAGTCGTACTTAGCATCGTCACGGTTCTCGGAATTCTTCTTTCGCCCCTTCTCGTAAAGGCGATCACCTACAACTACCTCGGCGATCCGAACCACTACTACCCCGCCGAGAAGGCTGCCCTGGCTACGGTGCTCATGCAGTTGATGTTTCCATTCATCCTGCTCGTCGCACTCGCAGCTCTTGCCATGGGGGTGCTCAATACTAAAGGGCGATTCGGTATTCCCGCATCTGCATCGACCGCATTCAACATCGCATCGATCATCGCCGGACTTTTTCTTGCGTACTGGTTAAGCGGCGGTGAGTGGGAACGCTCGACGGATAAATTTGCTATTCCAAGCGATGCGGCTCAATGGGCGATCATTGGAATGTCGATGGGGACATTGATCGGTGGTGCGGCACAGTTAGTCATCCAAATACCATCCCTATTCAAAGTGGGTTTTCGCTTTTCGCTTGGCCTCAGTTTTCGCGACGAGGGCGTACGTCGCGTCATGCGGCTGATGGCACCGGCGATCATAGGAACCTCTGCGGTCCAAGTCAAAGTGGTCGTGGACACGGTGGTAGCGTCCGGGATCGACGGGGGAGCGTCGTGGCTCAGCTATGCTTTTCGACTGATGCAGTTCCCGATCGGCATTTTCGGCGTCGCCGTCGGAACAGCGGCGATCCCTACTTTATCTCGACTCGCATCCGAAAATAATTTCGACAAATTTCGCTCTACGTTGTCGGATGCGATCAAGCTCGTATTGTTATTGGCGATCCCGTCCGCATGCGGTCTGATCGTGCTGGGTGATCCGATCGTCGGCCTGATCTACCAGCGCGGGGAGTTCGACGCGTTCGACACGAACATGGTCTCGTGGGCTTTGACGGCCTACTCTATCGGGCTCGCTGGATACGCCGCGATCAAGGTGCTCTCACCTGCATTCTACGCGCTTGACGACGCCAAAACTCCGATGTACGTCAGCCTCGCATCGATCGTGATCCACGTCGCAACAAGCTTTGGAATGATGCAGCTTCTGTCACATGTCGGGCAGTCGGCTGAGCGTCCGAACGGCTACGGGCATGCCGGTGTCGCTCTGGCAACATCGATAGTCGCGCTTGTGAATTTCCTGGCTCTCGCGTTCTTGATGAAACGCCGGATCGACCGGATAAACGGCGGGGATATTCTCCGTTCGGTCGGTAAGACCGTCGTTGCCTCGGCGGTGATGTCGCTCATTGCGTATATTGTGTACTACGCTTTGAACCGGAGCCTTGGCTCGCAAACGCTGATCGTCAAGCTTATAGAAACTCTGATCCCGATCGGCGTAGCTGGTGCTACTTTCTTTCTCGCTGCCAGACTACTCGGGCTGGAAGAAATTGCTAAGGTAACGCGCATCGTAAAAGGAAAGCTTCAAAGACAATGATCTCTGCATTTCGCGATCACGAGCCAAAAATCCACAAAACCGCTTTCGTTACTGACGACGCGATAGTGATCGGCGACGTTGAGATCGGTGAGGAGGCGAGCATCTGGTTCGGGTCGATCATCCGCGGTGATGTGAACTATATCCGGATCGGAGATCGCACGAATATCCAGGACGGGTGTGTCATCCACGTTAGCTCGAAAGACCACCCCACAGTACTCGAGCACCAGATCACCGTCGGACACCGAGTCACGCTGCACGGCTGTTATGTCGAAGCCGGCTGCCTCATCGGCATAGGCTCGATCATTCTCGACGGTGCCCGGATCGGACGAAACGCGCTAGTTGCCGCCGGAAGTCTCGTCACGCCGGGAACTGTAATACCGCCGGAAACGCTTGTGATGGGAGCACCCGCTAAGGTGAAACGATCGCTCACGCCCGACGAGCTTGCCAATCTCGATCGGTCCTGGCAGAACTATGTCGATCTCAGCCGACAGTACATTGCGAACCGATAGTGTCCGTTTACAAATCGGCGCGAACCGTCGTAGAATCCCCTCGTCTCAAATTCGCCCGTCTTGCGGAAATGAAAATATGAAAAAGATCGCCGTGTCTTTCGCGTGGCTGAT
>JANPJL010000030.1:0-10705 GCA_031425495.1 Acidobacteriota bacterium
ATCCAACTTATTGTTTGCTGATACGGATGAAAATCAACTCCGATGTACAATGTCATGACGGTTTCTCCTTTCAAAGAACGAATCCTTGTCGCAACACTGATTCTAATTCAGCGAGGGAGAAACCGTCTTTATGACATCAAATTGGGCTAAAGCCAATCGGAATTTTGCTTTTTTTTGAGTTCGGCTGAAGCCAGTTGCCTTCTTGAATGCTTTCCTCCACCTAAAGGTGGAGGCAATTAAACAGCGGCTAGACTTGCCGCCCGGCGATTCGGCAAGCTCAAATGTGTCGGAACATTTCAGGTTATGAGCAATAAATTCGTTGAGTGTGAGAGTCATGGAGAGGTCCGGCCCGCATTTGTTTGTCAACACTTCCTATCCGGCAAGCGGGTAGGATGGAACGAACCCGCCGAGTATAGTTATGACGAAGATTACGAGTTTGCAGGTTGTATAAACGCTTGGTGTGACGAGTGTGAGGAATTCGTGAACAGGACGGGAGCCTGGAACGACGAATCAGAAGCGTTCGCGGATATACGGCTGGTTTGCGAGAACTGCGCAGTTAAATTTAAGGAATTCAATTTAGCCTAGATACTTCACTATGTGCACTTCAGTATTTCTCTTATGAAAACCCTTGTAAAATCCGGACGCATCGTCACCGCTGTCGACGATTACACCGCTGACATTCTCATCGAAGGCGAAACGATATCCACCATCGGAAAGTCACTCGATATCGAAGCCGACATAATCATCGACGCCTCAAACAAACTCGTCATCCCCGGTGGGATCGATCCGCATACGCATATGGAATTGCCGTTCGGCGGAACTCAATCGTCTGACGATTTCTTTACCGGTACGCGGGCGGCGGCGTTCGGTGGGACGACGACGATAATCGATTTCGCGGTGCAGAACAAGGGCGAGACGCTGACGCAGGGCGTCGAGAACTGGCACGCGAAGGCGGAAGGGAAGTGTGCGATCGACTACGGCTTTCATCTCATCACGACCGAGTTCGAAGACGGTGACGAAGCGGAGATGTACCGCATCATGGACGGTGGTGTGACGAGCTTTAAATTGTTCATGGCATATCCCGGTGTGTTTCTCGCCGACGATGCGACGATCTTTCGAGCGATGTCCGCAGCCGGCGAACGCGGCGGTCTGATCTGCATGCACGCCGAGAACGGGATTGTGATCAACGAGATCATAAAACGGTTTCTGAAAGACGGTCGAACGGCACCGAAGTATCACGCCTTGACGCGTCCGACGATCGCCGAGGCTGAAGGAGTGCATCGAGCCATCGCGATCGCCGAGATGGCCGAGTCGCCGGTGTACATAGTTCACCTAAGTTGCACCGACGCTCTGAACAAAGTCCGCGAAGCTCGCGATCGAGGCATCCCCGCATTTGCCGAAACGTGCCCGCAATATCTTTTTCACTCGATCGAAGATTATGGCGACGGCTGGGATGGTGCGAAGTATGTCATGACTCCGCCGCTGCGCGAGAAACACAACAACGCTGAGCTGTGGAAGGGTTTGAAAATGGATGACCTGCAGGTGATCTCGACCGATCACTGTCCGTTCTGCATGAAGGAACAAAAAGAACTTGGCAAGGATGATTTCTCCAAGATCCCGAACGGAGCGCCCGGCGTAGAGAACCGGATGTCGCTGATCTATAATGGCGGCGTTGTCGAGAATCGGATCTCGTTGAATCGCTTTGTCGAACTCACATCCACCGCCGCAGCTAAAATGTTCGGGTTGTTTCCAAAGAAGGGGACGATAGCCGTCGGGTCCGACGCCGATACCGTCATCTTCGATCCGGAGAAAGAACACACCTTCGGCGTCGACGCCGAGCACATGAATGTGGACTATTCGTCGTACGAAGGCTGGACGGTAAAAGGGAAAGTCGAGACGGTTCTATCCCGCGGTCGGGTCGTTATCGAGAACGGCGAGCATGTCGGGAAACGAGGCGACGGCCAATTCCTCAAACGCGGCGAGTGCGTTCGAATCTAAATGAAAGAAGTTTTCGCGAGGATCGGCCGGTACGCGATGCTCGGAATTTTTGCCGTGCCGTTCTCGATCGTTTCGCACGAACTCGGGCACTACCTTGCGTATCTCAGTTTTGGTGCGGAGGACGTCATCTTGCGATCAGCATCCGTGGCTGCCGACAAAACGTCGTTGAGTTGCGGACAGATCGCATTTGCAGCCGCGGTCGGGCCGTTGATAACGTACGCTACCATCTTGATCGCGGGCATAGTGGTTCGTTACCGGTACGTTTCGATTTTGATACTGCTCGGGCTCGCGGCGCCGCTAGGCCGCATCGTCAACTTCGTCTACGTCTATTTGAGATTGGCCGGCTATCAGCCGAACCCCAACTTCGATGAGTTCAACTTTGCTAAAGTCGTCGATTTCGATCCGTTGTTTGTCGCAGTGCCCACCGTTATCGCGGTTCTCGCGACGATGATCTACTTTGCACGCACTGCTTGGAAAAAAGGCGGACTGTCGGAGATTTTGTCTGCCATAATCGGCGTGGTGGTAGGGCTCCTGCTTTGGTTCCAGGTAGGACCACTGATCTTTCCATAAAAGCATGGAATGTGTGTAAAGTTGTAGCGTCATGAAACGGTGCCCCGAGTGCAAACGCGATTACTTCGACGAAACGCTCAGCTTCTGTCTTGATGACGGAACACGGCTGGTCGACGGCCCAGGCCTACAGGACGACCCTGCGACGGCCATTCTCCCATCTACGAAACCCTTTGGCGAGTCGCCGAAGGAGTTCGAGATCAATACCACTAACGAAACGGTTTTGGAGAGGTCGTCCGCCCCTGCCACAATTGCTTCGAGTGCGACAGGTTCCACATCGAGCGCCGAATACATCGTCGGCGAGATCAAGCGTCACAAGTCGGTTGCCGTCGTCGCTGCTATTATCATCCTCGCCGCAATCGGCGGATCAGCTTACCAGATCGTCAACAACCGAGCGCCGGGCAGCGATTCCAATTTATCGAATCAGGGACCTCCCGCCGATCTCAAGATTCAGCGCATCACCGGCAGCGGCAAAGTATCGCGCGCCGCGATTTCGCCCGACGGAAAATTCCTCGCGTATGTTCAGAACGACGCAGGCCAGCAGAGCCTCTGGGTAAAGCAGGTGTCGACGAACAGCAATGTGCAATTGGTTGCTCCCGCGGTGATGGACGGTTATTACGGCCTCGTGTTCCAGCCGGACGGCGAATACATATATTTCAGCGGCGTCAATAAGGATAATTCCATCGCGCCTATCTTCCGCGTCCCGACTCTTGGCGGATCGATCACCAAAATTGTGTCGAACGCCTGGGATACAACTGTTTCTCCTGATGGGAAACAGCTCGCCTTCGGTCGGTGGGATAATAATTCGGCGGAGACTTCTCTTTTCATCGTCAATACGGACGGTACAAACGAAAGAAAGCTTGCTTCGCTCACCGGAAGTCGATATTTGTCCGGATCTTGTTCATGGTCCCCCGACGGAAAAGTGATCGTCTGCGGTGTCGGTAATGATGAGAGCCCCGAACATCATCAAACCGTCGCGACGATCGCTGTCGCCGACGGAACAATGCGTGAGTTGAGCGGATACAAATGGGACGATATCGACAGCGTCGTTTGGCTGCCGGATATGAGCGGGATCATTTTCAGCGCGGACGATACGGGCGGCGGTGAAGGAATCTCAAAACTCTGGGAAGTGTCATACCCTGGGGGCGGGTCGCGCCGCCTCACGCAGGATCTGGCAGATTATAAACGCATCACTATTACCGGTGACGGGAAGACACTCGTCGCAGTAGAATCCGAATCTTCGAATGGCGTCTGGGTCTCCCCCAACGCCGATCCCAACCTTGCAAAGCAAATCACCACGCACAAGGATAACGCCGCCCGGGGCATCGCTTGGACACCCGACAAGCGTATCGTTTACGTCTCGACGATGAGCGGCAAAACAGAGGTCTGGGTAATGAACTCGGACGGGACGAACTCCAAGCAGCTGACCAATGACGGCAGGATCAAATACACACCGGTCGTCTCGTCGGACGGCCGCTACATTGTATACGGGACCTCGGAGGGCGGAGCCGGCCTGTGGCGGATAGACATCGGCGGCGGGAATCCGATTCAGCTGACCGCAAAGGGAAGCGACAATGCGAACCCGGACATCTCGCCGGATGGTAAATGGGTAGTCTATTCCTCGTGGGCATTGGGTAGGCAAACGCTTTGGAAGATGCCGATCGAAGGCGGCGCACCGACGCAGTTGACCCAGTTTTCTTCAACTGAGCCGAACGTCTCGCCGGACGGAAAGCTGATCGCATGTTTTTATCGGGATGAGAAGCAAGCTTGGCGCATCGCGGTTGTCGCGTTCGAGGGCGGCGAGCCGCTCAAGACCTTCGATATTCCGCAAACGGTATATTACGATATGACCGCTAAATGGACCCCCGACGGACGTGGGATCACATATATAAACGGTGGAGGCGGGGGCCTAAATCTTTGGCTGCAGCCTTATCCGGAAGGACCACCAAAGCAAATGACCGACTTCAAAGAGAACGGCCTTCACCGGCGCGAGTGGACCAGAGACGGTAAACAGGTTGCTCTCGTACGCGGCGATTCGACAAACGACGTCGTGATGATTACGAACTTCAAATAGTGAGAGTATTTTCAAGCCGGCGGCGGCGAGCGCGTAGGGATTTAGGCTAATGAAGCGATGCCCCGAATGCAGGCGAGATTATTACGACGGGACGCTGCTTTATTGTCTCGACGATGGAAATGCGCTGCTCGAGGGTCCGGTGTCCGCGGAGGAGCCTGCGACGGCGATACTGTCAGAACCTCCTGCGGCAGCGGGTGATTTAACTCAGCAGGCCGCGGAGTCAGATACTAACACCGCAATTCTGCAACCGGCTGCTTCCGCGGCCGGTCCTGACTCGTCGTCAAAGGGTGGCGGGTTCGACAAACGGCTTTTGGCCTTGCCGTTGCTCATCGCACTTATTGTTGTCGGTTTCTTGGTCTATCGATACTCAGGCCCGGGCTCAAGGCAAGTTGAATCGATCGCGGTGATGCCGTTTGTCAACGCGAGTGGCAACGCAGATATCGAGTATCTTTCAGACGGAATGACTGAAACTTTGATAGCCAGTTTGTCGCGGATCCCGGAACTGAGTGTTTCGGCCCGGGCATCCGTTTTTCGTTATAAGGGCAAGGAAATGGAGGCTGGAGCACTCGGCAAAGTATTAAATGTGCAGGCGGTGTTAACCGGTAAGGTTTCGCAACGCGGGCAGGGACTATCGCTGTACGTCGAGTTGGTTGACGCGGCGACGGATAAAATAATCTGGAGCGAAACGTACGATCGGCAGATGGCCAGCATCGTCGGGCTGCAGAAAGACATCGTCCGCGATGTCTCGCAAAAATTACAAACCAAGCTGTCGAGCGCGGATGAGGCGAGGATTGCCAAAAATCACACCGCGAACGCCGAGGCTTACAAACTCTATTTGCAGGGCCGCTATTATTGGAACAAAAGAACGCCCCTTGAAAATGAAAAGGCCCTCAAGTATTACGAGGACGCCATCGCTCTGGATCCAACGTATGCGCTAGCCTATGCTGCTTTAGCGGACAGCTATCTCCTCCAGCTCCCCGCGATGCCTCGTGCCGAAAGGTTTCCCAAAGCCAGGTCCGCGGCAATTAGGGCATTGGAAATTGACGATACGCTTGGCGAGGCCCATGCAGCCTTGGCCGAAGTCGAAGTCTCGGAGTGGAACTGGCCGGCCGCCGAACGGGGGTTCAAAAGAGCTCTCGAGTTAAACCCGAACTATCCTACCGCTCACCACTGGTACGCCGAATTCCTGTCGCGTTTTGGGCGCCATGACGAAGCGATTCGGGAAATTAGACGTGCACAGGAGCTCGACCCACTGTCCATCCCGATCAATCTCATTGCCGGACATGTATTGATGATGGCGCGTCGGTACGACGAAGCTATCGCCCAATTCAAACAGACGCTCGAGATGGACGAGAACTTTCTCTTGGCACGGGCATTTCTAGCCGAAACCTATCTGAATAAAGGGATGTACGAAGACGCCATTAACGAAGGCGAAAAGCGTGTCGCGCGCTTGCCTGGTGATCAGCAGGACCGTGGACGCAAGCAGCGGGAGAACTTTGCGGAAATGCGGGCAGCTTACCGCCAGTCGGGCGCAAGAGGTTTTCATGAAAAGCGGCTCGACCAACAGAAAAGGAATCAGGACACAGGAACCGGCGTAAGGCCGTACCTGATTGCGAAGCTTTATGTCCAACTCGGCGATAATGACCTGGCGTTCGAGTGGCTTGAAAAGGTTGTCGAAAAGCGCGAAGGCGACGGTTACCTAAACGTGGATCCGGCATTTGATCAGGTGCGCGACGATCCGCGCTTCCGAGAACTGCTCAGGAAAGCTGGTTTTCCGCATTAGAATCGGATTTAACTGATGAAACGATGCCCTGAGTGTAGGCGGGATTACTACGACGACAGTTTGCTTTACTGTCTCGACGACGGCGCTGCGCTCCTCGAAGGTCCGGCGTCGATGGACGAGCCGGCGACTGCGATTTTGTCCGAGCCAGCGGCCGTAGCGAGTGGGTTAACGCGGCACACCGAAGGATCTGAGTCGAAGACCGCCATTCTTGATCCACCAGCAACCGCAGGTGGTTCCGGGCCGTTGGCCACGCGCCAAAAATGGATTATCCCGATGGTGACCGTTCTCCTAGTAGCCGGCGGCGGCATTGGTTTCGCGATCTACAAATTTGGGTGGCCGGACAAACCGACTGCGTCCGGCGCGCCTTTTCAATCGATCAAGATCGAGCGGTTAACATCGAACGGCAAGGCCACGCAGGCCGTGATCTCCTCCGATGGCAAACAAGTGGTTTACGTGCTCGACGACGGCGGTAAACGCAGCCTCTGGCTCCGGCAAGTAGCGACGGCGACGGATGTCCAGCTAACGGCTGCGAGCAACGATTTTTTTTACTGGGCCCTGACAATCTCGCCCGACGGCAATTTTCTCTATTACGTCTACGGCGGCACAATTCGCAGCCGCACGCTTTATCAAATGTCATTGATAGGGGGCAGCCCAAAAAAAATTATCGATGACGTTGGAAGCCCCGTAGGTTTCTCACCGGACGGTAAGCAGATCGCGTTTGTACGCAGCCGGGAAAACGAAAGTGTGATGATGATCACAAACGCCGACGGATCCGGTGAACGGGAAGTCGCGAAGCGGACGGGCGGAGAGTCGTTCGGAAATCTTTTTACAGGAGGAGTCGCCTGGTCGCCCGACGGCAAAAAGATAGCATGCGTTGCCAGTAAAAGCGATGCCGACGGGCGCTTCCAAAATGTTGTGGAAATATCCATCGACGATGGAACTGAACGTCCATTAACTTCGCACAGATGGTATGAAATTCATCGACTTGCACTGCTCGCGGACGGCAGCGGCCTTCTGGTAACAGCCGCCGAGAAAGCGTCTGAATTCCGCTCAAAGCAGGTATGGTACATCCCCTATTCAGGGGGCGAAGCACGAAAGATCACGCATGACCTGAATAACTACAACACTATCAGCCTGTCCACCGATTCCAGCTCTTTCGTGGTGGTCCAGCAGGAGGAGGCAGCGAATATCTGGATCGCGCCCGATGGCGACTCCGGTCGAGCGGTACAAATTTCTTCGGTATCTGGCAAGATGGACGGATATGACGGCGTCGCATGGACCCCAGATGGCCGGATCGTTTACACCTCGATGGCTGGTGGCACTGAAGCCATTTGGATCATGGACGTCGATGGAAAGAATCGAAAACAACTGTCTTCGGGCGAGGGGTCGGCTTTCTTTCCTTCGCTCTCCACCGATGGCCGCTACATCGTTTATAGTTCGGAACGAGGACGCGTTAGGAGCGTCTGGAGAATGGACCTCGACGGGAGCAACCAGAAGCAACTGTCCGAACCAGGCGGCGGCATTCCGCAAGCCACCAATGAGTGGGTCTTCTTTGGTAATGTGTTTAAGGCTCCGATCGGAGGCGGTGAACCCGTGCGGATTGTTGAAGAGCCTGGATTGGGGCGCTGCATCATTTCACCTGACGGCAAGCTGATGGCCTGTCAGTTAGATCCGTCTGGCGAGGATGCGAAGATAAAGGTTATTTCGACCGTGGATGCTGCCGCAATACGGGTCTTCGATGTGAAACTCGTATTGCCGAGCCGTATCCGCTGGGCCCCGGACGGTCGCTCCATAACATATGTCTCTCGCCTTGATGGCCTCACAGACATTTGGAGCCAGCCGATTGACGGCGGTGAACCGAAACGGCTAACAAACTTCAAAGCCGATGCGATCTTTTCGTTTGACTGGTCGCGCGATAACAAGCTCGTCATCTCGCATGGCAAATCCGATTCGGACGTCGTCCTGATACGGAATACAAAATAGACCCGGTTCGACATTCGATACGGGCGTGCGCTTTTAGCAAATCAGTTTGGTGAGGCTCATTTATGGGAATGCAGTTCGCAGTCACGTTTCGAGGCGATCATGTGCATGTCGAGCTGAACGCTGAAGCGGAGATCGATCGCGATCTGCCGACCGACTACTGGGCAATGCTTCGCAAGGCTTGCGACGAACACGATACGAGGCGCGTTCTCGTTGAAGGCATTGCGCCGAGCAGCGAGCTCGGACCGGCTGAAATTGTGGAGGCGGGTAAGAGGACGGCGACGGTCCCGAATCTTTGGCTGGCGTTTCATCTGGAGAATCACACGCCCACAGCCCAGAGCGAGTTGTACGAAACGATCGCTGCGTCGAAGGGCGTTCGCGTAAAATTCTTCGACAACGCAGATTCCGCGCTTAACTGGCTGCGGACAAATGCACCCGCTTAGCCTAAACAGTTTATCAATTACCAGGCCTAGAATTAGCCGTGACAGGGCGATAATTTCAACATTCGATTGTCGTTGAAGACTATTGTCAGCCTTAATTCGCCTCCGAAATAGACGTCCATGCGACCATGGTTCAGAGAATCCAGATTGACTGCGGAAATCACTTTTTCAGCGGGTCGAGCGAGGCCGGTTCCTTTGTGGTACTCGGTAATATATTGACGCAACCGAGCGGCTCGCTGTTCGGCAATTGTTTTTGTCGCTTCGTTGCGGCCTCTGGATGAAATAATCATCAAGAACGCGCTACCGCGCAGAGAGGCAACAAAACTGTCGACGATTGCAGCAACATATTCACAGTTACCTGACCGACCGCGCTCTACGATCTGGTGTTCCTGCACTTTCTGAGCATGCAATGGGCAAGGCGACAACAAAATCAAACCTAAAACAGGCATTACTAACAATTTTAAGTTGCGCATATATCTCTTTCTAGAAGCACACATCCTTGAAGAAAACCTTCCTTAGATCTATTCGATTTAGACCCGGACGGTAAAAAATTGCGTTCGACTTCTTCGTCACCTTCTCGTATTCCGGCCTCATTATATCGCGCTGGCATGCTGAAGCCATTCGTAGACCTGTTAGTTCGTGCTTTCGAGGTTGTCTGGCACGGAATGCCGCCAAGCACAAGTAGAATCTCCTCTAAGTCAAACTATCCCAACACGTCGGGTCTATACATTCTAAATCTACAACGTGTACATTAATATCTAAACGGACGTAGCACCGTCGGTCGAACGCATGGCAGAGCCGCTTGAGATTGGGAAGCTTTTAAACCATTACCGCATTCTTTCGAAGATCGGGTCCGGTGGGATGGGAGACGTGTGGCTCGCCGAGGACACACGGCTGGGCCGGAGGGTCGCATTGAAGCTCCTACCCGCCGAAGTCGCTACGAATCCTGACCGGCTTCATCGCTTCCAACTCGAGGCTCGTGCTACCGCGTCACTAAGCCATCCGAATATCGCCCACATTTATGAGATAGACGAAAGCGACGACACGCATTTTATCGCGATGGAGTTCGTTGAGGGCGAGACGTTGTCTCGATATCTGAGAGCGCATCGCCCCGAACTCCCCACCATTCTGAAGATCTTCGAAGGGGTCGCCGACGGGCTCGCGAAGGCGCACGCGAGCGGAATTCTCCATCGAGATTTGAAACCCGACAACGTAATGGTCACACCGGACGGTCAGGTTAAGATCCTCGATTTCGGTCTGGCTAAGCTGATGCCTCGACCGGATGGTGAGATTTCACAGCTTGATGACACAGGGATAACTACACCCGGAGCGATCGTGGGCACGCCCAGCTACATGTCGCCGGAGCAGGCCCGCGGTAGGACGTTGGAGATCGATGCCAGATCGGACATTTTCGCGTTCGGGTGCTTACTCTTTGAAGCGGTCACGGGCGTCAAGGCTTTCCGGGGAGAGGACCATGTCGACACTCTCATAAAGATAGTCCGCGATCCGGCGCCGTCGTTGTCCGAGATCAACCCGATGATTCCAAACGTGCTGGAGCGGATCATTCAACACTGCCTGGAAAAGAATCCGGGGGACCGGTTCCAAACGGTAAAGGACGTCGGGATCGAGCTTAGAAATCTCCGACATGACCTTTTTAACCGGACCGGGAGCGACGAGACAATACCCATCTTTCACGAAGGCTACGGCAAGTCTGTCACAGCGTTGACCGATCCGGATCAGACTTTGCGTGTGACGAATGATCCGGCGGCGAAGACGCTAATGATTCGGCCCCGTGTCATCTGGCCGTTTGCGCTTTTACTCGTCGGCGTAGTGGTCGCTCTGGGTGCTTGGTATTACTTCGCG
>JANPJL010000031.1:0-11587 GCA_031425495.1 Acidobacteriota bacterium
GCTACCGATCGGACAAGAGCATTCTCAAAATAAAATGAAGATCCTCGCTGCGGAACACGTGCTGCCGATCTCATCCGAGCCGATCGCCCACGGCTGCATTGCGATCGAGGACGACGGCATCGTCGCCATTGGGACGAGAGACGACATCGTCGCGCGGTTTCCGGATGCTGCTGTCACCGATCTCCGACAAGCCGCCATTCTTCCCGGGTTCGTTAACTGTCATTCCCATCTCGAGATCACATCAATGCGCGGTGCGCTGGATGATGTCGAACACGATTTTCGCTCGTGGCTGCTCAAACTTCACGCGCTCCGATCGGCTCTAACGCCGGACGAGATCGAGGCGGCGGCCGTGTTGGGTGCGACGGAGGGAGCACATGCAGGCGTGACATGTTTCGGCGATATAGGTCGTCACGGCGAAGCGGGCCTGAAGGCGCTAAAGGAAGTAGGCCTGCGCGGCGTGTTGTTTCAGGAGACGGAATTCTCGCCGGATAATGCGACCGCCGAAGATGATTTTGAAAAGTTGAAGGATAAGTTTGTATCACTCCGCGAGCAGGGAACGGATTTCGTCGAGGTCGGATTGTCTCCTCATTCGCCGTACACCGTCAGCCGAAAACTATTTGAGCTGTGCGCACGATACGCGATCGATGAGAAAGTAAAGCTCACGATCCACGCGGCCGAATCGGTCGATGAAAACGCGCTACTGATGCGCGGCGACGGGTTCTTTACCGATTTCTATCGCAAGCTCGGTGTCGAGTGGGAAGTCCCGCACTGCACGTCCATTGAATTTCTCTCGAAGACCGGCGTACTCGCCGCGCGTCCGCTCCTCGCACACTGTGTCAGTGTTTCCGACAGGGACATCGCCACCATCGCCGCCAGCGGATCGTGCGTCGCGCACTGCCCGAAGTCGAACGCGAAGTTCGGTCACGGATACGCGCCGTTCGAGAAATTTCTGGATGCGAGGATCGCCGTCGGCCTCGGAAGCGATTCGGTCGCGAGCAATAATGTCTGCGACATGCTCGAGGAATCGCGCTTCGCCGCCTTCAGTGCTCGAAACCGTCCCGATAGAAAACGTTTCGTTTCGGCTCGAGAAGTTCTCGCTGCCGCGACGCTCGGCGGTGCAAAAGCACTCGGGCTGGATCACAAGATCGGCACGCTCGAGACCGGCAAGCAGGCTGACATCGCGGTCGTCTCAACGTCGAACATCGCGCAGCTTCCGACCAGCGATATCGAATCAGCGTTGGTGTTTTCTTCAAATGCCAGGGATATTGTGCTGACGATGGTAGCGGGAAAGATCATCTACACAGCTGCCTGATCTTCTTCTTCTTTTGCTTTTCTTCTTAGCTTTGCGGGAACTCACTCTTCTCAAGTTGGTAGAAACTCATCGGTGGGTTCCCGCAAAGCCGCAAAGTCGCAAAGAAGAAAGCGGCAAAGCTGCCTGGTAAGTATTCGAACGCAAGCTAATTCCCCGGGGATTGCGTCGCTGCTTTTAACTCGCGGATCAGATCGTTCACCGTCCACTCATTCCCGGCGAAGATCTTCGTTACTTTTCCTGCAGGGGAGATCACCGCGGTTCGAAGCGAGTGATTGAATTGCGCTATATCATTCTCGTCGACCTCATATCGCAGACCAAAGAAATCCGCAATGGCGCGCACTTCTTTGTCGGTGCCGACCGCCAGCTGCCATACCGTGAAGTCCGGCTTCGCATCCTTTCCGAGGTAACCAAGTCCGTACGACTTTAGCCTCTCGGGCGTGTCGCGTCCCGGGTCGAAGGAGATGCTTAGCAGACGAAACCTGTCTCTCGCTTCCGGCTCACCCATTATCCGCAACGCCGCATCGCTAAAGTTCGTCGACATCTTTATGCAGTAGTCCGGCAGCGGACATTGGGCGTAGATGAAGGTGATCGCTAAGGCCTTACCTCGATAATGATCGATCGAGATGCGTTTGCCATCCTGGTCAGTCAACTGAAAGTCCGGTACATCTTTCCCAATTTGCGCGAATCGCTCGTCAACCTCCGGCACCGGCTGTCCCGGTTTGGCCGACGCGATGATGCCGATCTTTTCGAGCCAATAAGGCTCTTTTGCAGAGTTATCGACAACCAGCTCAGCGCGAATTTCAGAGCCGGGTACAAGTTCTCCCCAAACCCAGTCTTCGCGAATCGGGAAATCCATCTCCATCGCCGGCATGTAATCGGCGATCGCCTCATGGTCGACCTTCGCTTTCTTATTCGCCTTATCGACGGAGATAACCTTTCCTTTCAAAGGGAAACGTTTTACTTCGCCCGCCGGAGCCTCGGCGGATTTTTGCTGGCAGGCTGAGATAAACAGGAGCGAGAAAATAATTGAAATTAAAATAGTGCGCATAGGATTCAGGAGAAATTTTTGCAGGGAAAGGAGTTAAGCGCAAATAGCGTCGCGTTAGCGACCAATATGCCCTGCGGCTTCGCCGCCCGATGAGCGGAAAGGCTCTGCCTTTCCGGACTGCCTGAAAACGCGGGAGGCTCCGCCTCCCCGGGGAGGCATAGCCTCGGGAAATTTGGTGCCGGCCCGTGAGCCATAGGCTCACCGCTCATCATGGCGGCAAAGCCGCATCGATCTTGGATTGGCGACCGTGGGCTAAGGCCCACGGCTAAATTCGAGCGATCGCTACGCGATTCGAAATCCGCGGCAAAAAAAGAGGCCGCCTTTTGAGGCAGCCTCATAAACAGGTTTACTAAACCTCAGCTCTCTAGGGGATGGCAACTATGCTCTCTCTTATCACTGCAGAACTAACGGGTC
Source organism: Acidobacteriota bacterium (assembly GCA_031425495.1). GTDB lineage: Bacteria > Acidobacteriota > Blastocatellia > Pyrinomonadales > Pyrinomonadaceae > OLB17. The sequence continues at coordinate 2,775 of JANPJL010000031.1, forward strand.
GATCGCCGAACTGTCCGAAGTTGGTCGAACGCAGGCGTGGGCTGGAACTGTCGTAGACGTACCAAGTGCCATTTCGGTAAGTCGCAAAATCTGTCGTACCGTCGCCGTCGTAATCGGCCGGGACCGCGACGTCGTCGTTGAAGCCGAGGTGAAACGCTTCGGTCTCGCCCGAAGTGCTGTCCATCACATACCACACTCCGCTGCGATAAACCGCGACATCGGCTTTACGGTCGCCCGTATAATCCGCCGGGACAAGCGTGTCGAGGCCGGCCAAACCGAAGTAACGCACCGACCATTCGCCGGTTGAGCTTTCGCGGATGTACCAGCGGTTCTCAGTCGAGCGGAAAACCGCGAAGTCGGCACGTCGGTCGCCGTCGTAATCTGCCTGGACAGGAACGTCACCAAGTTTGCCCCATCGATACACGGTCGCTCGCTCGAGATCGTAACCGTTTGACGACATCAAGATCCACCACTCGCCGGTGTCCGGGCGAAACACTCCGAGATCCGTTTGACCATCGCCGTCGTAGTCCGCGGGTACGGGCACATCGGCTAAACCACCGGTCGGGTGCATCGTCGTCTTACCCCATCTAACAAGAAGAACACCGCCGCCGCTCTGATGGATATACCAGACTCCGTTCTCCGGACGCCATGTTGCCACGTCGGTCTGTCCGTCGCCGTCGTAATCGGCCGGGACGAGTACGTCTGAAGCATGCCCCCAAGTGAAGGTCATCGCACTTGTCTTACCGGCAGAAGGTTCACTAAGCCATGTTGTCGATGATGGGCGAAATACCGCGAGATCGGCCTTGCCGTCACGATCGAAGTCGGCTGCCGATCCGGCTGCTGCCAGCACCAGAATGACAATTACCGATGCGAGAATTCTATGCGACTTTTGAAGTAGTTTGATCATTGGAGTCGGGAGTTCGTTTTTGCTGCGGCGTTGAAGTTTACTGTTATTTGCTTACTCTCTTTGTTTTCTGCCCTACACAGACTGACAATCACACGACAGTTCCTGTAAAATCTCACAATTCTTATGACAGCCAGGATTCTCAACGGCAAATCGATTGCCGAAGCGATCAAGTCTGAGGTTTCAGCAGACATCTCAAAGTTCCGCCAGGAACACGGATCTGCTCCGTGTTTGGCGGTTGTGCGTGTTGGCGAGGATCCGGCTTCCGCCGTTTACGTTGGGAATAAGGTGAAGACGGCTGAGGAGATCGGGATGATCTCTGAGCATCATCATCTGCCGGACACGACTTCGCACGATGAGGTGCTTGCACTAGTAAAAAGCCTGAATCGTCGCGACGATGTTGACGGAATTCTTGTTCAGCTGCCGTTGCCCGCGCAGATCGACGGCCGCGAGATCCTGGAAGCGATAGATCCGGCAAAGGACGTCGATGGATTTCACCCGATCAACGTCGGCCGCCTGTCGCAGGGTGAAAAGGCTCTTGTACCGTGCACACCTGCGGGCGTCATCGAGATATTAAAACGGAGCGAGATCGGGATCGCCGGGCGGAATGCGGTGATCGTCGGGCGGAGCAACATAGTCGGCAAGCCGATGGCGATGCTGTTGCTGCAAGAGAACGCGACGGTCACTATATGTCACTCCCGAACCCGCGACCTTGCCGATGTGACGCGTCGTGCGGATATTCTCGTCGCCGCGATCGGGCGGGCTGGATTCCTCCGCGGCGAACATATCGGCGAAGGCGCGACGGTCATCGATGTCGGTATCAACAACGTTTCCGATCCAGATATCGCACGCGACCTTTTTGGAGAAGACGAGCTGGAGAAACGGTTCGCAGCAATTGATAAGCGCGGGTTCACGCTCGTCGGTGATGTGAATCCGAAAGAGGCGATGGAGAAGGCGGGCGCATTCACACCGGTTCCGGGCGGTGTAGGTCTGCTCACTGTCGCGATGCTGATGAAGAACACGGTCGCGGCGGCGAAGCGCCGAAGGTTCAAAAGTTTAAATGTGAAAGAGTGAAAAGGTGAAAGCCGACGGCACAACAATCTTTTCACTTTTAAACCTTTCAACCTTTTCACATCGGAGACTTATGAATTTTGAAGATTACCAAAACGAAGCGAGCATAACGGCTCTTTACCCGAACCGCATGAAGAACCTCGAATACCCGACTTTGGGTTTGGCGGGCGAGGCGGGCGAAGTTGCAAACATCGTAAAGAAGATCCAGCGCGATCATGGCGGTGTGGTCACCGATGAAGTTCGCGGCAAACTCAAGGACGAACTCGGCGATGTGCTCTGGTACATTTCCGCGTGTGCGGACGAGTTGGGATTGACGCTCGATGAGATCGCGACATTTAATGTCGGTAAGTTGGCGAAGAGACACGGACGGTAAGACGAACGGTAAGTGGTAAACGGTAAGTGGTAAGTTTAAGCCGTGGCCTAAATTTCGATTCCTGGCCCCGGTCATCACTTACCACTTACCACTTACCGTTTACCACTAATTTATGTTAAGGGTTGGCCTCACAGGTTCAATTGCCGTCGGCAAATCGTTTGTGCTCGGGGTTTTTCGCGAGTTGGGATGCTTTGTGCTCGATGCTGATAAGGTGGCACGTGATGTTGTTGAACCTGGAACGGACGGCCTTCGACAGATCGTCGAGGCTTTTGGCGAATCAGTTCTGCGGGGCGACGGGAGCCTCGATCGCGCGCAACTTGGGTCGATCGTGTTTTCCGATGAGAAGCAACGTCTGCTTCTTAACTCGATCGTTCACCCTCTCGTGTTCGAGGCACAGAACGGATGGCTTCGGACTTGCGAGTCGGAGGATCCGGATGGAATTGCCCTCGTTGACGCCGCATTGATGATCGAATCGGGCGGTTACAAGCGTTTCGACCAACTGATTGTTGTGTGGTGTGAACCTGACTTACAATTGGAAAGGCTAATGTCACGCGACGGTCTGAGCAAGGCGGACGCCGAAAAGCGGATCGCTTCCCAAATGTCTCAGGACGAGAAAAAAGCATTCGCCGATCATTTGATCGACACGTCGCGAGGCTTTGACGACACGCGGCGGCGGACGACAGAGGTTTTCGATCGGCTAATAGCATCTAAAATTCGTTGACGCGGAAATCAGCAGTGCCCAAATATCTCCGACAAGCAGATGGAACGACAAAACGTCGGGCTTCGGCCATGCGGCGAATCTTCGTTTTTGCGATCGCGATCGCTAGTCAGCTCGTCCTGATCAGTTGCGGCAGTTTAGACAAGCCGGCGTCCGAACCTTACTACGCCGGCACCGCGCCACCTCGCAAACAGGAGTTCCGTTGGAGCAACGGTCGGATGCCGAAAAACCTTGACCCCGCGCTCGCTGCCGTCCCGCCCGAGACGGATGTGATTCGTGCCGTTTATGAAGGGCTGACAGAGCTTAATACCGGAACGCTGGAACCGATGCCTGCGGTCGCGGAGAAATGGACGGCGACCGAGGATAATAGAACCTGGACCTTTCATCTCAGAAACAACGCCCGATGGTCGAACGGCAGGGTCGTAAACGCCGAAGATTTTGTTAGATCGTGGAAACGCGTTGAGGAATTCGGAGCCGCGTCTACAAACCGTGAATTGATGGCGAACATCGTCGGCTTCGAGATCAGAAAAAAAGAAGGGGTTCTTGCGCCCAGCGATCTTATGCCCAATACGAATGTCGCGCGAGACCCGGAATCGCCCTTTCCGATACCGACGCGCTCACCGTCGGAGACAATCGAGAATTCTAATGTTGCGACCCAGTCTCGTCCCGCACCGATCAACCTTGGCGTCTCGGCTCCGGATGCCCTCACGTTGCGTGTGTCACTCAACGTGCCCGACAAGGATTTTCCAAAGCTCGTTGCTCACCCGCTGTTCCGCCCTGTTTTTGATGACGGCAGCGGGATGGCAACGCGCCCGGTGACCAAAGATGTCGTGACGAACGGCGCATTTCGAGTCGCGTCGATCGACCCCGACGGGATCATGCTTCTGCGTTCCGAGAATTACTGGAATCGCGAAGCCGTAAAGCTGGAGAGCGCGAAGCTTGTTTCTTCAAAGAACTCCGAACAGGTTCTTGCCGCTTACCGCGCAGGCGAGATCGACGCCGTCACGAACGCTGAATTCGAACCGCTCGCTCTCAAGCTTCTGGAACCGTTTGAAGATTTCAGACGCCGGACGCATGCCGCTTTGAACTTTTACGAGATCAATCACGGGAAGTCCCCGTTCGACGATCGCCGGGTTCGCGAAGCTCTTGCGATATCGATCGAGCGAGAGCGCCTGACCGAAGGCGAAATGGAAGGGCTCACGACACCGGCGTTGGCGTTCCTACCGTTTAGCGGTGATGCCGCGACGCGGATCGTCCACGACAAGGAAAGGGCCGCCGACCTGCTCGAAGAAGCGGGGTTTGCGAACGGCTCGGGATTTCCCGTAGTACGAATGGTCGTAAATCGCAATGACACTCAGCAGCGGGTGGCACGTGCAGTCGCACGGATGTGGAAACAAAGCCTGAACATCAATACAGAGGTCGTTGTTAAAGATCAGGCCGAGCTTGAGATCGCGAGAACGGCCGGTGATTACGATCTCATTCGCCGAAACGTCGTCTACGCGTCGGCGAACGAGTTGATGAGTATCCTGACGCTATTAAAACCGGCCGAAGCACCGAGTCGAACTCCGATTACTTCACCTCAAGCTGTCGGGGGCGTCGAGGCTCGGCCCGCACCGAGCCCTTTCGACGATGCCGAAACACAGCCTCCGGCCCCCGGTGTAGATTCGACAATGACCGAAGCAAATGCCCTCTACGAGCTCTGGGCGATACCTCTCTACTTCCCGACTTCGTACTCGTTGGTAAAGCCCTACGTGACCGGGTTTGAAATGAATAGCCTCGATGCTCCACTCCTGACTCAGGTCTCTATCGACAGTAACTGGCAACCGAAGTAGGTAAAAACCGAATCCTAAACCTGCCCAATCGTGTTAACCTGCTTGTAATCGGTAAGTTGCTTGCTCTCCTTCGGGCCCACCCCAACGGGCTTCAGTTCGACGATAACCACGGAGTGTGTCTATGAAAGGGACCCGTACGAAAAGTTTTTGTATAGCGCTCGCCCTGGCAGCATCGTCGTTCATCACGGCCAGCTGTACATCTTCGGCAAAGAACCAGTTCTTTGGGCAGACAGCTGCGCCGAGCGACAACACGGTTCGATACATCACGGGTTCCGAGCCGGAATCGCTTGATCCCGCTATTCCGAACGGCCAGCCCGAAGCCCGCATTTTAATGGCCTTATACGACGGTCTGATCGAATATCACCCGATTACCCTCGATCCCATCCCCGCGGTCGCCCAGAGCTGGGAGCTCAAAGAAGGCGGCACCGAATACATCTTCAATCTTCGACGAAACGCGAAGTTCTCGAACGGCGATCCGATAACGGCTCATGACTTCGTTTACACGATCCGCCGCGGCTTCCAACCGGAGCTTGCATCGCGAAACGCGAGTCTTGGCTACTACATAAAATACTCCGAAGCCTACAACGCAGGATTCTCGTTCGTGCGCGGAGGCGACGGTCAGTTCCTGCTTAAGAAAGATTTTGTTGAAGCGGTGTCCGGTCCGGAGACAACTGCCGAACCGCTTGCGAGCGGCGAAACTGAGGCTCACAAATTCCTCGATGGTCCCGAGCGCCTAACCATTCCATCCGCAGAAAAAGATAGGACCAAGCTCCTCGACGGCGACCCAAAGCTTAAAGCAGCCGTCGAAGGCAAAGAGCTCGTTGCTGTAAAGGCGGAAGACATCGGTGTGGAAGCGATCGACGATTACACGCTCCGCATCAAGCTCTATCAGCCGGCCCCTTATTTTCTCGGGCTGCTCGGCCATCAATTTTTCCGCGTCATTCCGCAAAAAATCGTTGAGAAGTTTGGGGACAGGTGGTCGCGTCCCGAAAACATCGTCACGAGCGGATCGTTCAAGGTGCTCGCCCACCGGCCGTACGACGAGTTGATCGTGGTCAAGGATCCGCAAAACTGGGACGCCGCGAATGTAAAACTTGATCGGATCGAGTTCTACCCGCTCGACGAACAGACCACGATGATGAATCTCTACAAGTCGGGTCGTGTGGATGCCACATACAATCACACGATTCCCGCTCCGTGGTTTGATCAGGTCAGCCAGTACAAGGACGAGTATCTTCTTCACCCTGAGGTCGCCAGCGAATTTTATGTTATTAACGTCAAGAAGCCGCCGATGGACAACCAGAAGGTGCGAGAGGCTTTTGCGCTTGCTATCGACCGCGACGCGTACTCGGCGTTGAGACGGACATACAAACCGCTTGTCGATTTTGTTCCGTTCGGCATCTTCCCGAAATATGAAGAAGCCCGCGAGAAAATTTACTCCAGGGAATTAGAAAAATTGGGAAGCTCGCTCGACGAATGGAAGGCGAGAAAGTTCAATGCGGAGAAAGCGCGAAAGCTGATGACAGAAGCGGGATTTCCCGTGGAACAGTCCGGCAGTGGATGGAAATGTCCGACGTTTCCGGTTGAGGCCGTGTCGATTACCTACAACACGTCGGAGAGCAACAAGTCGACCGCCGAGTTTGTTCAAGCACAATGGAAGCAGAATCTGGGGATAACGGTTCAGCTTAAGAACATGGAATTCAAGACCTACCTTCCCCTCTTGAACAAGGTCGATTATCAAGGCTTTGGTCGTCGCGGCTGGGTCGGCGATTACATGGACCCCTACACATTTTTATATTTGTTCTATTCACCGCAGAACACGGGAGCGACCGGGTGGTGGGACGCAAAATTCGACCGTATGCTTGACGAGGCCAACAATACGATCGACGAACAGGCCCGGTACGAGAAGATGGCCGAGGCCGAGTTCTACATGATGCAAAAGCAGATCGTCATCCCGCTCGGTGTACCGGGCACGAGCTGGCTCAAAAAGCCGTACGTAAAAGGGATGTATCCGAATCCTGGAACGCTTCACGCCTGGAAGTTTGTCTATATCGAACGTGATCCGGCGAAGTGGGATCGGCAAGTCGATAACATGATGAGCGAGAAGGACGCCATCGTAGAGGAGCAGCTAAAGGTCATCATGGCTCCGCAGGAAGAGTTTCTGAAGTCGAAGGCGAGTGAGAAAGGCGGTATGAAGGTGAATTCGGTTGAATAGGTAAGGATTTTATGCGGAACTTGTGCATCGAGCTCCCTCTGAAGAGGCGGGCAAACCTAGCAATTTCGGCGGCGAAGCTGCTAAAGAACATAGCCGGATGCGAAGCTTCTGGAACGGTGCAATATAACTACTGCGCCCTGAAGGGGCGAGAGACCATATCTGCCGCACCTTCGGTGCGGAAATGACATTCGAGTTTGCCAGACGTTTCACGTCTGGCTGTGATTTTTGGGCAGCTTCGCCGCCAAGCATTCGAGTTTTGACACGACTCCGAAGCGGGAGGCAATTCAAAGGGGCCGGCCGACCGTGGCAACGTAAGCACGACTGAGAATATGCTGATCTTCATTCTCCGCAGACTTCTCCTCATCATCCCGATGGCGTTGGTGGTCGTAACGCTCACGTGGGGGCTGATCCGCGTCGCGCCGGGAACTTTCTACGACAGTGAAAAGAAATTGCCGCCCGCGATCGAGGCGAACATTCGCGCAAAGTACGGGCTCGACAAGCCTTGGTACACGCAGTACTGGTTGATGATATCGAACGTTGCGACCGGAGACTTTGGTGACTCACTCCGGTACGTCGGCCAGTCCGTAAATCAGATCATCCGACAGCACCTGCCTTATTCGGCGACGATCGGCGCCCTTGCGTATCTGCTCGCTTTGATCATCGGGCTAACCGCCGGGATCATCGCTGCGCTAAAACAAAACTCGCGCTTCGATTACGGTGCGATGGCCGTCGCGATGCTCGGACTCTCGGTGCCGAACTTTGTCCTCGGCCCGATCCTCGTCCTTATCTTCGCGCTCGGATTTTATCTGCTGCCGCCGGCAAGGTGGGGTGGAGTGTCGAGCATCATCCTTCCGGTCGTTACACTTTCCGCGATCTATTCCGCATACATTGCGCGACTGACCCGAGCCGGGATGCTCGAGGTTATGCGGTCCGATTACATTCGCACCGCACGAGCGAAAGGATTGAATGAAAAAACGGTACTGCTCAAGCACGGGCTTCGTGGCGGGATCATTCCGGTGGTTTCGTTTACAGGCCCGGCATTGGCCGGCTTGCTTGCCGGAACCGTTGTCGTCGAGAGGATATTTTCCATTCCCGGTCTCGGCAAAATTTTTATCGAAGCTGTCTTGAATCGCGATGAACCGCTTGTGCTCGGCATCGTCGCGTTTCTGTCTATATTGATCATGGTATTTAACCTGATCGTCGATATCTCATACGGCTTTTTGGATCCGAGGATCCGGTACGAATAGTATGGCTGGAGAAGTAGAAGTCATTAAAGGAGCCTCGCTGTGGCAGGACGCATGGCGGCGCCTTCTCAAGAATAAACTCGCCGTGTTCGGGATGATCGTTCTCGCCATAATGGTTGTTCTGGTGTCGGTCGGGCCGTATATTCTCCGATGGTTGACGGGTATCACACCCGACTACATCCCCGGGGACCGTACCCTGATCAAGTCGTTTCCGCCTTCGCTCGCACATCCGATGGGAACCGATGAGCAGGGTCGCGACATTCTCGCACGTGTGCTTCAAGGGGGACGCATCTCACTGGCTGTTGGTGTGATCTCGACCATCGTGTCGCTGGCCGTCGGTGTCTCATACGGTGCGATCGCCGGATACCTCGGCGGTAAGATCGACAACGTGATGATGCGGATCGTCGATATTATCTACGCGATCCCGTACATCCTGATCGTGATCGTTCTGCTTTC
>JANPJL010000032.1:0-2065 GCA_031425495.1 Acidobacteriota bacterium
GCTCGGAGACAGTTGGGGCGTTTTGTTTTCGCACCCGAAGGACTACACCCCAGTTTGCACGACCGAGCTCGGGATGGCTGCGCGGATGAAACCCGACTTTGATCAACGCGGTGTGAAGATGATCGGTCTCAGTGTTGACGCCGTCGATTCGCACGCAGGTTGGGCAAAAGATATCGAGGAGACGCAGGGCACCGCTCTGAACTTTCCAATTATCGCGGATGCCGACCGCACGGTTTCCGATCTCTACGGAATGATCCATCCGAACGCAAGCGACACGTTTACTGTTCGATCGGTCTACGTCATCGGGCCCGACAAAAAAGTAAAACTGATGCTCACCTATCCGGCGAGCACCGGTCGCAATTTCGACGAGATCCTGCGCGTGATCGACTCTCTACAGCTAACGGCACAATACAGTGTCGCGACGCCGGTCAATTGGAAAGATGGCGATGACTGCATCATTGTACCGGCAGTAACGGATGAGCAGGCGAAAGAAAAATTCCCGGCCGGCTGGCAAACGATAAAACCATATCTTCGCGTCACCCCGCAGCCGAACAAGGTCAAGGATGGGCCACAGTCTGCGTAGAGGGATCGTGGTTCGTTGATCGTTGATTGTTGTTCGTGGGCTCTTGGGGCTACGAAGGATGGTAATACTGTAAATCTGGGGACGGTTGGCGCAGGCGCCGCAATGCTTGGAAGTGTGTTTGCACGCAATGAAGATAAGAGACGTAAGAACGAATTGCGCTCTGCAATAAACAGTACCCTGACGCAAAGCATCATTCGTGGTCTTCCGCAGTATAAATTTGCTTGGCAATCGATCAATATCTAGACAGCAATATAATGAGTTTTGGTAGTGACCAGATGGCGGAAACAGATCTATGAACAATCTAGCTTTGATTCGTTCACTATTCTTTTTTTTGATCATGGGACTCGGTGCATGGCTCGTCTTTTCCGGCTATTCCGATCCAGTCGTGTACAACGAGAACATTTATGGTTGGCTCTCTTTGCTGGGCTTCGTACTTTTTGTTTCGGGCATCGTCGGGTTGCTCATCCAGATGGTCGGTGCTTTTCCTAAGAAGGATATTTAGGGTTGATTCCAAGGCTGAGGCTCGCCCGTGAAGCAACGACAACGATCAACGATCAACTTACCCTATGAAATTTCACGCCGAGATCGGTGAGGACAAGCACGAGGTCGAAATAAAACACGGCGAGGGGAAGATCTTCGCGGATGTCGACGGTCGGACGTATGAGCTTGATGCTTCAGAACCGGAGCCCGGCGTGTTTCTGTTCAAGCATGACAATCGTGTTTACGAGGCGGTGGTCACTGACCCGGTCGTGTCCGGCGACCCGTTGAATGTCCGCATCGGCGAGAGAGAATACGAGATCCGGCTCACCGATCCAAAACGCCTTCGGAGCACCGGGGGCGATACCGATAGTGCGGACGGCCCTGCCCAGATAAAGACCGCAATGCCCGGGAAGGTCGTGCGAATACTCGTGGCGCCCGGTGCCGTGCTGGAAAAAGGCGATGGAGTCCTGATCGTCGAGGCAATGAAGATGCAGAACGAACTGAAAGCACCCAAAGCGGGAACCGTAAAGGAAATCCGCGTACAGGAAGGCGCTACCGTGGCAGCCGGCGATATTCTGGCAACGATCGAATAACTAGATCGCCATACTCATCGCCGCCCGTAATCGTCGGATCGGCGTCCGCAATTCTTCCATCATTTCCCCAAACAATTCGAAAGTCAGCGACCGTGCTCCGTCGGATAGCGCTTTATCGGGCGCGGGATGAACCTCGACGACGACGCCGTCAGCACCGATGGCGATCGCCGCTTTCGCGCATTTGGCGATAAGACTTCGCTTTCCGGTCGCGTGCGATGGATCGACGATAACCGGCAGGTGCGTCATTTCCTTGACGAGTGCCACGGCGGCCAGATCGAGCGTATTGCGCAAGCTATTATCAAAGGTCTTGATCCCACGCTCGCAGAGCACTACGTCTCCATTCCCACCGTGCAAAAGATATTCGGCGTAAGGCCACGAAATAGTCGGGAGGCTCCGCCTCCATCGAGGC
>JANPJL010000033.1:0-5670 GCA_031425495.1 Acidobacteriota bacterium
GACGCGGCGATGTATGCCCTTAATGCCGGCACCGATATGGAGATGGTCAGCCGGTATTACAACCAGCATGGGGCGCAATTGCTTCGCGACCGGAAGATCTCGATGGCAACTATCGACGAAGCGGTCCGTCGGATACTACGCATAAAGTTTCGCCTCGGGCTTTTTGATCGACCATACGCCGACGAGGCCCTGGAGAAGCGCGAGGTTTTCAAACAGGCGAATCGTGATGCCGCCAAGCTCGCCGCGGAAAAGTCTTTCGTGCTGTTGAAAAACGATAACGAGACGCTTCCGATAAAGACAGCATTCGATGAGATCGCGATCGTCGGCGGGCTTGCAAACGCAAAAGCCGAGATGAACAGCAACTGGGCCGGCGACGGGAAGCCCGAAGACCCGATCACGGTAGTCGAGGCTCTAAAGCAAAAATTCCCGAAAAAGAAAATTCGTTTCGAAACCGGCTGCGAAGCAAAGTGCGAGACCGACGCCGGATTCGCGGCCGCTGTCGATGCGGTCAAGGATTCCGATTTCGCGATACTCGTCCTTGGCGAATCGCAAGATATGAGCGGTGAGGCAGCGTCACGAAGCAATATCGATCTTCCCGGCCGACAGCTTGATCTCGTAAAAGCGATCCACGCTACCGGAAAACCTTACGCCGTCGTGCTCATTACCGGACGGCCGTTGACAATAAGTTGGCTCAACGAGAATTCTCCGTCGATCCTGCTCGCTTGGTTCCCGGGAACGATGGCCGGGCCGGCGATCGTCGACACTCTTTTCGGCGACGCGAATCCGGGTGGAAAACTTCCGATCACGTTTCCCCGCTCCGTCGGTCAGATACCGCTTTATTACAATCAGAAAAATACCGGCCGCCCATTCAAGTCGAGCGAGAAATACACATCCAAGTATCTCGACATTCCGAACACACCGCTCTACCCGTTTGGCCACGGACTGAGCTATACAAAGTTTCGGCTTTCGAATCTTCGACTCGACAAGGATCGCATCCTGGTAAATGGCACCGTGCGAGCTTCAGTCGAGATCGAAAATGTTGGAAAGCGAACGGGCGACGAGGTCGTCCAGCTCTACATCAGCGACGTTGCCGCGACGGTCACCCGGCCAGTCAAGGAACTGAAGGGATTCAAACGCGTAACTCTTACCCCGGGCCAAAAACAGAAAGTTGATTTCACGCTCACGCAAAAAGAGCTGACATTTCTCGGGCGGGATCTGAAACCGGTCGTCGAGCCCGGGAGATTTGTCGTCTACGTTGGGACAAGCAGCGACGGCGGTCTGCAATCGATATTCGACGTGGTCACATCGATCGGCGCGGTCCAATCCGTTCGCCCGCCGATAGAGAACGAGCCGGTGGATCCGGCACCGGCGGCTCCGGTCCCGACTGCGGCGGTCAATCCCGGGGACGATGCTTTTCTCGAGGATCTTCAAAAGAAAACTTTTCAATTCTTCTGGGACCATTCACATCCGAAAACCGGTCTAACGCTCGACCGGGCGCGGACCGGTGGATCGCCGCCGTCGCCGGGCGAAAACCATCACAATGTCGCTAGCATAGCGGCGACGGGTTTTGCGTTGAGCGGCTATTGCATCGCCGCCGACCGCGGCTGGGTTACCGCGGCTCAGGCAAAGGAACGTACACGCAACACTCTCGATTTTTTGGCGAACCGGCACGAGCACAAGAATGGTTGGTTCTATCATTTCGTCGATCAGGAAACGGGCGAGCGAAAATGGAAGAGCGAGGTCTCATCGATCGATACGGCGCTCCTGCTCGGCGGTGTTATCACCGTGAAGAACTGTTTTAAGGACGATGGGGAGATAGGGGCGCTCGCGGACAAGATCTACTCGCGAATCGATTTTCAGTGGATGCTGAACGGTGACCAGCATCTGCTCGCGCACGGCTGGAGACCCGGGACCGGGTGGATCCCGAACCGGTGGAATGACTACAGTGAGCAGATGATGCTCTATCTGATGGCGATCGGATCACCGAAGTCGCCGATCCCCGCTCGCTCTTGGTATGCCTGGGAGCGAACATGGAAAGAGTACGGCCAGTACAGATATCTCGCGGCCGTATCGCCGCTTTTCATTCACCAGTTTTCGCACGCATGGGTTGATTTCCGAAACCGTCGTGAACGCCTCCCGCCGAATGTCGATTACTTCGAAAATTCGGTGAAAGCGACGATGGCCCACAGGCAGTTTTTCGTCGACGTCCTAAGCAAGGATTTTCCAAAGTACTCGGCGAACATCTGGGGATTAACTGCATCAGACAGCGCGAAGGGATATGTCGCGTGGGGAGCTCCGCCGCGACATCCGCAGACCGACGGTTCGGTTGTGCCGTACGCGGCAGCGGGTTCGCTGATGTTCACACCGGATATATCGCTTCCCGCGTTGAAAGAAATGAAGCGTCTCTACGGAGACAAGATCTACGGCCGCTACGGATTCGCGGACGCATTTAATCCTCAAACCGGCTGGACCAACCCCGATGTCATCGGGATCGACCTCGGGATCACGCTGCTCAGCGCCGAGAATCTTCGAAGCGGAAAAGTCTGGTACTGGTTCATGCAGAACGACGAGATACGTCGTGCACTCCGTAGAGTTTCGCTATACTAACCGACGTACTGGTTCCTTGTTTCTGGTTCCTTGTTTCTGCTTCCTTGTTTCTGGTTCCTTGTTTCTGGTTCCTTGTTTCTAGTTTCTTGTTACTTGTTTTCATTTCTTTTCCTTCCGTGTTCTTCATTCCGTGTATTCCGTGTATTCCGTGGTTGGATCGCTTGGGCAAAGAATGTATGGAACACACGGAACGGGATGAAACCCGTGAGACACGGAAGGCGGGCGAGTTAGAATCTATGGCATTGCTCGAAATGTGGAACATCGTCAAAGAGTTTCCCGGCGTAAAGGCGCTTGACGGTGTCAGCCTTACGCTCGAGGAAGGCGAGTTCCATGCGCTCGTCGGTGAGAACGGTGCTGGAAAATCGACGTTGATGAAAGTGCTGTCGGGTGTTTATCCGCACGGTGAGTTTTCCGGAGACATCCTCGTTGATGGGGAGCCGCGCGCTTTTTCCGGCGTTCGAGAAACTGAACGAGCCGGTATCTCCATAGTGTTTCAGGAGCTGTCGCTCGTAAAAGAACTGACCGTCGGCGAAAATATTTTTCTCGGACGCGAGCCCGCGCGTTTCGGGATCATCGATTGGTCCGAGCTTTATCATCGCGCGACGAAACTGCTAAGCGATCTTAACCTCCCGATCGACCCGCGCGTCCAGGTCGGGAGTCTCGGTATCGGACGGCAACAGCTCGTCGAGATCGCCAAGGCACTCTCGCAGAATGCGCGGATCCTGGTGCTGGACGAACCGACCGCAGCTCTTACCGAATCCGAGGTCGAGACGCTTTTTGAGATCCTGCGCAAGCTTACGGACCGCGGGGTCGGGATCATCTATATCTCGCACAAGCTCGATGAGGTCTTTGCGATGGCTGACCGCATTACGGTGCTCCGCGATGGCAAAACGGTTGGAACCAACGCAGCCAGCGAGCTGACCAAAGACAAGGTCATCTCGTCGATGGTAGGTCGTGAGGTGAACGACATTTTTCCAAAACCCGATCACGAATTCGGCGACGTTGCTCTGACGGTAAATGGCTTGAGCGTACACTCGGGCGACGCGGGCCGGAGAAAGCTTGTCGACAACGTTTCGTTCGCGGTCCGGAAGGGTGAGGTGCTCGGGATCGCGGGCCTGATGGGATCCGGCCGAACGGAGATGTTGATGGCGATCTTCGCTGCGTGGCCGCATGAATATTCGCGCGAGATCTCAGTCGAAGGCAGGTCGGTGCGAGTTGCGGAGCCGTCTGACGCGATCGAGTACGGTATCGGTTTCGTGACCGAGGACCGGAAGCGTTACGGCTTGATACTCGAGCAGACGATCATCGACAACATGACGCTCGCAGGTTTGACGACGATCTCGGGCGCTTTTCTGACTCACCGTTCGCGCGAGATGGTGGCGGCGAATGGGCCGATGCGATCGCTGCGGATCAAAGCGAACTCGCCGCTTACGATCGCAGGCACTTTGTCAGGCGGTAATCAGCAAAAGGTGGTCCTCGGCAAATGGCTACTTACGAACCCGAAGATACTTTTTCTGGACGAACCAACACGCGGCATCGATGTCGGTGCGAAACAGGAGATCTATGCCGAGATCAATAAGCTCGCGAAGGCGGGGCTTGCGATAGTACTTGTTTCATCCGAGCTGCCGGAAGTCTTAGGATTGTCGGACCGCGTCATCGTGCTTCGCGAAGGAAAGGTTTCGGGTGAATTTACCCGTGCTGAAGCCACGCCCGAAAGCGTGATGGCGGCGGCGACGGGAACTTGATTGAGTTTCGGGTTTCGGGTTTCGGGTTTCGGGTTTCGGGGTTTAGCTTTTAGTTTTTAGTTTTTAGTTTTTAGTTTTTAACTTTTTACCCAGATGAGCGAAGAAAAAAAGATCAACGTTACAGGATCGTCGCTGCGGGCCTACATCATGATCGCCGTCCTCGGGCTGATCTGGGTCTATTTTCACTGGGCGACAAATTACATCTTTCTCACACCGCGTAATCTGTCCAACCTGATGACTCAAATGTCCGTGACGGGCATCCTTGCGGTCGGCATGTTGATGGTGATCGTGTCGGGAAATATCGATCTGTCGGTCGGGTCGGTCCTTGGCTTTGCCGGAGCGGTCGCGGCATTCAGTCTATCGACTCTTGGATACGGTATTCCTTTGTCGATCGCGTTCGCGATCCTGGTCGGTGTACTCGTGGGTATATTTCACGGCGCTCTGACTGCGTACCTAAACATTCCGGCGTTCATCGTTACGCTCGGCGGGCTGCTTGCATGGCGGGGCGCCGTTAAGTGGCTCTTGGGTGGAAACACGATCCCGATATCCCAGGACAGTTTCAAGGCGATCGGACAAGGAAATATCGCTCCGAATATCGGATGGGTGCTCGCCGCAGTCGCGGTTGCGTTTGTCATCTTCATGGCCTACCGGCGTGCAAACGCCGTGAAGGAATACGGGCTGGGCGAGCCGAATTATTTGAAAGAAGCGCTCTCGATCATCGTACCGGTTGGGGCAATAGCTGCTTTCATATGGGTGATGAATTCTTACCAGGGAGTTCCCGTTCCCGTTCTGATCCTGGTAGGTGTCGCGCTAGTCGGTGCTTTCCTGACGAACTCCACTACGTTCGGCAGGTACCTCTACGCGATCGGAGGCAATGCGGACGCCGCTCGATTGTCGGGCATTAGCAACCGGCGAAATATTCTGAAAGTTTACGCCCTCCTTGGCGCGTTGACCGGAGTCGCGTCGCTTATCTTCACCGCTCGTGTTGGAAGCGCCGCACCCGACGCCGGCGTTCTGAAAGAACTCGATGCTATCGCTGCCTGCGTGATCGGCGGTGCATCGCTGATGGGAGGACGCGGCACGATCTTCGGCGCATGTCTCGGCGCGCTGATCATGGCGAGTCTGGATAATGGTATGTCGCTGCTCAACGTGCGTGATTTTATGCAGGACATTATCAAGGGCTCGATATTGGTCGCGGCCGTCGGTTTGGATATGGCGGGAAGGAAGCAGGGGTGAAGAATTCTAGCCGCGGATTTTCGCGGATAACGCTGATCAGAACCGGTTTCTCTGATCCGCGTCATCCGCGAAAATCCGCGGC
>JANPJL010000034.1:0-11497 GCA_031425495.1 Acidobacteriota bacterium
GTACTGGGCGAGTTCGTTGTTCAGCTTCTTAAGCTCGGGGTCACCAGCGGTTTGTGCGGCCACGAAAACGGCGGAGAAGAAGATCAGAAGGGCAGGGACAGTAGTTCTTAACATAGTAGATAAATTTACTTTGCGGACAATGATCTTCGATGCTATAAATGAGCCGTCCGATCCCCAGCGATAAAACATATTATGAAGAAGCTGATTCTCCTAGCCTTACTTCCGGTTATCTTCGCACTGCCGGTCGCCGCCCAACAAACCTCACTGGACTATCTGATCGAAGGCAGTCAGTTGTACATGAACCGCGAGTACAAGAAGTCGATCGGGCCGTACCAAAAGGCGCTTGATCTTGAAAAAAAGGAACGAACGCTCGAGCGAAAATTCTGGATAGTGCTGGTCGATAATCTCGGCATGGCTTACGGGATGACCGGCGACATCAAATCCTCGTTCGGCGTTTTCGACTACGGCATCTCGGTCGAGCCGACATACCCGCTTTTTTACTACAACATGGCGTGCGGCCATGGCGAGCTCGGCGACGAGGACAATGCCATCAAGTGGCTTCGCCTCGCTTTCAAGCACAAGGCAAACATGATCGCGGGAGAACGCTTCCCTAACCCTGAGACCGACAGCTCGTTCGCTAAATTTCGGGAGAGCGAAAAGTTTAAGAAGGCTCTCGCGGAAATGAAAAGCGGAGGATCGTAGACTGCGGTAACTTATTCGGGGAATTCTCTTGCACAGCAGACATATTCGATTCGTCACATTACTACCTGCTCTACTTTTGATCGTCTCCCAGGTCTCGGGACAGGAGAGCGGTCGGTTCGTTGGAAAGTTCGACACAGAGCTTGCTCCTGATTTCGTTCACGTCTATCAGCGTGTCTTTGCAAAGGTCGTTGATCCCGTTCGACCTAAGTTCGCGCCGCCTGTCGAAAAGAGTGCGATGGTGACAAGCGGTGAGCTGGTCGACCAACGCACCGTGGCCGGCAAGTTTACCGCATACCTCGTCGAACCGGTTATGGCGGCACCGTTCCTTTGTTTCGATATCAACTCAAACGGGGTCATCGACGCAGCGGAGCGTTTTGCTTTCACGGTGCCAGATACTGCAAAGGGTGATCTTGACCTGCTGCTGCGTCATCCGATCACGAACCCTCTGTTTAAGGATTTCCCGGTCTTCGTTCGTTACAAGCGGGGCCTCAAACACCCGAACCTGGCAGCGACCGATCGCCTCGTGCTGCAGACCGTTTGGGCTCTCGCCTACGGCACGGTAGACATTAGGGGCAAAAAGGTACGCGTCCAGTATCCTTTCGATCCACAGGTTCCCTCGATCAGCACGACCGAAGGCCTGTTCGGCATCGACGTGGACGGCGACGGTGTAATTCGCAACGAACAGTTCTCCCCGGAAACATCCTACGCCGCCAAGAACGAGATCGTTTTCCGGCTGGGCGATCTATACGTATCGACCGAGAAGCTCGATCTGGCCAAGAACGAGATCGTCGTCCGTACGCGTTTGCGAGAAGAATATTTGCGACACGAAATTGCGGTCGGGCAGGTGATGCCGGATTTTGCATTTGTGGATTTCGAGGGCAAGAAGCGGAGCTTGAATGAATTTAGAGGAAAGTATCTACTTGTCGATTTCTGGGGCGTCTGGTGCGTTGACTGCACTCGCGAAACGCCGTTCCATTTGGAGGCGTACAAACGGTTTCGATCTCGGGGATTCGACATCCTGGCTCTCGACACCGACGAAGACATCGAGATCGTGAAACCCTATTTAAAAAAGAACGGGATTACCTGGACGCAGGCTCGCAACGACAGCATTCGCCAGCTGGTCGAAGCAACATATCGAATCCAGGAGTATCCGTCGACGATTCTTCTCGATCCTAATGGCAAAGTGCTGGTCCTTGAACAGGACGCGCTCCGTGGCGAACAGCTGCTAGCCACACTTGACCGCTTACTTCCGCGCTGATGATCATGCGCCGCGATGCGAGAATTTTTATGAAACCACACCGATTCATATTCATGTTGCTTGCTTCCACCTTCGCCCTGACGGTCTCGGGCCAGAGCGAATTATCGTCGAACCACGTGACTGAAAAACCGGCTTCTATAAAGCTGGAGGATTGCGAAGTTCCCGGTGCGGATGAGGGCAAGACGGTAAAGGTACTATGCGGAAGCCATGAGGTTTTCGAAAATCGGGCCGCGAAGAGCGGTCGTAAGATCAGCTTGAAGATAGTCGTTTTTCCGGCGACCGGTCCGAACAAGGCTGCAGATCCTGTTTTCTATATCCCGGGCGGACCGGGATCATCTTCGACCGAGGACGCACCGTATGTTGCGGAGGATCTTGCGAAGGTACGCGAGCATCGTGATCTTGTCTTTGTCGATCAGCGAGGGACGGGCGGATCGAATCCACTCAATTGCACGTTCTTCGATCCAAAAGATCTGCAGAGTTATCTCGGATCCTGGAACCCGCTCGATGACGTCCGCAGATGTCGCACGGAATTGGAATCGAAGGCGGACCTTCGCCTGTACGTAACATCTATCGCCGCTGATGACCTCGACGACGTCCGCGCCGCTCTTGGCTATCGGCAGATCAACCTGGCCGGATCTTCGTACGGCACTCGTGCCAGTCAGGAATACATACGCCGTCACGGCAAGAATGTACGCGCAGCTTTTCTCCATGGCATCTCGCTACCGGGCCAATTCATGCCGCGCGACTTCCCACGGGATAACGAGCAGGCACTGAAAGGCGTCATCGAAGAATGTGCCGCGGACAAAGATTGCCGCTCGGCATTCCTCGATCTGAAGGCGGAAGTGAAGGCGGTGTTGGCCACGTTGATGAAGGGGCCGGTAGAGGTCGCTGTGAAGATGGATCCGAAAAAAGATAAGGTGAGGGTGAGACTTTCCCGCGATCTTGCCGCTGAAGCGTTGCGCTACATGCTCTATCAATCAGGTTCCGCTTCAAGACTTCCCTTGGTCATACATCTCGCGGCTCAGGGAAACTTCACGCCACTTGCCGAGGCCGCGATATTTTATCGCCAGCGGATCGTCTCTAGCGGGGCGAATGGGATGTACCTTTCCGTGACGTGTGCCGAGGACCTGCCGTGGATCAAGCCGGGTGAAGGCGAGCGCAACGGAGTGAATACTTTCCTCGGAGACTACCGGCTTCGTCAGCAGCGCGAAGCTTGCGCTCTATGGCCGCGAGGTTCAATTCCAAAGGATTATTCGACTCCGATCCGATCGCAAGTGCCGTCACTGATAGTTACCGGGCAATGGGATCCTGTAACCCCGCCGCTCTATGGAGAGGCTCTTAGCAAAAATATGCCGAACAGTCTGCACATCGTCGTCCCGAGCGGCGGTCACGGCTTCGGAGGGCTCGAAGGAATAGACTGCATCTCACGATTGACGACTGAATTTATCGAGAAGGGTACAACTCGGGGGCTAGATACTTCGTGTGTAAGATCGATCCGCCGGAAAGGCTTTCAATTGAAAATGCCGAACGGTCAAAAATAACCCTTCGGCATTACGTCTGGATTCGACGCCTTTCTTGTTCGTGTTCTTTTTCGTGAGTTTCGTGTGTTTAGTGGTTTTCTTTTCCTAAATCGAAACCACGAAACACACGAATAAGAAATTCGTGTTTGATTATACTTTTAAGCCGGACTCTTCTGTCGCGAGTACAGCGGCATCGACAGGCGTTTCGCCCTTTGCGACCTTGCCTTCGGCGTGAGCACCACGACGCGGCAAAGGCTTTTCATAGGCCTTGCGCGGGACGAGCGATATCGAGCTTAGCTTGACGCGTCGGAAACGGCCGGGGGTCGCCTTTCGTTCCGCATAATCGAATTCGAATGCGTAAGTGAAATGTCCAGCCGAAAGCTTTTTGCAGACGTCATCCGGAAGGTGGAACGAAAACGCGTCGGCGTAGTGCCCCAGTCCCTGATCACAGTAGCCAAGCATCTCGCCTTTCGAGCTGTCTAGATACACCGGGACGCTGACGATCGCGTCGCATCTGCTGTAGTAATCTCCAAGAACGTGACGGCGGGAAATTGATATCGGACCAGTAGCCATGCACTGAGTCTATCACAGGTCGCCGATTCAGCGGGTTTTGACCGGGAGGATCGTCTTCAGACGCCAGTCTATATCGGCAAATTGATCATCCCGCTTGATCAATAACCAGTTCTTGCCGCCCGCACTCTTTGGACCGCTCATTCGAATAAGAATGAATTCCCCCCGCACTTTTTTACCGAGAAAGCTGAATTCGATCCGGCCCTCGTCGTACTGCAACTGCGGATCGACAAGCGTCTCATACTTCCCGCTGTCCCAGATCCGAACCTCGCCCGCGCCATACGTACCCTCGGCGAGCGTGCCTTCGTATTTGAAATAATTAAGGCTGTGATCGGGAACAGCCACGGCGAGACGCTTGTCATCCGGATCCATCGACGGCCCCTTCGGCACCGCCCACGACTTACCAGTCCCCGCTATCTCGAGCCGCAGATCGAAATGCAAACGCGTCGCGTGATGTTCGTGAATTACGAAACGCTTGCGAATCGGCTTAGCGTTAGTGACGGCGTTGCGAGGAACTTTGAGGATGCGCATATCGGCTATGATACTCGGCCTGGCTGTCAGCCTCTGTACATTTCTATTCAATGCGCCTGCCGCTGGGGAACTATCCAAATTTCCGTGACCTCAAGCATTTGATGCGGACGGACATACCTATAAACCGTTGTGATCCTCTTTCGCGCAATTCCGAGTTTCGCCAGCTCGGCGATAATTTCTCTTACCGCTCGATTGTATTTCGCACGCGACGACTGATTGATGACGATTCGTCCGGTGTTACTCCGGTCTTGCTTTAGGACGCTCGCATATTCCTCGAGATCGTAAAGATTCCCGAAGCATCCCGGGACACCGTCGACCGAGTCGGTGGCGTATAAGTACGGCTCAGAATCGCCTTGCTGTTTGCCGGTTGCTGTTGGGCCAGAGTCGACGGGGACCTCGGGTGGGTCGGCACCGGGAGGAACCAGCCAGAACTGCGTCGTGCCCTGCGATCGCGTCGCACCGCGAACGACCTTCACGCGGCTCCGATCAAACTTTCGAAACGTGAAATGATTTAACAACTGCTTCTCTCGACGCGGCGCAGCTTTTTTATCGAGGGCGTCGCCGTAGATAACAATTTGTCCGTCATCTACCGGATTGTTGGCGAGCTCGGCGAAGAAACTGTCGAGCCTCGCGAAACCCTCTTCGCAGTTGCTACCTGCGGTACGGAATTCGTCGTGCATCCGGGCGGCCGGCCGTGCCTGCGGAGACACGGAACCTACACCGACTACGAAAATCACTAATAATATTCTTACGAGGCAGATCATATCCTTCGTGAACCAACTTCCGATTCAAACGCTCCAGTTGAAGTGTCGTGATCCCTGGAAAGGTTTCGGTTCGACAAGTTTCTTCTTCCTGTTATTCCGTGTAATCCGTGTATTCCGTGGTAAAAGCTAAGGCGCGACCACGGAATACACGGATTACACGGAAGAAGAACACGGAGAATTCTCGATCGACACTGCAAGGTACGCAGCGGTGCCGTCACGTCGAAAGCGCCCGGGAGAATCGATCATCTCCAATTCCCTATCAACACGAATGGCGACCAGAAGTATGGGTGTGAGAATGGGGCGTTGGGGTCGCACTTGAAATCGTCTTTCTTGGCACCTGATGCGAAGGTTTCGGCGCGGCATGTGTTAGAGGTTCCGCTGGCTTTGATCCGGCCGTCGATCATCGCTTTTTGCGCTAGGCGGATAGCTTCGGACTTGTTCATTGTCGGACTGTCTTTCTTGATCCGGTAAAACTCGGACATGAAAAGCGATGTGCTTTCGTCGGCCACTTTCCACAGCGTCGCGAGCACCGCTTTCGCTCCTTTCTTCTGAGCAAGCATTCCCAAACTTTCTACTTCTCTGCCATTAGCATCGCCAGTCGATACGCCGGTCTGGCAGGCCGATAATGTCAGCAGCTCGACGTCTTTGAAGTCGAGAGCTTCGTCCTTGCCGATCGCAAACAACGAAAGACGTGTGCCGTCTCCCAGAAGGAGAGCAGAGTCCTGATCGTTTGCTCCCAAGCTGAAATGTGTTGCGAGATGGAGGACGTTGAACGGCTTACCGTCTTCTGTTTGTTGGGGGACGGTGTTGCGGAGCGATTCGAGATTGAACTGCTCATCCAGCAATCTCGTTCCGTCGAGGACACCGCCACCCACGCCCTGATCCTTTACGATCGAACCTATCTCGGCCGGAACGGATGGAAGTGCGCTAAAGCCGGTATGCTCTTTCGAAACTCCCGCACCGATGGCCCGCCATTCATCAGTTCCGGGTTTCGCGAATAAATTCGTCTGCCGGCCGAGCGTCACGACTACGTTCTGGTATTGCTCCGCAAGATACGTTTTTCCGTCCGGCGAAAGCGCGGCCATCGGAATGTAGCGTAGCGAGCCGTCGAGCGACCAGAGGATGGTCTTCGCACCCGCACCTTTCAAGTCGCCTTCGAGTGGTTTTACGAAAATGTCGTACAGCTCTTTCCCAAGCTTTCTCGTATCGGCCCTCGGATTCTGCAGAGCTCGTTGAAATTCAAAAATCTTTCTGTTGATGTCGGCACCGGTAAGTTTCACAGAACTGTACTCAACCTTCCGATCCACCATCGCCCGGCCAGTCGTGACTATCGCTCGATACCGGTCCGGCAAGAGATAGGTCGAAACTAGAACTACATCCGCCCCGGCGCGTCGCAGATCCGCTTTCAACGTCTCGATGCTCTGCGGCGTAACGACTGTACCGTCTTCTACTTTCTTGCTGAACTCGGATGCGAGCTTCGCGAAAAACGTTTTTAGTCCTTCTCCTGCCGACTCGACCTGGGTTTTCAGTTTTAGGTACTCAGCCTCATCAGTTGCCGGAAGTTTGCCACCAGCCTTGATTCGCTTGTCCTGAAGCGCTTGAAATGCCGCTCCGATAGAGGTTAGTTGACTCGATACGCGGGAATATTCCTGCAGCGCCGCTCGCTCAGTTTCATTCAACGCCAACGCTGCATGGTCATCGGCCTCGGCCGAATCCCGACGGACGAATTCAAAATATTCTTCGGCCTTCAACAGATCGAGAACCTGCTGTGCTTCCGCGAGGCGTCCTTCCTCGATCAAGACATTTGCGAGTTGGCGGTAGGTCTTTTCGTTCGACTGAACAAAACTCTTTTGCGCCGCTTTGTCGAGCGTCTTGGCTCCGGCACGTATCGACTGATATAAGTTCACGGCCTGCTTCCCATACAGCACCGCGAGTCTCGGCTGCTTTCGACGGCTCCAAAGCGTCATCATGTTACCGAGGGCTTGCGCCTCGACGTCTTTATAGCGAATCTCGCGCGCTAGTACGATCGCCTTCTGAAGATTCTCGATCGCTTTCTCGTGCTGACCGAGATCTCGGTAAAGCTCGCCATAGCTGTCATAGACGAACGACTCGGGGCGACGATCGCCGGTCTGTCGATACAGGATGATGGCGCGGTCGTAATTTGTAAGAGCCTGTTGGTACTGCTTCTGTTTGTAATAAAGCAGTCCGAGATTATGCACCGCGTAGCCCTCCTCGCGTTCATAGCCGTTCGCACGCATTATCACGATCGCTTTCTGGAAATAGTCTTTCGCTTCCGGGAATTTCTCGAGAAGAAGATGGTCATAGCCGAGGTTGCTGAGCGCCACGCTCTCCATATATTGGCTGCCCATCTTCTTTGCAATTTCGAGCGCCTTCCTCGTGAATTCGATCGACTTCTCATTCTGTCCCAGCTTGGAATAGGAATTCGCTAGATCCACCAATACGCCAGCCACTCTAGCGTCACTCTTGCTTCGTACCGCACCGTCGAGTGCCTGCATCCAGTATCGGATCGCCTCACCGTGGTTACTTAGCGCCTGGTGCTGTGTCGCCAGAGCTCGAGCTATGAGCCGGTCGACATTATCCGGATCGTGCACGCGAAACAATTTTTCCGCCGTACGGATCTGAATCAGAGCTTCGTCGAACAGATTGATATACGAAAGCAGTTCGGCATATGTGATACGCGCATATGCTTCACCAAGCTCGGACTTAGCGTCGAGAAAGCGTGATACTGAACGCTGCATTGTCGCTCGAGCCTCGTCAAGCCGGTTGAGGGCCTGATAGTTTATCGCGAGGTTGATAAGGACCGAACCCTCTCTTCCCGGCTGTTTCAACGCTTCGAACTTTTTTGCAGCCATCAACAAGTGCGATTCAGCATCACGGTTCTTGCCGGCGGACATGAGAACGGCACCGAGCGTTGAGGCCGTTTCTGCCTGACCCATCTCGTCTTTCGCGCTCTCAAAGATCTTCAATGCGGCCGAGATATTCGCGATCGCATCGCTAAACTTGTACAGCGTCGACTGAAGCGTTCCCAGTCTCACAAGCGACATCGCTTCTCCGTCGCGGTCTTCACCGAGACGATAGTTCTGAAGCGCTTCGGTGAACCACGCGAGGGCCTTAACGTTGTCTCCGATCGACTGATCTACATCGCCGAGATCGACATAAAGCAGGGCGGCGGATTTATGATCACCCGTCGCGATTCGAATCTGCAGCGCCGCGTCAAAAAAGCGTGATGCCTCGCCGGGGCGGTTGGCACCATAGTGGATAAGACCGATATTGCGAAGAACGATTGCCTCACCGGACCGGTCGCCGGCTGCACGATAGTTGTCACGGGCAAGGATATAGAACGGGATCGAATCTTCGGACTTCCCTCTCTGACCGGAAAGATACCCAAGATCGTGGTAGACGTATGCCGTATCCAACGTGCTTCCCACCGCACGGAATTTCGTCAGCGCGCGATCGAGGTACCCGCGAGATTCGTCATACCGTTTGGCTGCCAACTCGCGTGCGGCGAGTGTGCGTAGCGCCCGTCCGTGTTCCAGCTCGACCGCAGACACCTTTACCTTGTCGCCCGCGGCTTTGAACAGGGACGCAGCTTCCTCGAATTTTGCGATCGCTCGCTCGGTAGTATCGGTGGATGCAGCGAGTGACTTGGCTTCAGCAAAAAGCACCTCAGCTCGATCCGTTTGAGCGGCGACCGGAAGACAAAAGAAAAACACAGCCAGTACTACCGCCGCGGCCGTACAGTTTCTACCCCTGTTAGCAATTCTCATTTTCTATTTCCAATTTCCGATCAAAATAAATGGGGCCCAATAGTACGGATGTGAAAATGGCCGACCATCACGTTTCACGAACAGTGGAAGATTCAGCTTCGGACGACTGGCGAACTTCTCGGCTCGCTCTCCTTGACCAGTTGTGTCAGATAAAGCCGGTTTGGTTTCAGTGGTCACGCCTGCAATCTTTTCACCCATCAAAAGCGAAAGCTGTGCCCGATGGAACGCTTCGCCCTTTGTCGTTGCGCCGTCGAGCGATCGAAGCTTGTAGAAGCGGGACATCAGCTCGGGCGTTCCTGCATCCGACACAGGCCAGAGGCTTGCGAGTACCGTCTTTGCTCCGAGATCCTGCGCAACATACGGGAAACTTTCGGCCTCTCTCCCGTTATGGCTCATCGCGGTGTCGCATGCGGAAAGTGCAAGCAGGTCGACACCGTCGAACAGGTTGTCATCAAATTTGATGTCGCCGATCTTCAGCTCGCCGTCGCCGAGAAGGATGTAAGATTCATCCGGCTTCGGATGAAACTTGAAATGACTCGCAATGTGGATCACCGGATATTTTTTGTCCCGCCAGATACGCAGTGTCTCTTCTTTCTTGAATTCATCATTCAGCAGAACGGTTCCGGGAAACATCCGCGGGCTGACAATAAACTTCAGCTCGCTTTCGGCACCCGACAGAGCGTCAAAGCCGGGGCGCTTTTCTGAAACTCCCATCCCCAGGACCGTCCACTTCGGATTGTCGACGGACTCGAGCCGTCGGATGCTCTGCGGAGTGAACACAACGTTTCGATACTTCTGGACGAGATACTTCCCGCCGTCGTGAAGTGCCGCCATCGGAGCGTAACGCAGCACACCGTCCAAGGACCACATTACGGTCTTGTTGTCACTTCCGGCCAACGCCGCTTCGAGATCTTTCTCGAGCGTCGTTTTCAGTTTTGTCGACGCTTGACGAAATATCGCGTCATAGATCTTTTTCGCATCCGGCACCGGGTCGTAGATATCGGTCGTCAGCGCCTGACGAAACCTCAGTACAGTTTCCTCGAGACCTTTTACGTCGATCGGATAAGCCTTCCGATCGGTCGGCGTCACCAAAACTGTCCAACCGAATTTTGTCCGGGTTCTCGGCGTCGACGAGCTGGTCGGGTCACGAATTTCTTCGGTCCCTATCACGGTGTAGACCGCAACCGCCTCGGTACCGTGGTCCTTCTTGAGCTTTGATAAGACCGCCTGGAGATTGCGTTCTTCGAGGATCTTCTCGACACGTTTACTAACGCTTGTCTCGGACGCAGCAAGGCGCTCGAGCGACCTGACGAATGCGGCATTGACGAGCCGGAGCGATTTGTCGACGCTGTCTAATTCCGTCTGTTTGGTAAAACTTGCACCTGCGCTCGTTCGCTCTGTCTGAAGCTTCGCCCGCAAGCTTCTTAGATGAGAAAGCTCATCCACCGTTTCCTGGATCAGATCTTCTTCCTCGGTGTAAGGTGCGACCTCGGCGGTCGTGCCCGATCGTACGGTGTTGCCTCCGCCGTGTTCTTCGTCTTTCAGATACTCGAGTATCGCCTGCGCCTCGATCAGCCGATCCTTGGAGATGAGAATGTCGGCGAGCGTCCGGTAGGTTTCCTCGCGCGACATCAGAAAGCTACGCTGCAATTGCTTTTCAACTCCGGTCAATCCGCGGCGAACGTCCTGTAACAATCTCACTGCACGCTTTCCAAAATAGACGGCCGCTTCGGGACGATTCTGAAGACCTTCCACAAACATCAGATTTCCGAGAGCCGTCGCCTGAGCGGTGCGATTACCTAGATCGGAGAAGATCTCGGACGACCGCATGAAAGCCGCGTGGGCGTCGGCGTATCGTTTGTCTTGCACGTAAAACCAGCCGAGGTTATTGCTGGCCGAACCGATACCCGCCGCATTACGTGTTCGCTCCGATACGGCGATCGCCTGTTGAAAATACTTTTCGGCGTCGACACGATTCCCGGAAACCGCCGCGAGTCGGCCGAGACTGTTGAGCACAATGCCCTCGCTCGCGTCCATCCCGTGCCGTTTCGTTAACGTGTGTGCCTTTGTGTAGTAGGTCAGAGCTTCGTCGTACTTCTTTTCGAATTCTAGGGACGTGCCGAGTCCGCCGTAGATCGAGACCATCTGCTGCTCGACGACGGACGGATCCTGTTTCGTGGCGACCTGCTCCGCCTCGCGATAAAGCTTTATCGCCGCCTTCTGATCGCCGAGTGTTGCGTACACCTGTGCCAGATTCGTCTTCGTGACGAGCTGCTCAAAGTTTCGCGGCTTACTATCGGCCTGCTGTAGCTTCACCAGCAATTCGAGAGCGGTTTCGTAGTCTCGTTTTGCTTCGGCAAGATT
>JANPJL010000035.1:0-11917 GCA_031425495.1 Acidobacteriota bacterium
CGACGGTGAGAGTACGCGGCTCTCGACCGAGACACGAATCAAATGCACCGACGCCGAGAGCCGGAAGAGATTCGGATTCTACTGGACCTTCATCCAACCGTTCAGCGGTTTGATCAGAATGGAAATGTTGAGGGTAATAAAGCGTCGGGCCGAAATGTCTGTGCCGCCTGTGTCGGCTGCTGGGTAGGATTTGTCAGTATCACCTGCGTAGCGGGTGAGTTGGATTTGTCAGTACCACCTGCGGTAGCGGGTGGGCCACACGTTATGAGAAAAGTCATCCTATTTTTATCGATTCTCACACTTGTCACTCTCTCAACGAGTGCTCAAGTCACCGCCATTCGAGCTGGACGAGTCGTCGATCCCGAAACAGGCAAGGTCGAAACCAATCAGATCATTCTCGTCGACGGTCGCGACATCAAGGCTGTCGGTCGCGATGTAAAGATTCCTGCCGGTGCGACGGTCGTCGATCTCTCCAAGTTCACGGTCATCCCGGGAATGATGGACGCACACGCGCATCTCTGCATGAACATGCAGCACAAGCGTGACGCAGGACGTTACTATTACACGACATTGATCGATTCGAATGCGAAGCGGGCGATCCAGGGAGCGGTCAATGCGCGGTCGATGCTCGAGTACGGATTCACGACCGTTCGAGACATCGGCAACGAAGGGAACTACGCGTGCGTCGAGGTTGCGCGAGCGATTAACGATGGAACGATCGACGGGCCCACGTTCATCACCGCCGGACGTATCATCGCTCCGTATGGCGGACAGTTTCACTTGCAGCCGGACAAGCAAAATCTCGCCGAGCCGGAATATCTATTCGCCGACACACGCGACGAGATAAAGAAAGCGATCCGTCACAACATCCATTACGGTGCGACGGTGATCAAGCTCGTCGTCGACGATCAGCAGTACATTTATTCGGTCGACGATATAAAATTCGCCATAGAAGAAGCTCATGCCGCGGGAGTTAAATTGGCTGCACATGCATGGACCGCAGCCGGAGCGCTAAATGCCGCAAAGGCCAGCGTCGACTCGATGGAACACGGGGTCGCGATCACCGATGAGGCGCTGGCGATCGCAAAACAGAACAACGTCGTCATCGTCCCTACTCCTTTTACAGAAGCGGACGCCACGGCAGGTGGCACTCCAGGCAGCCTTAAGGAAATCAACAAACGCTGGTTCATCGATCCTGTGCAGCGAGCGCATAAAGCGGGTGTGACCCTGGTCTTTGGACCGGATGTGATCTTCAACACAAAAGATCTGCCGCGGGGAAAACTGTCGATCGATACGGTCGACGACTGGAAACTAACCGGCATCCCCTCGCTCGTCATCTTGCAGGCATTAACGATCAACCCGGCGAAACTCCTGGGTGTCGATAAAGTGCGTGGCTGGATCAAGCCGGGCATGCGAGCGGACATCATCGCAGTTCGCGACAACCCGCTCGAGAAGATCGAGACGGTGAAAGATGTGGTCTTTGTGATGAGGAATGGAAAGGTTTACAAGAATGCGGAAGTTGGCCGAGGGAGTCAGTACCGGGAGCGGTAGCGACTGGGTGTCCCGTTGGTATTGCGAAACGCGTAGTGCGGAATGGGCAATAGCGCCACGAGTCAGTACCGTCCGCGTAAGCGAGCGGGTTCTTGGCCGCGGATGAACGCGGATGACGCGGATCAGGCCGCAAGAGTC
Source organism: Acidobacteriota bacterium (assembly GCA_031425495.1). GTDB lineage: Bacteria > Acidobacteriota > Blastocatellia > Pyrinomonadales > Pyrinomonadaceae > OLB17. The sequence goes on from JANPJL010000035.1 coordinate 1,690, forward strand.
AGAACCAGGGGCCCTTGGGTTTAGTTATGGTAGATATGTCGTCTGAAGCTGTGACAGAACGCCTTCGTCTGATGGGCGAGCTATGTGACAAGATGCTCGATGAAAAAAGGGTCGCCGAGGAAGCCACCGACGTGGAGCTGGAGGCTGAGATTGTCAAAGGCGACGATTACGCGGGTCAGAACCGGGAGCGGTAGCGACCGGGATTCCCGTTGGTGGCGCGATAGTACGGAATAATTTATGAAAGAAGCAGTAATAGTATCGGCCGTGCGTACGGCTGTCGGAAAGGCGCCGAAGGGGACGTTGAAGAATACGCGACCGGATGATCTCGGAGCGACGGCGATCAGGGAAGCGCTGGATCGGGTTCCGGGATTGGATAAGGCGCAGGTCGAAGACGTGATCATGGGATGCGCGTTTCCTGAGGCCGAGCAGGGAATGAACGTGGCGCGCACAGCGATGATAGCGGCCGGCTTGCCCGTCGAAACATCCGCGATGACCGTCAATCGATATTGCTCGTCCGGCTTGCAGACGATAGCGATTGCGGCCGACAGAATTGCAACGGGCGGTGCGGATATTATCGTGGCCGGCGGGCTCGAGACAATGTCGATGATCCCGATGGGTGGAAATGTCGTCCGCCCGAATCCGGCGCTCGTCGATACCTACCCGGACTATTATCTCAACATGGGATTGACGGCGGAGAATCTCGCGAAGAAATATGAGATCACTCGCGAGCAGGCCGACGAGTTCTCTTATCAGTCGCACCAGAAAGCTCTCGCCGCAATCGCCGAAGGTAGATTCAAAGACGAGATCGTTCCCGTGAATGTTTTTGTCGATGAGTTCGACGAAAAAGGCCGCGTTCGCCGCAAAGAGATCGTCTTTGCACAGGACGAAGGCCCCCGTCCTGACACGTCGCTCGAAGGCTTGGCAAAGCTTCGTGCAGTATTTCACGCTCAGGGGACAGTGACCGCCGGAAACTCGTCGCAGATGTCCGACGGTGCCGCGGCCGCGGTGGTAATGTCGGCGGACAAGGCGAAGGAACTGGGACTAACGCCGCTGGCACGCTTTGTATCATTCGCCACCGCGGGATGCCTACCGGAAGAGATGGGGATCGGACCGGTCTATGCGATTCCAAAGGCGCTGAAACTTGCCGGTCTGACGCTGGATCAGATCGACATTATTGAGCTGAACGAAGCGTTCGCCGCTCAAGGTTTATCGGTGATGAAGCTACTCGAAATGGACCCGTCGAAGGTGAACGTCAACGGCGGTGCAGTCGCCCTCGGCCACCCGCTCGGATGCACGGGCGCGAAGCTGACAGCGACGCTGCTGCAGGAAATGAAACGACGAAATGCGCGTTACGGAATGGTCACAATGTGCGTCGGTGGCGGCATGGGCGCGGCGGGGATCTTTGAGAGGATTTAAACCGCCGAGACGCGGAGACGCGGAGATTTAAGAAAGAGAGTCTGGACTACGGTCGTTCGAGAGGTATTTTCTCTCCGTCTCGGCGTCTCTGCGGTGGAGAAGCAAGACTATGAAACTCGCCTTAATGATAATCGATATGCAGAAAGAGTTTTACGTCGCTCAGACGAAGGACCAGATGGATAGTGCGACGGAGTGCATCAATTACGTCATCCCGATGTTCGAAGAGAAAGGTCTGCCGATCATTTGGGTGCAGGATAAGGACGAAGGAGAAGGCGTCGTGCCCGGCAAAGAGGGATTCGAGTTCATCGATTCCTTAAAGCCAAAACCGGACGCCATCCGAATTCACAAGACCTACGGCAACAGCTTCAATAAGACCGATGTCGACAAGATCCTCAAGGAGCACGAAGTCGACACGGTCGTTATGACTGGGTTCTGCGCCGAGTTCTGTGTGCTGTCGACTTATCGCGGTGCGAAGGACCTCGACTACTTTCCCGTGATTTTGAAGAACGGTATCGCGAGTACCGAGAAGACCAATAAGGAATTCGTCGAGAATATCAGTGAGACGATCACTGCGGGAGTATTGGAAAAGCTGCTCAAGGATCAAGGCGGGAATTAGCCACAGAGCACACAGAGAGGAGGTATGGTTAGCCACAGTTAAAAAGCGTAGAAAGCAGATGTTGCCGTAAAGGTTTTCTCTGTGTGCTCTGTGGCAAATCAGCAAAAGTATGGACACCAAAATGGAAAAGGAATATACGAAGGGCGGCGAGTTTCTGATAACGGGGACTACCGACATTTTCACACCCGAAGATTTTAATGACGAGCAGCGGATGATCGGCGAGACGACGCGCGAGTTTGTCGACAACGAGATTCAACCGCATCTTCCGGCGCTCGAAAAACACGCGTGGGACATCGCACGGGATCTTGTAAAAAAGGGCGGTGATCTCGGGCTTCTCGGTGCGACCATTCCCGAAGAATACGGTGGACTCGGACTCGATCAGACGACCGGCGTCGTCATTGCCGAATACATCGGTCGTGCCGGAGGTTTCGGTACAACTTTTGGCGCACAGACGTCTATCGGCCTCCTACCTATTCTCTATTTCGGTTCTGAGGAACTGAAGAAAGAATGGATCCCGAAGATCGTCTCTGGAGACGTTGTAACGGCCTACTGTCTGACCGAAAGCGGTTCGGGCTCGGATGCGCTCGGTGCGAAGACGACGGCACGGCTAACCGAAGACGGCCAGCACTACATTCTGAATGGCGAGAAGATGTGGATCTCAAACGGCGGATTCGCGGACGTGTTTATCGTTTTCGCCAAAGTAGACGGAGTAAAAGAAAAGTTCTCCGCGTTTGTCGTCGAACGAAGCGAGAACTGCAGGCCCGGTGCTGAAGAGCACAAGATGGGGATCAAGTCCTCATCGACGACCGCGCTTATTCTGTCGGATGCGAAAATTCCTGCGACTAATCTGATCGGAAATGTCGGCGACGGAGCAAAGATCGCGTTCAATATCCTAAACGTCGGCCGGTTCAAACTTGGCGCTTCGGTAACGGGCGGTGCAAAGCTCGCACTTACCGAGGCGATCAAGTACGCGAACGAACGCCATCAGTTCGGCAAGCCGATCTCGTCGTTCGGTGCGATCAAGCACAAGCTCGCCGAGATGGCGATCCGGACGTGGGTCGCGGAATCGATAACGTATCGGACGGTTGGGATGATCGACGCACTGATCGGCGATGGAGCCGATAATGCAAAGAAGCTGCAGTCGATCGAGGAGTACGCGATCGAATCCTCGATCAATAAGGTCGCATGCAGCGAGGCGCTCGATTACGTTGTCGACGAGATGGTGCAGATCTACGGAGGCTACGGCTACTCGGCAGATTACCCGGCCGAGAAAGCGTATCGCGATTCGCGGATCAATCGTATCTTCGAGGGCACGAACGAGATCAACCGACTCCTGATTCCGGGTCAAATCATGAAGCGTGCGCTCAAGGGAAAGCTCGGCATTATTCCGGCGGCGAAGGCGCTCCAGGAGGAGATCCTGAATCCGCAGATGTCGCTCGACGAGGACACGGGACTGCTTGCAGCTGAAACTCATCTTGCGCAAAACGCAAAAAAGATCGCTCTGATGGTGCTTGGAACGGCGGCTCAGAAGTACATGATGAAACTTGCCGACCAGCAGGAGATCTTGATCAATTGCGCCGACATAATAATGGACGCCTACCAGATGGAGACGGCCGTCCTGCGTGCAAAGAAGACCGCCGGGCGAACAGATGTGAAGGATTCGCACGACCGGTACGCGAACATGGCCGCAGTATTTTGCAATGACGCGATCCAGCGGATCGAGATGAAAGCCCGCAACACGATCGCCGCAATGGCCGAAGGCGACGAGGGCCGAACGCTATTGGTCGCGCTCAAACGGTTCACGAAGAACAATTCACCGATCAACACGATCGCGGCACGGCAGCAGATAGCCGATACGTTGATCGGGGCGAATAAGTATGTGTTTTAAATTTCAGATCAGAGATTTCAAATTTCAGATTTGAAATTTCAAATTTTCAGGATTGAAATTGCAGATTAGAGATTTCAAATTTCAAATCTCGAATTGAATTTCAAATCTCAGATTTCAGATCTAAGATTTCAGATCTAAGATCTCAATCCCAAATTCAGGTTGCGAACCGCCTCGCCGTGCGGTCCGGAGCGGCAACCCTCTCCGGACCATTCTCTTTCCGACTAACTACTCCGCAATCGATCGTTTCTTGTAAACCGGCATCAACTTTAGAGAAACGTTCGGAACGTTTTAGATAAATTAAAGACCTGACTGCGGGCTTCCTGGTATCTAAGACAGAAAACCTAATTTGGAGGTAGATACTTTGAAATACTCCCGCTTCGAAGAACTCCCGGTGTGGCAAACTTCTGTCGATTTTGCACTGCTGATATTTAAGTTCACCAACATCGCCGACCTGCGTGGGCTAGGCGATACAAAGAGCCAGCTCGAGCGCTCCACTCTTTCTATCTCAAACAACATAGCCGAAGGATTTGAACGCGGCTCCACGAAGGAACTTATCAATTTCTTGTATATAGCGAGAGGATCCGCAGGAGAATCAAGGTCAATGTTATCCCTTTGCGAACAGGTTCCGCGCTTCGCTAATTTCAAATCTGAAATTTCAAATTTGAAATTAAAAGGGGAGAACATATCGAAGCAACTGTACGGGTGGATCGAGTCTATGAAGAACACTGAGATCAAGGGGGTCAAGTTCTTTACGAATAAAGATCGAGAAAAGATCGCGTACGAGAAGCAGTTCGAAGAATTTGACGCTCAAATGGAAGAGTTTCGTCGGCAGCATATCGAGTGGTTGAGCCGTCGGGCGGTGGAGTCATCTTTAAGTCATAACGGCGAGCTAGATGGAACAATCTGACCATTCTCATAGCTTATCTAGCGAGCGCTCGATAAAATGAGCTCATGCCAGGCGAACGAACATTGGGTGAATTAAGACTAAGCGGTTACGTGTCTAGATCCGTTAAGGACGAGATGCGTGCGAACCTGATCTACAAGCTGCAGAGCGGGGAGCGTTTGTTTCCCGGCATACTTGGATACGACGAGTCCGTCGTCCCGCAGATCGTCAATGCCGTGCTCGCGAAACATAATTTTATTTTGCTCGGTCTGCGCGGGCAGGCGAAGTCGCGGATCATTCGCCAGCTCACGCTATTGCTGGACGATGAGATGCCGATCATTGCCGGCTCGGAGACGAATGACGATCCGTTCGCGCCGCTCAGCGCATATGGCCGCGAGCAGGTCGAGCTTCTCGGCGATGAGACGAGGATCGATTGGGTGTACCGGGACGATCGATTTGTCGAAAAGCTTGCGACGCCTGACGTGACGATCGCGGACATAATCGGCGATGTCGACCCGATCAAGGCAGCGAGGGGCGGACATCAGCTCTCGGACGAATTGACCATTCATTTCGGCCTGTTGCCGCGTGCGAATCGTGGGATCTTTGCGATCAACGAGCTTCCGGATCTTGCGGGAAAGATACAGGTCGGTCTCTTCAACATCATGCAGGAGGGCGACATCCAGATAAAGGGCTACCCCGTTCGTTTGCCCCTCGACGTGATGCTTGTGTTCAGTGCCAACCCGGAAGACTACACCACTCGCGGGAAGATCATCACGCCTCTCAAAGACCGCATCGGTGCCGAAGTCCAGACACATTACCCGGCGAATATTCAGCTCAGTTCCGAGATCACAAAACAGGAAGCATGGACGGAGCGACCGGACTTGGACGGATTTATGGTTGCGATCCCGGAGTTTATCGCCGAGACCATTGAGCAGATCGCCTTCGAAGCGCGTGACGATCAGCGTGTGGACAAACGGAGCGGCGTGTCGCAGCGGTTTTCTATCACAGCGCTTGAGGCAGCGGTGTCGAACGCGGAGCGGCGTGCGTTGATAACGGGGGAGCCCGAGATCGTACCACGCATATCAGATATTTACGCGGCGTTGCCCGCAATGACCGGGAAGATGGAGCTTGAGTATGAGGGAGAACAGATCGGCGGAACGCGACTGGCGAAAGATCTAATCAAGCGTGCGTCCGGCGTTACATTCGAAGGTTTTTTCCTGGGGATAGATTTCGGACCGGCGATCAAATGGTTCGACGGAGGTAATAAGCTACTGCTTTCGGATAATGCATCGGCGGAAGAATGTGTTGGACTTCTCGACAGCATCCCGCAGTTGATCCAATCGACGTTGGTCCCGTTGGAGTTTAGAAAAGAGGAAAAGGCGAAGCTGGTATCGGCGTGTGAGTTTGTGCTCGAAGGTCTATACGCACAGAACAAGATCTCGCGGAACGAGGACGGTGGCTACGAGGCGGTCACGAAAGCCAAACGCGACCGGCGCGGAATGATCTATGAAGATTTCACGGATGTTGAGGGATATAATTAAAGTGTCTGTGTTGCGAATCTGGAGCCCGCGAAACGGGTGAAGGCATAAAGCCCCGGGCGTACGCCTTTACGAGGCGAGTAGAGGCCGCGCGGCTTGCCGCCATGATGAGCGGTGAGCCTCTGGCTCACCGTCGAGCATCAAATATCCCGAGGCTATGCCTCCCAGTGGAGGCGTAGCCTCCAGCGTTTTTCAGCCTGTTCGGAAAGGCGAAGCCTTTCCGCTCATCGGGCGGCAAAGCCGCATGAACTCAACTGGCTGCCCACGGCATACCCCACGAACCTTATGCTCACGCGAGCTGGCCGATGTTCTGCAACTGACAACTGACAAGAGAAAGCCGTGACAAGTCTTTCGACTCATCACGGCGTTCACCTTCCCCGGCTCGTTCCCCCTTGTTAGTAGGCTCTCTTAGTAGCGTCTGTAGTATGTTCTTTTCGGTTTCAGTTTGTATGTGTACAGAGCCGATCCGCCCGCACCCGCCGCGGTTCCGATCAACGCACCTTTCTTACCACCGATCAGTCCACCCACTAGTGCACCTGCACCGGTACCGATCGCAATGTTGATCAGGTTACGGTGACGTTTGTAGAAGCTCGGCTTCTGATACGTCTCGGTGTACGTCCGTCGCGTTCGATAGCGTGTCTGCGCGTCTGCCGATGTTGATAGCATCGGGATCGCGACTGCCATCAGGGCCATCATCATAAATGTTGTTACGATCTTTTTCATTGCTTTGTCTCCCTTTGCTTCTTTCATCCGAAACCTCAGTTTCGTTGCTAGGGGTATCGCAATGAACGTGCCATAAAACTAACAGCTAATATTTCAGCAGTTACGCGCAATTCCGTCGATTTTGTCATACCCTTTCGGATACCAAACCGGTTATCGTTTGCGCATTATGGTGTGCACTCGCCGAGGTAGAAATGCGAGCAAGATGGGCACGACCAAAACACGAACGCCTCGGACTCAAAGATTTAGTCGAGCAAGAGAATGTGATAATTTTTGAAGAGGGGAAAATCGGTCGATCACTATGCAAACGATTTCGGCGTGATAAGCAATGAAGTTTATACGGTATTCAAAATTCAAAGGCTTTGACGTTTCCAGTCTCGATCTTGGCTCGCTGATGGACGCACTGTCGGATCGTGTGCTCGACTCCGGATACAACGAGGATTACTGGTGGACCCGGCAGCGCAATGAACCCGACGATTCACTCGACGCGCTTCGTCAGGCGATATTGCAGGCGTTGCTCGACCAGGAGATCCTGAGTGAGCGAGACGCCGAACAGATGCTCGCCGACAACGATGGCAAATTTCGCGGTTCGCTGCTCGAGGAGCTGATCAATAAACTGATCGAGCGGCTGGTCGAAGAGGGATATCTGAGCCTGAAGGAAGTTCCGCCCGAGCTCCCGCGTGAAGCACGGAACGGCGACGGCACGGGCGAGATCGGCGAGCCGCTTCCGAGAAATATCAAATTCGAAGTCACCGAGAAAGGTCTCGATTTTCTTGGCTATAAGACATTACAGAAACTTCTCGGCAGTCTCGGCCGATCGTCGATCGGCCGGCACCAAACACAAGAGCTCGATACCGGAGTCGAAGCTGCTCTAAGCTCGAAGCAGTATGAGTTCGGCGACACCGTAAACCTCGATGTGAACGCGACGCTGCTGTCGGCGATCAAACGCGAAGGTTTGTCTGTTCCTCTGAATCTCGAATACGCCGACCTGTATGTACACCAGCAAGATTATAGTTCGTCGTGTGCGACGGTCGTCATGCTGGACTGTTCCCATTCCATGATCCTTTACGGCGAGGACCGTTTCACGCCCGCGAAGAAAGTCGCACTCGCACTTGCACATCTCATCCGCACACAATATCCGGGCGACTCGTTAAGAATAGTTCTCTTTCACGACGACGCCGAAGAGGTTCCGATCGCACGCCTCGGTGCGACGCAGGTGGGTCCGTATCACACGAACACAGCTGCGGGTTTGAAACTTGCCCGGCGAATCCTCACTGCTCAAAACAAGGAGATGAAGCAGATCGTGATGGTGACGGATGGAAAGCCGACCGCGGCCTTTATCGAACCGTCGAGTGCAGCCTACGCGAGTTATCGGAAATACTCGAACCCTGTTTCAAGCGCCGAAAAGCTGCTTTACAAGAATTCAATGGGCAACGACCCGTTTGTAATGGCGGAGACTTTTAAGGAAGTGCAGGCGTGTCGCAAATCGGGAGTTATGATCAACACATTCATGCTTGCAAGCGATCACTATCTCGTCGATTTCGTGAAACAGATGACGGCGATGACGCGCGGCAAAGCTTACTTCGCGAACCCCAACAACCTTACTGAGTTCGTGCTGATGGACTTTCTTAAGCGTAGGACCAGTCGCGTTCGCTAGCCATTTGCGCACCGGCGGCCGTTGCACGAACGCGCGAGTCGTGGAAGACTAGATTTGATGAATCGCGAACAGTCTGCGGACCTCAAGCCGAGAACGGTGTGCCCCGCGTGTTACAGCTCACGCGTCGAGGCGGATGCGAAACAGTGTGATGTTTGCGGCAAGCTTTTGAGCGAAGGTTTTCAGCCCTTAGACGCGATCCGCTCGTCTTACGGAATGCAGCGGAAGAGACTCGATTTTCAGCAAGTGAATACGACGGAATCACTCTTTGAGGACAAGCCACTCCTGGCATCCAGTACTGCCTGGGCGTGCACAGTCTACTCGATGGTCCCGTATCTCGGAGTTCTGTTTGTGCCGTTTGCGATCGCATTGGGCTGGCTGGGATATCTAAAGGACCGGCGACGCCCAGGGTCCGGCGCTACGCAAGCGACACTCGCACCGTTCGCACTCAGCATAGTCCTTCTCGCCGTCCAGCTCCTTCTCTGGTCGCTGCTCTACCTGATTCCCGAGATCGGAATATGAAGATCGCAAAGATCGTCAGCTCCAATTCACATATCGACTATATCGCGCGCGTCATCGACTCAGTCGACGCCGGCGAAGAGCTTCCTCACGCGTCCGACTATTGCTTCGCACAGTTTGTTGCGATCTCCGGCGATGGTGAAGATGTGATCGGCGTGACGTATGACTCGCGGCTCGTCAATCCAGATTACGGAAGTTTCGGTCCTCGATCGGGACCGCGTGCCGAACTCGGCAGGCACAATGCGGACTACGTCCAGGAACCGGGGATCCTGATCGGTATTCTTTTACTCGGGACATTGGACGACACGGGAAAAACTTTTCACGGTGTGCCGCGAAAGATCGTCCGCGTCGATCAGCCGGTCACGAAGCTCGATGCCGAGCGGGTGACACAATTTCACACGGACTCCGGCGGCCACCTCCACCTCCACTATTATCCGCAGGTCGTTTCTAATGCCCGACAGTTTGCGTTGCCCCTGCTCGATGCGATCATCGATCAGCTCAGCTCGGCCTGCACCGAATCGGAAGGCCAGCGGCTTCGGGTACTAAAACAGTCTCTGATGTGGCAGGGAACTTTCGGCGGAATGAAGCTCTGATATCGCATGCTCGAACTCGAAAACATTTATCAGGAAAATTGTCTGGACACGTTGAGCCGATTGCCGGCCGATGTGATCGATATGACCATTACCAGTCCGCCGTACGACGACCTTCGCGACTATAACGGATATCACTTTCCGGTCGAGGAGATCGCTGCTGGGCTTTTCGCAAAGACAAAACCGGGTGGCGTGGTTGTCTGGGTAGTCGGTGATCGTACGGTCAACGGAAACGAGACGCTCTCGAGTTTTCGTCATGCATTGACGTTTCAGGATGCAGGATTCAGAGTGCACGACACGATGATCTACGCAAAGAACAACCCGATACCGAGTGATTGCGGAAAAAGATATCGTCAATGTTTCGAGTACATGTTCTGCTTTAGCAAGGGACAACCGAAGACCTT
>JANPJL010000036.1:0-29840 GCA_031425495.1 Acidobacteriota bacterium
GAGCTACCAATGTTGGGCGTAAAACCCATATCGAGAGTGCCATCCGAATTCAGCCGTGCGAGATAGTTACGCGCCTGGCCTGCGACGCTAACAAAGAGCCCGCCGATCAGAAGCTTTCCATCGGGCTGAAGGGCGATCGCAAATACATGATTATTGGACGGGTCGGATCCGACGACTTGGGGGTCTTGGAATGTCGGATTGAGCGTTCCATTTACGTTAAGTCTTGCGGCCCTGCTTCGAGGTTGCCCCCCGACCGAGCCGAACCCGCCGCCGATAAGGATATTTCCATCCGGCTGAAGAATGATGTCATTCACATTGCCGGCGATATCAGGGTCGACAAACCCCTGGGCAAAACCACTGCCGGCGCCAGCAAGAACGAAAAGGAGGCCAAGAACAGCAAACGCGCGTTGGCGCCCTCGCGGGAGTTTAGATAAAAACATATTAGTCTCTCGGATAACCCGGGTTTGGCTAAGTAAATTACTGATTATGGAAAAGGGAAAGATGTTCTGATGAAGTAAATCGAAAGTCAGTTGTAAGCGACTTCGCGAATAGTTCAGCGGACGGTCGCGGCATGTATCATAGTCGCCCAACGCTTGGCTCGGAACGCGGGCGGTTGAAGATCGGCAACCTATCCGAAGATATTTCTCACCTTCTCGATAAACGATTCATCGGTGAACTCAGTGTCTTCCACCTCGGCGAGTTGTTCGAGTAGCTTACGCTGCTCTTTGGTGAGCGATTTCGGAGTAATTAGAGTTACGGCGACGAAAAGGTCTCCTTTCCCACGCCCGCCGAGTGCGGGCATGCCTTGTGATTTAAGCCTGAACACCGTCCCGGTCTGCGTACCGGCGGGGATATTCAGGTCCTCTTCGCCGTCGAGCGTCCTAACTTTAACGTCGGCACCGAGCGCCGCCTGCGCAAACGACACTGGAACGGCCGAATAAAGATTGGCTCCCTGCCGTTCGAAGGTATCGTGTTCTTTGACGTGCAGCACGACAAAAAGATCACCGGCCGGGCCGCCGTTAACGCCGGCCTCGCCCTCGCCGGTTACGCGAAGACGCGATCCTGTTTCAACCCCTGCGGGGATCTTCAATTCAAGGGTCTTTTCCTTTTCAATACGACCGGCACCGCGACATTCCTTGCACGGCGTGCGAATTATCTGTCCCTTGCCTTGGCAGTTTGGGCACGTTCGCATGACGCTGAAGAAACCTTGCTGGTACCGCGTCTGGCCACTTCCGCTGCAACTGACACAGCTTTCGGCGCTCGTGCCTTTTTCAGCACCGCGTCCGTCGCACTCATCACATTTCTCGAGACGCGGAATGTTGAGTTTTTCTTCTTTACCATTCGCGGCTTCCTCGAGCGTGATCTCAAGGTCGTAACGCAGATCGGAACCGCGCTGGATGGTCGATCGTGTACGCCCTTTGGATCCGAACATCTCTCCAAAACCAAAGAGGTCGAAAATATCTTCGATATTGGAAAATCCAGGATCGAAACCGCCGCCCCCCATGCCGCCATGACCGAACCGGTCATACTGCGCACGCTTTTGCGCGTCCGACAAAACTGAGTACGCCTCGGCACATTCCTTAAACTTTTCTTCGGCCTGCGCATCACCGGGATTCTTATCCGGGTGATGCTTTACGGCCAAAGTGCGGTAAGCGCGTTTTATCTCAGCCTCGGTCGCGGTCTTGGTGACACCCAGAACTTCGTAATAATCTCGTTTGGCCATGGCAGCGATCAGTCTTTAGCGATAAGCCGAAGTCTAAATCTGAAACTTAAAATCTAAAATCTGAAATTTAAAATCTAAAATCTGAAATCTGAAATCTGAAATCTGAAATCTAAAATCTGAAATCTAAAATCTAAAATCTAAAATCTAAAATCTGAAATTTGAATATGAAATTTTGCAATCCGAAATCCGAGGCTTGCGATCCGAAATCTGAATCTGAAATCTCTAAAACCGGAAGGCGCCAGTCCAAGCTAATGAACTGACGCCAAGCGTTATTGTAACGAAACTGTCTAGCACGACTCAAGTGCTTAGTGCTTAGTGGTAAGGGGTGAGTGGTGAGTGAAGAAGCCGGCGACTCTCTTCACTTACCACTAACCACTTACCACTTACCACTTATGCCGGTGCCATCATCGCCGCGGTGATACGGCTTGCGGCCTCCTCAACTCTCAGGAGCACGGCGTCGATCTCGCCTCTATCGTCGGCAAGCAGGAATTCCTCGGCCTCGTTGAGAATGCCGTTGAGTTCCATCTGCTCTTCCGTCGGGAAGGATCTGCCGAATTCGACCATCGCCTTCCGAGTGTTCTTGATCATGTTATCGAGCGTATTCCGCTGCACGATCAGGTCACGCTCTTCGCGATCGCGATCGGCTGATGTCTCGGATTCGCTGATCAGTCGTTCGATCTCTTCCGGTGCAAGGCCGGAGGACGGGGTGATCTGCATCGCCTGTTCAAGACCAGTCATCTTGTCCTGTGCCGAAACGTTTACGATGCCGTTCGCATCGATCTCGAAGGAAACGTCGATCTGCGGGATACCACGCGGTGCCGGCGGAATACCTACCAGCTCGAATTTGTTCAAGCTCCGGTTCCCGCTCGAGATCTCGCGCTCGCCCTGCAAAATGTGGATTTCGACCGACTGCTGATTATCGACAACGGTCGTGAACGTCATCGTATTCTTGAGCGGAATGGTCGAGTTGCGCGAAATGAGTTTCACGAACAGACCGCCACGCGTTTCGAGCCCGAGACTGAGCGGCAGTACGTCTAGCAGAACGATATCCTTTACATCTCCGGAAAGCACACCGCCCTGGATCGCCGCGCCCATTGCGACTACCTCGTCGGGATTGATCTCCGACGATGGCTCTTTTCCGAAAACATCGGTTACCGTCCTTGCAATAACCGGCGAGCGCGTCTGGCCGCCGACAAGGATAACCTTGTCTATATCCGAGGGCTGAAGCTTCGCATCCCAGAGGGCTTTCTGGCAGGGCTCGACCGACATTTCGACGAGGTCCTGAACCAGCTCCTCGAACTTCTCGCGGGTCAGATTCGCATTGATGTGTTTCGGACCGCTTTGATCCGCTGCGATGAACGGAAGGCTGATATTAGTGTCCGAGAGACTCGACAGCTCGCACTTCGCCCGTTCCGCCGCTTCCTTTAATCGCTGCAAGGCAAGCCGGTCGTCCTTAAGCTCGATACCGTGTTCGGCCTTAAATCCTGCGAGCAACCAATCGATGATCCGCTGGTCGAAATCTTCCCCGCCGAGAAACGTGTTGCCTGAAGTCGAGAGCACTTCGAAAACGCCGTCGTTGATCTCGAGGATGGAAATATCGAAAGTACCGCCTCCGAGGTCATAGACCGCGACCTTTTCATTCTTCTTCTTGCCAAAGCCGTACGCGAGGGCCGCGGCCGTGGGCTCGTTGATAATACGTTCGATTTCGAGACCGGCGATCTTTCCGGCATCGCGCGTTGCCTGACGCTGCATGTCGTCGAAATATGCAGGCACGGTTATGATCGCTTCGGATATGCGGTCGCCGAGAAATTCCTCTGCAGCGAGTTTGAGTCGCTGAAGCACTATTGCCGAGATCTCAGGTGGGCTGTATACACGATCAAGAACTTTGATATGAGCATCGCCGTTCGGTGCCTCAACTATCTCGAAGGGAACGACACCTCGCATCTTCTCGACTTCGGGAGTATTGAATTTCCGGCCGATCAGGCGCTTCACGGCATACAGCGTGTTGGCCGGGTTCGTCACGGCCTGGCGCTTTGCGATCTGACCGACCAGCCGCTCATCCTTGTCCGTGAATCCGACAACGGATGGAGTCGTCCGTCCGCCCTCTTTGTTCGAGATTATCTGAACGGTGCCATTTTCGAGAACGGAGACACAACAGTTTGTCGTGCCTAGATCGATTCCGATTACTTTGCTCATAACGGGGATTCCTTTGCGGTTAGTGCGATCGGCAAGCAGAACTGCGGGATGTAGAAGCTACTGCTCCAGATCGGAGGGTTCAGGTTCTTGGGAGGTCAAGTCACTATCGGTGTCAACAACTTCATTCTGCATGCTTGAGGTTGGCAGGCAGGCAACCTTTACCATCGAATGACGAATTACGCGGTCGCCAATACGATATCCGCGCAGAAGCTCGGCCGAGATGATGTTCGGTTCAAACTCACCCGAGTCATCCGTGGCGACAGCTTCGTGATAATGCGGATCGAAGGTTTTACCGACACTGGATATCGGCTGGATCCCCATTTCACCAAGTACCTCGTTGACCTGCTGGTTGACGAGCAGGATGCCGTCAAAGAACTGTTGAATTTCCGCCCTTTTCTCGCTCGACATTGCCATGCCAAAATCCACAGCTCGATTCAGGTTGTCGAGTGCCGGCAGCATTTGTGTGGCGAGGTTGCCGACCTGATTCTGAAACGTTTCCTTCCGTTCACGCTCGGTTCGCGCCTTAAAATTTTCAAAGTCCCTGGCCCTTCGCTGCGAGCTCACTGTTATTTCGTTTCGATCGGCCTCGATATTCGAGATCTTTTCCTTTAGCGCGGCGATCTCTTTTTCTAAAAGGGCCGATGGAGCTTGGGCTTCCGACTTCGGCGCCAGAGCAATTACCGGGACGGCACGCGTTCGTGACTCCGGACTCAGGTCCGCTTTGAGGAACTCCGGCACCTCGCCATCTTCAAAGCCCGCCGAGATCTCGATGATCGTCGTATCCGCGGTGATGTGAAGGTCTTTTTCCTTCGCCTCGAGCTCTTTAATAAAATCGTCGACGGACGCCGACTCGTTGTTGTCAGTCTGGTCGGCGATCTCACCGATGTTATCGATTTCCTGGTTTGGATCCATTTTTGCGTAACCGGCGGACGCCGGTTCTAGGAGTTAGTTGTTAGTAACGTCTCTTGACATCACCTTCTCTAGTACTCGAGCGACATAAGAGACGATCGAGATCATTCTGGCGTATTCGATCCTGGTAGGCCCGAGCACGCTCAAGGTTCCCACTGCCGATCCGCCGCCGACCCTGTATGGGGCCGATATCAAAGTGCAGTTGTGAAGCGAAGGGCTTCGGTTCTCACTGCCTATCACTATCTGAACACCGCCCTTGCCCTCTGTATCGCGGGCGATGCATTCGTTAACGATCTGCAGCAGCCTCGATCTTTCACCGATGGTGGTAATAAGCTCACGCAGACGTTCAAGGTCGGCAAAATCCCGCTTTGTCAGGATGTTCGAAGTGCCGTCGACGTAGACCTCACCAAGTGACGACTCCTCGTCCTCGATACTTTGAGAACAGAGGATCACGGCCGTCTGCAGCAGCTTGTCGAACATCGTCTTTTCCTCGTGCATCAACCGAATGATCGCCGTCCTTATTTCGGCAAGGGTCTTTCCTGAAAACTCCGCGTTCAAATAGTTGGCGGTGCGTTCGAGTTCTTCCTTTGCGAAGGTCACTTTTAACCGAATTATCCTGTTATGGACGATGTTCGGAGCTGAGACCAGGACGACGAGAATTCGATTGTCCGAGAGATTTACGAACTCGATATGCTGGAGGCGGTCGTTTGCCAGGTTCGGGCTAACGACGATTCCCACATTATTTGAAAGAGCTGATAGTAACTGGGAGGTCCGTTCCATCAATCTGTCAGGCGCCTCTACGAGATCGCTCCCGCTCAAACCGAATTCATCACCGATACGATGAAGGTCCTCGTTCGAGATACTGAGCACACCCAGAAGATTGTCAACGTAAAATCGATACCCTTTGTCCGTTGGGACCCTGCCGGCTGATGTATGCGGCTGTTCGAGAAGACCGAGTTCCTCGAGATCCCCCATCACGCTGCGGATGCTTGCCGAGCTCAAACCTGAAGCATTGGCAAATTTTTCGGCGATGGTTTTCGACCCGACTGGTTCGCCCGTGACAAAATGTTCGTTGATGACTGCTGTTAGGATCGTCTGTCCGCGAGAATCGGGAAAATCAAAGCCTTTCTCGATTTTAAGGTTTGGTTCGCGAAGGGACATTTTTCACGGCGAGCTTGGTGGTAAGCATGTGTGGGCGGCTTACTTCCAACTAATTTGATACCATTTTAAAGACAAGCCTGTCAATAATTATTAAGAAAACATTGATTAACAACCTGAGGGCAACCCCGATAGATACGATCCGAGAATTTTACGAAGAGGCCTTCCTCAAGTTTGCCGGCAGTGGAAATGTCCCCGAGATCGACGTGAGCTTCTATCCGTACGTCGGCCTGAATCAGACGATCAGAATAAGAAATGGACAAGTCTTGGTTCGGATCGCCGATATGTGCCGCGACATGCCGGAACAGCCGCATCGTGCCCTTGCGTTTATCCTCGTTGCCAAACTTCTGAGCAGACGTGTCCCTTCTGAGGCCGACCGCATTTACACGGACTATATAAAAACGGCAGAGATGCGTGACCGGTCGACCGATCGTAAACGCTCGCACGGTCGAAAGGTCGTGACGTCTGCGAAAGGCGAGGTCTATGACCTCGAGGAGATCTTCGACAATCTGAACCTGTGGTATTTTCGCGAGCGGCTGTCAAAGCCCGTCCTCACTTGGTCAGCAAAGAAAACGTATCGAATACTTGGGCATCACGACGCGACGCACGACACGATCGTCGTCAGCCGCTCGCTCGATTCAACGCGCGTTCCCCGTTACGTGGTGGAATACATCGTCTTCCATGAGATGCTCCACATCCACCATCCGACAGTTCACCATCAGGGCAGGCGATACAATCACACGGCGGTATTTCGTAGAGACGAGCAGAAGTTTCGATATTATCGGGAAGCTGAGGATTGGATCGAGCGAAGCGTCAGCACGCTAAAGCGGAACGCACGGCGGAAATAGCAACATTCTCACTCCTGGACGGCCATTCGCTCGATCAGCCATCCGACCAAACCGAAATCTGAAATCGTCCGTCGCTCGACACCATTCTTATTGAATCGAGTCTCGGTCCTGTAGGCGAGAGGAGCCACCTGACCGTCGCTTTTTCGTTCGGCGAGCACGTCGACTAGCCGATCAAGCGAGCCGGTGTCGCTTCCGATTGTGGTGGAGACGGCGTCTGATGCCGCAAGCTGCCTGGCCAACTCGGCATTCGGTCCAGCCTGTCTAGCTTCCAAGCATTTGATAACGCTTGCGGCATCGCCGACGATGATCGCCTCACCGACTATCGCAGCGGCTAGTTCGCCATCTTCCGATTTCCATAAGCTGCCGCCGAATTGCGATTCAGCGGGGCGACCGAAGTTGATCTCCTTCGCGAGGGAGCTGCGGACCTTTGCGGCATCCTTGATCGTTGCAACCACGACGACGTCCTCACTGTCCGGGGTCAGCTTCGTCGTGTAAAGCTCCGATTCGACGGCACTGAGAAATACTTCGGGCTCCTCGACGCCGTATGGTTCAAACACGCTGCTGGCAAATGCCCCGATCAACAAACCACTTGTTTCATCTGTCTTCTTTTGGGTCGTTAGAAGAACACTTCGCCATGCGACCTGCGGCTCCTTCAGCAGATAACGTGTCGTGCTGGCCGCCGAGGCAGGTATGAATCCGCTGAGCTCACTTGTAACTGCAGCCGAGGGAACGAGTGTTTCGCTAAATACACGGCCAGATTCTTCGTCGAGGCCGGCGACGAACTTGTCCTCGATTCCGACGTCAGTCCGGAGTGCCGACCATGTCACGTCCTTGATCGAATTCCGCAGGATCTCCGGCAGTACCCGGGCGACAAAGCTCTTGACCTCTTCTTCTTCGCTCGCGCCGATTGCAAATGATATTCCCGCAATATTCGCGATCTGCCCGACGCCTTCCGGGGAAATGTATCCGAACGCGAGGCTGTCGCCGTCTGCCAGCTTCGGGTTCTTCGCGATCGACTCCGCCTCACCGCGTTTGACGACCTGGCAGCGTTCGATCGCCGATTCGTCGTTACCGAAGAAGACGAGACTTCCCTGCTGCAGAGCGTATGCCTTGCGTCCGTCAGCCGACTTCCAAACGTAGAATTCGCCATCTGCCCGCGTGGTGATCTCCAGCTCCACCACACCCTCGTACACCCCGTTCACGAATTCCCCGAGCTGGTTCTCGACAAAGCTCTTCGTCTGCCAACCCCACGCATTGGTTTCCACGACGGCGACAAAGCGCGGTTGAAAATTCAGCACCGAGTTTTCGTCCGTCACCGTCTGTTCCGACGTCTCGAACCCGGTAACAGCGATCGCGACCTTAACCCCGTCCAACGCCGAGAGATCGGGTTTGGCCTTGACGAGCTGGAGGAATTTTGGATTCTCCGTTATCGCCGTGAGCGTTTTACCGAGATCGGTAGATTCGAGATAGACCAGTGCGTCGCCGGGGATGACAGTCCGCGGTTCGGTTGGTTTTGAGCCGCAGGATAACGAAGCGGCGACAACCGCCGAGACGCAGAGACGCAGAGCAACCAGGATCCAAGCCTTATTAATGAATCGCAGCGCCTTCGGAACTTGCGGCCTCGATCCCATCGGCCAAACAATTCTCGGTGTCTCTGCGTCTCGGCGGTGAAACTTCTTCTGTGTTAACATCTTGCGAATATGACCGACAGAATATTTGCTGAGGATATTTTACAGGGGAAAGTTGCGTTTGTAACCGGTGGCGGAACTGGAATAACGGGTGGCATCGCCCAGGCATTTGCTCGCCACGGGGCGCGTGTTGCCATCACAAGCCGGAAGGAAGAGAACCTGGCACCGCAGAAGCAGTATATCGAAGAAAACGGTGGTGAGTGTTTCGCCATTGCGGCGGACGTCCGCGACTTCGATGCGGTACAGAACGCTATCGCGAAAACTGCGGAGCACTACGGGCAGATCGACATCGTCGTCAATGGAGCCGCCGGAAACTTTCTTTGCAGCGCCGACCAGTTGTCTGCAAATGGTTTTGGGACGGTGGTCGACATAGACACGAAAGGTACTTTCAATGTTTGCCGGGCCGCGTTCGATGAACTAAAAAGGTCCGGAGGACAGATCCTAAATATCTCGGCGACGTTGCACTATCTCGCAACGCCGATGCAGATCCACGTTTCGGCCGCGAAGGCAGGCGTCGATGCCATTACGCGCAACCTGTCCGCCGAATGGGGGCGTCACGGCATCCGCGTAAACGGAATCGCTCCGGGGCCGATCGAAGACACAGAAGGGATGAAGCGTCTTCTGCCAGAGGCGTTGAAGGAAAAGATCACAAAGAAGATCCCACTCGGAAGATTCGGAAGGATAGCCGACATCGAGAACGCGGCGCTCTTTCTGACATCGGGAGGCGCGAGTTATATCAACGGTGTGACGCTGGTCGTCGATGGCGGACAGTGGCTGCTCGGGACGAGTCTGGGGTAGGGAAGAGGTAGTCGGTAGTCGGTAGTAAGGACTTAGTGGTGATTCCGAAAAAACTCCCCTCTTTGTTTAGGATGGGTGGCAGCCGCTTCGGCTGACGGGGTGGTAGTTCTGTAAAAGCTCCCCTCCTTGTTTAGGAGGGGTGGCAGCCGCTTCGGCTGACGGGGTGGTAGTTCTGTAAAAGCTCTTAGTAGTCGAATGATCCGTACATCGACGTAGAATCGGCAATCCGTTCGCGTGGTTTTCTATTCGTGTGGTTTCGTGTTGTTTAGTGGTTTCAGTTCTTAAAGCCGAACCACGAAAAACACGAAGGACACGAAACGAATCCAAGATCAACTGTCGACGCGTTCGGCGAACTAATTATCCACGGGCTCGGTCACCAACTCATCGGTGACCTCATCAGGTTCCGCAGCTTTCTTCGGACTTAGTACCGCACGCAAAACCATCATCTTTGCGAGGATCCGGATCTCTGTTCTGTCGAATCGGTTCGTCAGGTTCTTCGTCTTAGTAAAATCAACTTTCGCCAAGACTTGGATCGTCGCATCGGCCATCCCGAGCTCGCTTGTCAGACCGCGGATCATCTGCCCGCCGAAGACGCCTACCTGCACTTCACCGTCCTGGATCATCTCCTCGGCCACATCGATAAACTCGCCGACTTTGACGAAGGCCGCAAGAGTATCATTCGCCCGGCCGATCGTATCTTCGAGCAACGGAAACGCCTTATCCGGGTCGGCCTCCGCGTAACCGGACGCCAGCATCCAGCTTAGTAAAAAATCCTGATATGTCTTCGGGGCGGGATTGACGAGTCGCTCGGCGTCACGCATTATCTCGGCGGCCAACTCCTTGTCTCCCATCTTTGAGACCTGTGAGGCAAGTGCACTGAGGGCCATTATCTTTTTTTCACGGCCGGGAGTCTGCATGATTATCTTTCGTGCTTGAATGACGATCTTGTCGCGTTCTTCTTTGGGTAGCTGTTTGCCGCTGAGACTCTGGACGTCCTCCATCAACTTACGTTCGACTTTCTCCTGCTCCTCTCTTTCGCGCATTGCGCGCTCGTGCGACGGGCTAATTCTGTTCGCATTTGAGTTCGAGCTGTAATCGCCGTATCCGGAAATTGACACAGCGTTTGTCGCCATGACGGAATTCGTCATCGTTTGATAATCCCGATACTCACTCTCAGACATCTTTAGCTTGGCCCGTATCTGCGCGGCGCGTCCCGGTGCATACTTCTGGACTGTGGAGATGTATCCGGCCCCGATCATTCCTTCATCGTCTTTGCGCTTGAGGATTGCCTGAGCCATCACTTCCGTTAGCTCTCGTAACTCGGACAGACTGTAAATTGGTCGTTTTCCACCTGTCTTCCGCGAGGCCTCGAGTTTCTCACCGCCGAAATCTATCAGGCTTGAAAGGGCATAAAGTTCTATCGCATCGGAATTCTTTTTAAATCTACTTAACAGTGCCGCCCCAAACTCCATACCCTTGTCGGGGTCTTTCGCGTAGATCTTTTTTAGCAGCTCGATGTGCTGACTGGTCACTCCCTTGTCGATCGACCTTAACCCGAACTGAGCCGCCTTCGCCGCGTTCTTTTCGGCAAGCTCGTTGAGAAGTTGGAACTCAAAATGAGTGTCACGACTCTCCACCTGCGTCCGCAGTTCAGGATTAGCGATAGCGGACAGGCTGTCGTAGTAGAACCCGAAAGCCAGATCCGGATCATGCTCCGCGATACTCAGTGCGATCTGCTGGCGAACCCCGATAACCGACGCAAACTTTCTCAAGATACGCCCTTTGTCGGTCGGCTCAACCATGAAGGACATAAAGGGACGCGTCTCCTCGTCGGTCAGCGTGACGCCGAGTTCGTTCATCTGGTGATCGTATTTTGCAACCAGATCCCTAAAATCGCCGATCACTCCGGTGTACATCGAACGGGCCTCGCGTTCATCGTGAAACCACATCAGCCCCGCGAGCTCCGCCCCAAAGCTGATCCGATTCTCAAGCGAACGCATACCATTGACGTCACTGAGCGTTTCGCGCAGAAACGCGACTGCCTCTTTTCTAACCTTTTCGGCTTGCTCGGTCGCATTTTTTTCCTGAGTCGTCTGAGCGCTGACGACCGCGGACAGCATAAATAATAATGCGAGAGCTATTGTTTTCGGGAACATTTAGGCGGCCTCCGGATGATGTCGAGCTATGATAGATTGATTGAACTAAATAGTAAACGGAAACTCATGCTGCTCGTGTTAGATAATTACGATTCCTTCACGTACAACCTGGTCCAGTATCTGGGTGAGCTCGGTGCGGATATGAAGGTCGTGCGAAATGACGAAGTGTCGGTCGACGAGATCGAAAACAGCCTGTGTCCGGAGAAGATCCTGATCTCGCCAGGCCCCGGGACTCCCGACGGAGCAGGCATAACGCTGGATGTAATCTCGCGATTCGCTCGCTCGATCCCGATCCTCGGTGTCTGTCTCGGTCATCAAGCTATCGGACAGCATTTTGGCGGCAAGGTCATCCGAGCTCCCGAGCCCGTCCATGGAAAACCGGTGGAAGTTTCGCATGACGGGAAAACTATTTTCGAAGGCATCGAAGGTACGTTCAATGCCGGCCGCTATCACTCGCTTATAGTCGAACGCGAATCCCTTCCGCAATCACTCGAGATCTCCGCCGAATCGCCCGACGGATTGATCATGGCGATGCGGCATCGAACTCTTCCTATCGAGGGTGTGCAGTTCCATCCTGAATCGATCCTGACCGAGCACGGCAAGATAATGCTGCGAAACTTTCTGTCACTCTAGGTTTTGTCGGAACTAATTATTAATTACTGATTATTAATTACTAATTAGTTTCAGCGCTTCGACGATGCTGAGACTGCTAGGCACCCTATACGGAAGCGTTGCAAACGCCCGTAACTATCTTTACGATCGCGGGGTTTTCAAGTCCCATTCTCTTGTCGCGCGAACTATCAGTATCGGAAACATCACGGCGGGCGGAACGGGTAAGACACCGCTTGTCGCGTATGTTTCTGAGATCCTCGCCGGCGCGGGTGAGCAAGTTTGCATACTAACCCGAGGCTACGGACGTGAGAACGAGCGTCTTCGTGTGTTGGTGTCTGACGGCGAGCGCGTTCTTGTGGACGCGCGAACCGGCGGCGATGAACCGGTGGAACTAGCGCGGAAGCTGATCGGAAAAGCGATCGTCGTCGCGGATTCAGACCGCGTTGCGGCCGCGGCCTGGGCGAAAGACAAATTTGGTATTACGGCATTCGTCCTCGACGATGCGTTTCAGCACCGTCGAGCAGAACGAGATGTCGATATTGTCTGCGTAGACGCGACAAGCCCTTTTGGAAACGGGAGGCTGCTGCCGGCGGGCACTCTGCGCGAGCCGATGGACAATCTGAGAAGGGCAAGTGCGATCGTCCTCACGCGGGTCAATTTGATTGAGACGGCGTCTCCCGTAATCACAGAACTTTCCACGCTCAATCCGGTCGCACCGATATTCCTGGCTAGTTCGGTAATAGCGGATCCCGCAGATTCAGATCTCCAGCAGCCCGCGTTCGCGTTTTGCGGCATTGGTAATCCGGATAGTTTTTTCGAATTATTGAAGCGAAGCGGCTACGCGGTGAAAGCATCCCGGACACTTAGCGATCATCACGTCTACACCCGGAATGATGTGATCGAAATCGAGCGCGAAGCTCGGAATAGCGGAGCTCGCGTGTTGCTGACAACTGCCAAGGACATGGTTAAGCTCGAAACTTTAAACTTCGAAATGCCGTGTCGCGTAGTCGGGATGCGAATCGAGATCGACAGGCCGGAAGCTTTTCGCACGCTCGTCACTTCTTCTTAGGCGGTTCCTTTTTGTCACCCCAGTAAAACGCCCGGACCACGAGTGCATAGACCGCCACACACACAAACAGCAGTACAAAAAAGAATACGATGAGCCAGGCGAGTGATGACATTACGGTTCGTTCGTGACGTCCTTATTCTCCTTCGGTTCAAGCAGACCTGTGAACAAGCCGCTGCTCGCGGTGTGTTCGAGGATGTGTTTGTAGAGTACGGTCAGCAAAGCAACCAGTGGTATCGCGATGAAGACACCCGGGATTCCGGCGACCTGCTCACCTGCAAGGACGGAAAGGATCACAGCGAGCGGATGCAGGTGAATCCCCTCTCGGATGATGCGTGGGTATATAAAATAGTCGTGCAAGATCCGGAGGAATGTCAGGAACATCGCCGTCCAAAGCGCCTGCCAGCCGGATTCGAGACCGCTCACGACCGTTGCCAGGATGGCGATCGTCAGAGGGCCGAGCAGCGGTATTAGCTCCAGTACCCCGGCCATTATTCCAAGGATCAACGCGTAGTCGTTACCGAGGAGATAGAAGCCGATCGTGCAGATCGTTCCTATCAGCAAACACGATATCAATTGCGCGCGTGTATAGGCCTTGAGTGTGCTGTTAACATCCGCCATCACGGATTCGATTCGGGAACGCCAGTCACCGACCGGCACGATGCGCAGCAGCGCAACTTTAAATAGATGGGCGTCTTTCAGAAAAAAGAATGCGAGTATCGGTACCAACACGAGCCACGGCAAGTACGTCACCGCATAGATTGCGCTCATCCCGAGAATGGTTGTTACAAAAGTTCCCGCCGTCGAGAGAAATAGATTTATGCGCTCGTTGATCTGCGTCTGGACACTGTCCTCGATCCGCATTCGATCGAGTCTCCGATTCATGTCGTTGATGGCAGACTGCACCGACGCGGTATACGACGGGATGTTCTCGACGAACGCTCGAGCCTGACGGGAGATCCCGGGAGCGAGATAGTAAGCCGCGATGGCAATAATTGAAAACACCAGGAGGAACGAGAGGGCGATCGCCAGCGAGCGAGGCATCAGTTTCGGATTGCTGGCCTCAAACGGTTTTCGAATAAGATCGACGAGGGGATTGATCAGATACGCGAAAAAGATCGCGAGGACGATCATGAAAAACAAGTACGTCAGCGAGCCGAGAACGATCCCGAGAAAGTCTTTGACCGCCAGCAGAACCAATACTATGAGGACAACCCGAACTATCGAACGGGACGAAGGCGACGACGAAACAAGCGAAACACGCTGAATCTGCTCGGACTTTTCGCCAAGAATATTCTCGTTCGTTATATCGTCCTTCTTGTCGTTTTCTTCGGCCATCTACTTCTATCAAATCCTCCAGCATTAGAGGTTGTGTCAAAAACATTGGATGCTTGGCGGCGAAGCCGCCGAAAGATCGTAGCCAGACGTGAAACGTCTGGTATAACCGAATCCGGTTACGCACTGAAGGTGCGGAAGATCTGGGGTTCCGCCCCTTCAGGGCGGATTCGGTTTCGGCACGGTACCAGAAGCTTTGCATCTGGCTACGATCTTTTGGCGGCTTCGCTGCCAGAAACTCGTAGTTTCGAACACGGTCATTAGCGAAAGCCAACCAATACGACTACGGACTCGGCTTCGTTGTCGGAAGCTCGCTTTCCGGTTTGGAATAGTCCTCGAAAGAGAATCGCTCTTTAAACTGTTTCAGATTGTCCTCCGGAATACGATAGTTCGAGCCGATGATCAGGGCCTTTCCCCCATCCGCGACGGCGCGGCGATTGACCTCGCCAGGCGTCGTCTGGGTAATAAAGCTCTTGTCGGCCGCGTCAAAAACCCCGCCGTCCTTCCGACGGAAGACGTATATGAAGTTAAAGTCGGCGGTCCGCATCGCTTCCAGGTCTTGCTCGAAACGCCTCGGCGCGGGGACCGTATTTGTTCCCGGATCCGGGTTGCTTGCCAGATCGCCACGGTTCTCGTTTGCCGAATTCATGATCCGCTCGTTCGGTCCACACGCCGACAACACAAAAGCGGCTAGCGATAGCATCAACGCCCGTCTCATTGATTCTCCAGTTCCTCGAGGTTGGTTTCGAGGTTTGCCGAATTCTCTTGTTCATCAAGAAGACGCTTTTCCTCTTCGGTCTCCGGCTCCGTTTCTTCCGCCTCTTTCGGCGGATCGCCCTTTGCGTCTCGCAGTTTTAGTATCCGAGCCTCATCGTCCTCGTAGATCATATCCGCCCAACCACTGGCGAGCAGCTTAGCGACCATGTCCTCGTTCTCTTTCGCGTCGGCGAAAACATAATTCGCACCAAACTTTTCCCGGATTATTGGAGCCGCTTCGTCGGTTTTGCCGCCGGTAATATCCTGCAGCAGTTTATAGAGCTCCGGATTCTGGGAGTACAAATAATTGGGATCAAGTCCGTATACGTACGAGTGTTTGGTATTGAGGAAGAACAGCTTCGGGAAATCGTCCCAGTTACAGTTAAAGAACCGCTCGCCGGCCGGGATATTATCCTTACCGTTACTGTCGACACCCGTGGCCCAGGCCATTGCCCGCCGATATCGATAGTCCGAATCATTCGCCGCTATCGTTTCGGCCAATCCTTCCTGGTTGAACCGGAGGAAATGCAGTCCCTTGGTATTTACGACGAACCAAAGCGTCAGGATCACGCCCACCGCGGTCACCGCCGATAGCTGGATGTTATTACGGCGCCGGTCAGACTCACTCGGCGCTGTGACGTCGAGGAACGGAGCGAGCTCACGTTTGAAATCTTCGGGAAGCTCGGTCTTATGCGGAGTGCGGAACGCCTGAATGCTGAACGCCGCGAACAGGATCGCGAACGGTGGAAAATATTCGGCGAAGCGCTTCGAGCTGAATTGCGCGGCCAACAGCATCGTGACAAACGCGAGAAAGAATGTTGCTTTCTCGGGCAGCTTCCCATCTCTCGGCCGGAAAAGAATATAGCCGATAAGCATCGCAAGCATTGCGACCGGAAAGTGCGTGATCAGCTCCATCCCGTTATACGGGTACCATTCACCGCCAACGGCCACGGCAAAGTCTCCAGCAACGACGAGCTTTGTTTTGAAATGCTCGAGAAAGAGAAGCAGGTTGCTCGGAAAGTATGGATTGATTATGTTCCCGAGAACCAGACCGGCAGTTGTGTAAGCAAGCGGCCGCCATTCAAACCGGTGTTCGTTCCATGCAATGATCACGACCCAGATGAGCGCGGCGATCCAGAGCAACGGAAACAGACTGTACGTCCAGACGAAAGCGAACATCAGCGGCAGGAGCCAAATATATTTCCGCTGGAACAGCAGATATATGCCGACGACGGTGATTATGATCGTCAGCGGCGGAGCTTTGGCCATGTTCATCCGGTAGTAGAACATGTTCGCGCATGTGAGAATGGCCGCAAGCCAAACGAGCAAGTAGTCGACGTCGTACCGGTACAACAGCCAGTAGACGGAGAATACGGCGAGGCTCGCAAACGTAACGGCTGCCACTTTCGCCGCCATCACCGGTTCGAGGAACCAGAGAAACGGGATCTGCAGAAGATGAAATAGGAAGTGGTGGTCGTTGTAATCCTGCGGATTCAACACTGTCAGCGGAAGCCATTCAAACGTCGGAAGCCACTTTCCTTGCGAGAAGCTCTCCCACAAGATCTGACTCCAGCGAATGTGATAATAGCCGTCCCAATCGCCGCAGCAGATCGCTCCCGTCTGACGCTGTAAGAACCACATGACGAGCCCGATCGCAATAAATCCGAAGACGAGATAGACGACTCGCGCTGCAGCTTCCGTTTCGAGATATTGTCGCCAGGTCGCCGTTTTCGGGGTTGATACCGTGTTCGATGGCTGCGGTGTGTCGGACGGGCCTTGGGGTAAGATTTCTTCCATTAGTAGATGTGTCGTTTGCTTCAAAAAAAGTAGCACGAAACGCTGGCCAGAACCACCTGCGTTTCGATTTCGGATTTGGGATTTGGGATTGCGGATTTCGCACGGCCTCGGGTCCACACGAGCTCACTTGTTTGCGAATAGCTCCCGCAGAATCTAGAATCAAAAATTTACCGATGTATCCGAAAGGCAATCTATTCATCCCCGCGTCGCATGGGCAGTTGGAAGCGATCCTCAAGGAGCCGGACGGCGAGCCGAATGGTGTAGCTCTGGTATGTCATCCGCATCCGCTGGGTGGCGGAACGATGCACAACAAGGTCGTGTTTCGAGCGGCAGCCGGACTTGTCGATGCCGGCCTTACGACTCTTCGCTTTAATTTTCGCGGCGTCGGTGCTTCGACCGGAGATCACGAAGACGTACCCGGTGGACGCGAGGATATTCGCGACGCCGTGAAATATCTCGTAGACGAATATCCCGGGCAGCCGATAACGCTTGCCGGTTTTTCATTTGGTTCGCGGACGGGAATGGAAGTAGGAATGAGCGATGAACGGGTGGTGAGGTTGATCAGCATCGGTACGCCGGTCGACAAATACGGTGACTATGAATTTTTAGCAACCGTGAGAAAGCCGATATTGTTCGTCCACGGAGACAAAGACGAATTCGGCTCGGTCGAGAATGTTAAGCAGCTTGCCGATCAGATTCCAGCAGCCGAGCTCGTCGTATTTGAGAATTCTGGACATTTTTTTGACGAGCATTTAAACAAGTTACGAGATGCGGTGAGAAATTGGACGTCACGGCAGTTGGAAAATGAGAATGTGAAAGAGTGAAGGGCTTCGCCGCATTGCAAGCTACTCGAGTCAGCTATTTAAATTGCCTCCACCTTTAGGTGGAGGTCGGTTGCGGAGCAGACCGGCTTTAGGCGAACAATTATAAAAAACCAATCATCCTTTCCGCTTTAGCAAAATTGGGCTAAAGCCTATCGGAATGCTTTTGAACGAATTCGGCTGAAGCCTTCGACTTGAGCATCGTGTCCTCCACCTGAAGGTGGAGGCAATTTAAACAGTAGTCTTGAGCCGTGCGAATGTAGGCTAATTTCACTTTTCAACTTTTACGACCATGGAACAACAACCAAACACAACTCGCGACGCCGCGATACGTCTGACCATGATGCCGCGCGACACGAACGCTCATGGGACGGTTTTCGGCGGGATCATCCTTAGCTACATTGACGTTGCCGGCGGCGTCGAAGCGGTTCGGCATACGAAACACAATCGCTTTGTAACGGTGGCGATGAAGGAAGTGATATTCCACGAGCCGGTGTATATCGGAGATCTCGTTAGCTTTTACGCGAGGACGGTGAAGGTTGGCAATACGTCGATCGCGATCCATGTAGATGTCGAAGCGGAGCGTTTCGGCACGCCTGGCGTGATCGTAAAAGTTACTGAGGCAGAGGTAACCTTTGTGGCGATCGATGCTCGGGCGAAGAAAGTAACGATCGGAAAATAAATGCCGACCTGGAAACTGGAACTTGAATACGAGGGCGCCCGATATCGTGGCTGGCAGATGCAGCACAATGCGAAAAGCGTCCAGGGTGAAATGGAGGCGGCCGCTCGCAATCTATTCGAGGCGAGAGCTGAGATCTTTGGCGCCGAAGGGACCGATGCCGGTGTACACGCTATCTCACAAACTGCACATTTGAAGGTGCCCGACCTCACAGCGAACATAACACCAGAGCAGATCCGAACCGGGTTCAACGATATCCTTCCGCACGATATCAACATTTTGAAAGTCGCGAACGCGCCCGACAACTTTCACGCTCGGAACGACGCAGTGGCTCGCTATTACCTTTATCAGATTTCGCCTAGACGGACGGCATTCGGTAAGAACCTGGTCTGGTGGATCAAGGACGAGCTGGATGCGAAAGCGATGAACGAAGCCGCACGGCTTCTTGTCGGGCGACACGACTTCAACTCTTTTTGTGAAGCCGAAGACGGCAGGCGACAGTCAACGATAGTCGTCGTGGAACGGGCGGAGGTTTTTACACAGGACGATCGGATCTGTTTTCGCATCGGAGCGGATCGCTTTCTCTGGAAGATGGTCCGGCATATTGTCGGTATGCTTGCCGAGGTCGGCCGCGGTGACCTTACCTACGACGCCTTCGCACGACTGTTAAAATTCGAATCGAGCGTACCGTCGAAATTCATTGCACCACCATCCGGGCTTTTCCTTGAGAAGGTCCTTTACAGCGGCGACGCAGCGCCCCGGCAGCTGCAGGCGATCGTGCCAATGCCATCGGCATTTTAGATTTTGGATTTGGGATTTGAAATCTGAAATTTCAGATCTCAAATTGCAGATTTACGACCTCGGATTCAGAGCAGATCATAAACTCGCGGCATCCGAATCACCTGTAAATGCAGTGGAAGTACCTGTAGAACGGACGTCATACTTGCGTAAGCCTATGCGATATGACAAATTTTAGTTAAATAGTACTGGGGGAAGATTGATGAGAATAATTGTGGCCGAGACGGCCAATGGAAAGGTGTCTATAGAGGCCGAAGAGGGACAAAAGCTTGTACTCGCTCTTGAAGACGCCGGAGTTGATATCCTGCACAGATGCGGCGGCAACGCCCGGTGCACTACCTGCCGCGTCGAAGTATTGAGCGGCGATCCGGGGCCGATCGGCGAGCCCGAGAAAGCTGTTTTGGCGACCAAGACCGATCTCGGCGATCACACGCGGCTGTCGTGCCAGATCCGCGTGATCGACGATCTGCAAGTTCGAGTCGTCAATCAGGCGAGCGTAAAAGGAATGGACGCCGGCCCGCGGCCGTCGGACGAAACAACACCGTAGCGCTTCGGGCACGCGATAAATCGGGGGCTCTGAACTTAGTTTAAGGAGAACTGGAATGGGTTTGAACACAATTTATAAAGCGAAGTCTTTCGATCTGAGCGGTCTGACGGGCATTTCCGATGAAACGCTGGCCATGCACTTCAAGCTTTACGAAGGTTATGTCACGAACACGAACACGCTGAACGAAAGGATCGCCGAGTTGATAAAAGGCGGCGAGCTTGATGCGACTAAGACGGCTGCGTACAGCGAAATGAAACGCCGGTTCGGATTTGAATACAACGGAATGGTCCTGCACGAATACTATTTCGAGAACATGAAAAAGCAGGGCACCGGCGATCCGACGAAAGATACGGCGTTTGCAAAAGCTGCGGCCGAGAGTTTCGGCACCTACGAAGTCTGGAAGGCTGACTTTGTGGCGACCGGCAAAATGCGTGGGGTCGGCTGGGCGGCCACATATCAGGATCCGTCGAACGGAGAGATCTCTAACCACTGGATCAACCTGCACGAAACCGGCAATGTCGCGGGTTATAAGCCGATCCTGATCATGGACGTTTGGGAGCATGCCTTCATCAAAGATTATGCTCCGGTCGACCGACCGAAATATATCGAAGCGTTCTTCACGAACATCGATTGGGATGCCGTTAGCTCGCGTTTGACGACCGCTGGAAGCGCCAAGGCGTAAAACGCTGAAAGTGGAGCGTGAAGATGTGAAAGAGTGAGGCGGTGAAAAGAAAAGACGGACGCCGCTAACTCTTTCACTTTTCACTTTTCACTTTTCACTTTCTTATGATCGAGGAAAAAGTTTTAGTCCAAAAATTCCTGAACCGGAAAGGCCGCGAGCGCTTGAAGAAGCCTGACTGGCTGAAGATCAAGCTTGGCGATCCGCGCAATCAGAACGCCGTGCTCGATCTCATCAGCGGCTTGAATCTCCACACGGTCTGTCAGGAAGCGAAATGCCCGAACATCTTCGAGTGCTGGACCGATAAGACCGCCACGTTCATGCTCGGCGGCGACACCTGCACACGCCACTGCGGATTCTGTGCAGTGAATAAGGGAAAGCCGATGGATCTCGATCCGCTTGAGCCGACCCACGTTGCGGAAGCCGTCAGACACCTCGATCTCAAACACGCAGTCATTACATCCGTTAATCGCGACGATCTGCCGGACGGCGGCTCGATGCACTGGGCCGACACGATCACGAGAGTTAGAGAGTTAAATCCGGATTGCAAGGTAGAAGTTCTTATTCCCGATTTCAACGGCGACGAGAACGCATTGAATAATGTTCTGATCGCACGGCCCGACGTTTTAAACCACAACACTGAAACGATCGCCCGACTCTATCGACGCGTGCGTCCGGATGCGATCTACGAGCAGTCGATGGAACTGCTGGCGCGAGCCGCGCATTTTCGCGATACGCAGTTTCCAACAATGCTGACGAAAAGCGGCATCATGGCCGGGCTCGGCGAGACGTTCGAAGAAGTTGTCGACCTGATGCGCGATCTTCGTAAGTCGTCATGCGACATCATGACGATCGGGCAGTATCTCCAGCCTTACGAGAAGCGCCTGCCGGTCGAGCGTTATGTCACGCCGGAGGAGTTCGCTGAATGGAAGAAGATCGGTGAGGCGATGGGATTCAAACATGTCGAGTCATCGCCCTTGACCCGCAGCTCTTATCACGCAAGGCAGCAGACTGAATCCGGCGAGACAAATCCATAGTCTTATACAGTCGCGGTCGTTGCTAAATTGATATCAAATTTAGCAACCCATGCTACAATTTCGCTGATGAAACTTACGCGTGACATTCAAAGTCTCAGTGTGTTCAAGCGGGATACGTCAAAATTCCTGAAGCAAATGAAAAAGACCGGACAGCCGATCGTGCTAACGGTTAATGGCAAGGCAGCAGCCGTCGTTCACGATCCTGACAGCTATCAGGAATATTTGCGCGACAAGGACCGCCAGGAAACGATAGCAGGAATCAGGCGAGGTTTAGCTGATGTAAAAGCCGGACGAGTTAAGGAATCCGAGGTGTTCTTTAAGGAGTTTGAAGAAAAATACGGTATTCCGAGCGACGAATGAAGCGATTCCGGATCGAGTTCACGGATACCGCAAGGGCTGAGGTCGCTGAATCATACGAGTGGGGAATCCGTGAATGGGGCACTGTCGCGGCACGACGCTGGTTTCAGAATCTTAAAGCCCAGACCCGTACGTTGCTAACCCATTTTCCGTTGAGTCAGCCGATCGCGCCTGAAAGCATCGATGTGAACCGCGAGATTCGACAAATGATTTTCGGGCGATATCGGGTATTATTTGAGATCGACGGCCGAAGTGTAAAAGTTTTACATGTTCGTGGCTCATTCGTTGCAAAGGACGGAGACCAATAGGAGCGGAGGAATGGACGACAACACAAAACAAAACACAATTGCGGTCCTGAACCGGATCATGGAGTTGGAGCTTGCCGGCGTAGTTCGTTACACGCACTATGCGCTGATGGTTTTCGGCTATAACCGCATTCCGATCGTCTCCTGGCTCAAGAGCAACGGTGACGAAAGCCTTGCCCATGCGAGCAAGGCGGGAGAATTTGTCACGATGCTTGGCGGTCACCCAAGTCTTCGGATCGGCCCTCTGCTCGAGACGAGCAAGCACGACATCGGTGACATACTTCGCGAGAGTCTTGAGCAAGAGCGATCGACGCTCGCTGCCTACTACGAGCTGCTCACTCTCACCGAAGGCAAATCCGTAGCTCTCGAAGAGTACGCTCGCGAAATGATCCTGCTCGAAGAAATGCATCTCGACGAGGTCAACAAGATGCTACGAAAGCCGGGCGAGATCGAGCCGTTCGCTGAGTAA
This sequence comes from Acidobacteriota bacterium, assembly GCA_031425495.1. Classification (GTDB taxonomy): domain Bacteria; phylum Acidobacteriota; class Blastocatellia; order Pyrinomonadales; family Pyrinomonadaceae; genus OLB17. The sequence goes on from JANPJL010000036.1 coordinate 22,735, forward strand.
CATTCTATCCACCGATTGTTTCGTGGTGTTTCGTGTGCTTCGTGGTTATCTTTCTTTAGATCCAAACCACGAAATACACGAAACACACGAACGAGCCCGGATCGGAAACCAGCGAAACGCCACGAATAAGCTGCAATCGGCCGTATCCTCTACGCAATCCAACACGTCCCGTTTCTTCACCTGCAACAGTTCGTTAACATCGCGGATCTTAGGCGGTAAATGCAACCGGTGCAAAACTGTCGGCATCAAGGTAATTGCATCCCGCAAATACATCGAGGACGACCTATGAAACGGACATTCCATTTCTTAATTGCTTCCGCTCTCATTCTTGCTTTCCTTTTATCTGACATCTACGCGTGCACGACATTTTGCCTGAAGAACAACCGTGAGGTGCTCTTTGGGAAGAACTATGACTGGATGATCGGCGATGGGATGATCTTCGTGAACAAGCGCGGCGTTTCCAAGGTCTCGTCCGAAGAAACTAATCCCGCGAGATGGGTCTCAAAACACGGCAGTGTCACGTTCAATCAATACGGATGGGGATCGCCGTCCGGTGGTATGAACGAAGAAGGGCTCGTTATCGAACTCATGTGGCTCGACGATACTCAATATCCGGCGGCCGATGCCCGGCCGACCGTCGACGTTCTCGAATGGATCCAGTTCAATCTCGACACGGCCGCGAGCACGGAAGATGTCCTGCGGAATGCGCGGGAGGTCCGGATAGCGTCAGCGGTAAAACTCCACTACCTGGTAAACGACAGGAACGGAAATGCGGCGACCGTCGAATTTCTCGATGGAAAACTCCAGGCCCACACAGGCGAGACGCTTCCCTACCAAACGCTTGCGAACGACACGTATGTAAAGTCGCTTGAGCATGCAAAAAAGGGTGGCGTTACTACAAGCGAGAGTTCATTAGATCGGTTTACCCGTGCGGCAGCCCGAAGCCGGGAGTTTGAAACGAAGCAGAGATCCGAAAAGGATGCGGTCGATTACGCGTTCGACACGCTCGCAAGCGTTGCGCAGAAAAACTCGACGCAATGGAGCATCGTTTACGATCAGCGACGGGGACGCGTCTATTTTCGTACCAAAAAGCGCACGGATTTGAAGAGCATCGACACAACTGCCCTGGACTACTTATGCGGTAGCCCGGTAAAAGTTCTCGACATCGATACAAAAGATTCCGGCGACGTCACCAGGAAATTTAAGCTCTATACCCGGGAAGCAAATCGCGATCTTATCGAACGCGCCTTTAACGGAACTGATTTTCTCAAATCCGTCCCGTCGGCCGCGAGAGACGAATTAGCCGGGTTTCCGGAAAGGTTCGGTTGTCCTGCAAACAGCCCCGTAACCAGACCGGTCGACCGGCGCTCCCTGATCGCATTCGGACAGGCAACCGATTACCTTTCACCTGCGTTCCCGCTCTATCATCTCTTCGCGTTGTGATCGTCTTAGACTACGATAGTCGATATGAAGATCCTGCGGATCGCGATCCGCTGTTCGAATATCTACTACATGTCCGCTACCGGAAAATATAAATAGATCCATTTATGAAGTACGGCCTCATCGCCGGCAACGGCCAGTTCCCGTTTCTTGTTGTCGAAGGCGCGCGCCGTGGCGGGGCCTCGCTGTGCGTAGTCGCGATCAAGGAAGAGACGGACCAACGCATTGACGACGTCGCTGACGATGTCGCATGGGTGGGGATCGGCCAGCTCGGGAAAATGATCTCGCACTTCAAGTCGAACGGCGTCACGAAGGCGATCATGGCCGGACAGGTAAAGCATGTTCAGATCTTTTCCGGTTCCCTGCCCGATGTACGGATGCTGAAAATGCTATGGAATCTTCCCAAGCGTAATACAGACGCTCTGATCGGCGGCGTTGCCGATGAGCTTGCTAAGGAAGGAATCGAGCTGATCGATTCAACCTACTTTGTGCAGGACCAGCTTGCCCCGCGGGGGACGCTAACGAAGCGCGACGCTAACGAAACCGAGCGTGAAAATATCGAGTACGGGCTTCATATCGCCGACGAGATCGCACGTCTCGATCTCGGGCAAACGATCGTTGTCCGTGCGAAGGCCTGTGTTGCGATCGAGGCGATGGAGGGCACTGATTCGACGATTCGCCGCGCCGGGGAACTCGCAAAAGGAAAGCTCACTGTCGTAAAGGTAGCAAAGCCAGATCAGGACATGAGATTTGATGTTCCAGTTGTCGGCCTGCCGACGATCGAGACAATGATCGCCGCGGGGGCAACCTGTCTTTCCATCACCGCCGGCAAAACCCTGCTATTCGACCGCGAAAAAATGATCTCACTGGCGGACAAAAACGGCATCTCAGTAATCGGTTCCTAACGGAAACAAATTCCCCCCGCTCCCGTAAATATACAAGCACTCAGATCACACTTTCGGAGAGAGAATGAGAAGAAATTGTTTCGCACTTTTATTGACCTTGACCCTTGGTTTCTCGGCCATCGCTCAGACTGTCCGCATTACACCGGCGGAAAGAGCAATGGCAGATTCGATCACTTCAGACCAGCTCAGTAGTTACCTGTACTTTGTCGCTTCAGATGCGATGGAAGGACGCGATACACCGTCACGAGGTCTGGATATAACGGCCGAGTTCCTGAAAATGCATCTCAAGCGATGGGGATTTAAGCCGGCGGGCGACAATGGCACGTTCTTTCAGAAAATGGAACTGACTGTCGAGTCGATCGACGCAGTCAACAACGTCCTTCAGGTCGAGAACAAGAGTTTCAATCTCAACACCGACTTCTATCGCCTTCGCGGAAACGGTTCGGCAAGCGCCCTGATGGTGTTTGCGGGAAACGGCTGGGTAGTGAAATCCAAGAACATCGATTCTTACAAGGGAGTTGACGTGCGCGGCAGGATAGTCGTTCTGATGGGCTCAGGGTCTGCGAATACGAATACCCTGACATCCGTGCCGGCAAATGTTACCGAAGCAGATCTCGCGGGTACCAAAGGAACGGACTGGTCGGATCCGATGACTTACGCTACGAATAACGGCGCCGCGGGTGTGATCGTTATAGCCTCGCCCGAGACTCAGTCATCCTGGAGTAGTTTGCGTCGTTTCCTTTCTCGCGGAAGCACTTTTCCTACAAAGCTAAGTCCTCCACAGGCTGAACCCGTCTCGAAGCTGCCGGTTGCACTGGTATCGGATGCGGTGGCCGAAGCGATCTTCGCCGGAGCACCAGCCGGTAAGAGTTCGCCCATCCCTTTCACGATCGATAAGACCATCTCCATGACGACCATGGGACGTACGGAAAGTAAATGGACGCAGAACGTCGTTGCCGTGTGGGAGGGATCCGATCCGATACTCAAGAATGAGATGGTCGCGGTCGGAGCTCATTACGATCACGTGGGCATCAATCAGAATGCACCCGGCGACGATAAGATTTGGAACGGCGCGGATGACGACGGATCGGGAACGGTAGCGGTTCTCGCGATCGCCGAAGCATTAGCGAAATCAAAGGTGCGGCCTAAGCGGTCGATCCTGCTCGTATGGCATGCCGGTGAAGAAAAAGGACTGTGGGGTGCGAAGTATTTCAACAAGTTTCCGACGGTCGATATAAAAAATGTCATCGCTCAGCTCAACATCGACATGATCGGACGCAGCCTCGACCCGAAGAACGTCATCAAGTGCGACAGTCCTGGAAAGCGGTGCAATGAGAACCTTACAAAAGCGAGAGAGATCTATGTTATCGGTTCGGAGATGATGAGCTCCACGATGGGTGCCATAACAAAGGGAACGAACTCGGCGTACTTGAAACTCGATTACAACTACAAATACGACGATCCAAAAGACGAGGAAAGATTTTTCTTCCGATCCGACCACTTCCATTACGCGATGAATGGGATACCGATCGCGTTTTGGTTTGACGGCGTGCACGAAGATTATCACCAGCCGTCGGATCATGCCGACAAGATCGACTACGCAAAAATGGAAAAGGTCGCGCGCACGATCTTCCTTACGATGTGGGAATTGTCCGATCTGAAAGACCGGCCGAAGGTCGACAAGAAGTTGCCCCAGGAGCTGACCCGCTAGTTTAGGAATTCAAGAAGGATCGAAAGTTCCGTTGTAGAAATAAAAAAGAGGCTGCCTTTTCAGGCAGCCTCTTTGATAGTTACAGAAAGAAAACTAGAACACGATACCGGCGCCGATGCGAAGGTTGTGACCTGTCTCGCCTGCGATCCGAATAGGATTGTAGTCGACCTGGATCGCACGGATCTGAATGCTGTCATTCACTTTGAAATCCAACCCGCCACCGATGATTCCGGAAAGTCCGTTCTCGCTGAACGACTCATCGCCGCCGACCGGACAGAGCGCGACCGGCGAGCATACTACATCGCTTACTTTCGTTCTGACATGGCCCAGACCGACCATCGCATGAGCGAAAGGCTTGAACCGTCCCTCACGCGAGTTGTCCTTGACCTGAAGACCACCCACCACGTTATAAAGTGAGTTGGTCGTCTTGAGATTCACCGAGTAAGTTGTCCCGGCATCAACAAACGTTTCCGAAAAACGTGTTGTATTGAACGTTCCAGAAGCGTCGGCCTTCACGCCGAAATAGCGGCTGACATTGTAAACACCCGACACGTTAGCGCCGTTAAAGTTGGCACGATCGCGGAAAAAAGCTCCAACCTCACTACCACTGTCGAGGCCGGTATCGACCTGTCCATTTGAATAGCCTACGAAAAACTCGCCCTTTTTGTAGCCGTCGGTAGGCGTGCTCTGAGCCGATGCGGCCACGACGGATATCGTGAGCATTGATAGCGCGGTAAAAATACGCTTGAACATGATTACTGTACTCCTTGATAAATAAAAAATGGCTGCGGCAAATAAAAAAGCACCCGCAAATTTGTACTGCTAAATTCGCGGGCCGCTTTTGTTTTATCAACTTGCAGCTGGCTATACGATGAAGCCGAGGCCGCCGAAAGTTGCATCAGTGTTTTAATTTCGCGACATTCTTGCTCTGTTCCCTCGCTATTATCTTATCCGCCCGAGCGAGGAACTTCACCATCAATTCACCGCGAAGATCGCCATAGGTTTTCTTTTTCTTCGCAGGTTCGACGGACCCGGTTTCAGGAGACTCCGGCACGGCAGGGCTGAGTTCGTCAGTGAGTGCGACAGCAGATTCTTCCAAGTCCTGAGGTACCTTATCAACTGCTGCTTCCTCGGCGGGGACATTTGCCTTCGCCGGCACAGGCCCATCCTCTATAACAGCTTCGTCCGAGTCCCATTGGATATTTGAATACTCTTCGGAAATCGTGCCGAGCTCATCGTCGTTCAACATCGAAGATATCGATCCCATCAGTTCGGAGTTGAGATTTGCATCCGTCGAACCGATCCTAAGCTGCTCAAGCAAATTAGCCGCGACGCGTGAGTCGCCCCAACGCTTTACAAGTTCGATAAGTTCCCGATCGCCGTGTGCCAGCTCGGACCGTGCTTCGCCATTCTCGCCTTTTGCCGGCCTCTCCCGTTTGAGAAGGAGATTCGTCAACGTAAGCTTCTGACTCTCGCCCAAATTTCTGGCAAAGTTCGGATCGCCAGTGTCGAAATCCTTCGGGGTTTCAGGCACATATTCTTCCTCAACAACCGCTGCGGTCTCAACTGGTTTTTCCTTCGCCAGCTTCGCCCGCTCATCCTGCCAGTCCATGTTCTGAAAGCTTTGCAAAAGCTCGAACGTCCCTTCCCAACGCGTGTGCGGATCTTCGGCGGAACGAACCATCCAATTGACGAGCTGCGAGTACTTTGGTTTCTCCGCGGAGAGAATACCCTTGAGCTCGCGGATCCGCGCCTCATAGGCCGAGAGCTTGTCGGGTGTCATTTTCTTGATGCCATCCGAGGCTTCCGTCGGCTCAATTGCTCCGCTTTCCTCGTTCTTCTTTACGAATAGCAGAACCGAATCGCCTGGAGTCAGTTCTTCTTCATCAGCTTCCAGATCCTCGTGTTCGGACTCCTCCTCGTCGGCGGGCACCTCCTGATTCTTATACCTGTACTCAGTGTCCTCGAGGGTCATCATCTTACGCGACTCACCCTTCAAAGCCGAAGATATACTGAAATGCTTTTTGATCGGAATGACGCGGTAATCCGCAGTCTCCTCCGTCACTTCGCCTTCGTCGGATTTTTCGTACTTCCCAACATAGATCGCATCGCTGGTCCGGTAGAGAGCGAGCAGCGTAAGCGGCATACGCTCGTCGCAGAGGCGAGCCGAAACGGCCTGCGGTAAAAGAAAAGTGGTGATTAGGAGAACAAAGATCGAAACGGCGGAAAGAAGAAACCTGAACATACGAGAAACTCCTTGAAACTGAAAATCCCGATAGCCTGCTGCATAAGAATCGGCGACCTTTCCTTTAGTTGCTTGGCCGAAACATATTTCTTATAGACACCGGATGTCAGTAAAAGGTTCCGCTATTTGCGATCCGACTGTACGATCCGATAAGCCTCAGACTTACTGATCCCGAATTCCCTGGCTACACGTTTTAACGCCGCTTTCGGATCGATGCCCTCAGCTTCTATCGCAGCCAAGCGTCCAATCAACGAGCTAGCCGGATCGGCCTTCTGTGTAACCTCTCGAACCCGGTCGATTAGTAGAACGGTCTCGCCTTTGAAAGTTGCGGAAGAAAATTTCGAATGGAGTTGGGAAAGCGTTCCTCGGGAGAATTCCTCGTGGAGTTTTGTGATCTCGCGGCCGACCGCGGCCGGCCTATCGCCCAGGATCTCGAGGCAGTCCCCGAGTGTTCCGCCCATGCGGCGGGGCGATTCGTAAAACGCAAGAGTCGCCGGTATTTCTGACACTTCGCGAAGCCGGTTCCGTCGCTCGGCCTTTTTTGAAGGAAGGAATCCTCCAAAAAAAACTGCGTCGGTCGGAAGTCCTGAGACGATGAGCGCTGCAACAAATGCGACCGCACCCGGTATCGAAACTGCGACCACTCCGACCTCTATTGCCCTCTGGACCAACCGATAACCCGGATCCGAAATACCGGGTGTTCCGGCATCGGATACCAGAGCTACGGAGCTTCCCTGCTCCAACCCCGCGATAAGCTCGTCCGCACGCTCAGCTTCGTTGTGGTCGTGGTAGCTGACAAGCTTAT
>JANPJL010000037.1:0-3404 GCA_031425495.1 Acidobacteriota bacterium
CGCAGGGTTTGTGCGGCGTAGTAATGCCTGAAGAACGAACCAAAGACGGGTGCGCGGAGCGAGGCGACCTTGATCGCATCGCTGCCGGCCGGCGTGTTTGCCCACCGCCAAAAGTACATGAGTGAGATCAGGACGATCGCGATGGTGCCGATGCCCCACCAACTGATCAGGAAGTCGGAAGCACCGATCATGATCCGAGTGATAAATGGAAGCTGTGCGTCGGCGCCCGTAAGCAGCGAGTTGTACAGCTCGACCATTTTCGGCATCACGAAATAAAGCACGACGGCGACGGCGACGATACAAAAAGCCACGACAGCGACCGGGTACATCAGCGCCGAGCGAATACTGGCTCGGATCGCGTCGGCCTTTTTCTCCGCCTCGGCAAACCGGTGCAGCGTCAGTAGGAATGCGCTCTTGTTCAGACCGCTCTCGGAATCGGCGGCGGTTCCGACCTCTTCACCGATGCGCAGCGCGCAGATAAAGGTGATCGGGAAAAGCGGCTCGCCCTTGTGATCCATTTGAGCAGCGAACGCTTCGGAAAGACTTCGTCCGTTGATGATCAGATCACTCGCCTCGAGCAATGCATCCGACAAGACTCTGTTCGTCTGTGCGAAAGCGAGCAGCCGGCAAACCTGCGTCGGGCTCTCACCGACCTCCATCAAGTCGCCGAACTGTTCGGCAAGCGTGGCGAATTCAATACTCGTCGGACGCCGGTTCTTCTTGCGCGGACCGCGGCGTTCCTTCATCGCCTCGACGCTTATACCCGCTCGCTCTAGTTCGTTAGCAGCGAGCCCGACATCCTCGGTCTGCACAAATCCTTTGACCGGTGCGCCGAGCGAATCGATACCGGTGAAGTTATACCCGCCATCGGAACGGTTCGCTTCGAGTCCGTAATCACTCGCGCGCTCAGCTTCCGCCGCCGCATAGCGCCTCGTCGAACCTAGCGGTCGAATCGGCGTTGTTCCTGGAATGTCGTTTAGCTCGTTCATTTGAAAAATCTTGCTCTTTTCTTTTTCCTCTTGTTCCTCTTATTCCTCTTGTTCCGTGGTCAAATTCGACATAACCACGGAGCACTTTTTATTGGAGGTCAAAGCCGGACCACGGAATAAGAGGAACAGGGAGGAGTACACCGAAAAAGGATTCAACCTTTTCCCATCGCTTCATGCCGCTCGATCGCGTCCTGGAGCGACTGTGAACCTTCGTCGATCGCGGCCTGCTCGAATTCGCGATTCGTGAACTGACGTTTACTTTCGACCAGTCCTAACACCGCGGCGACTTCCATTTCAGACGTAATTCCGGCCAGCACTTTTTCACGCGCGACTTCTTTCATCGGAATCAGATAGCCTGCACGGACAGCCTTATTCACGACGTCGCGGGCGGTCAGGCTGCGATTTTCGACCCACTCTTTTACCTCGTCGTTGAAGTAGAGCAGCTCGGCCATCGCAGTCCGGCCGCGTGTTCCCTTGTTGAAGCAATCGGGACAACCGACGCTCTTATAAACTTCTCGGTCGTAAATCTCGGACGGATGCGGATCGACGATCCGGCATCGCTCGCAAAGTTTTTTGATCAAGGCCTGGGCGAGTATGAGATTCAAACCGGTCGACAGATTCTCTCGCGGCAATCCAAGCTGGAACATACGCGAAAGAGTGTCCTCGACGCTTGCCGCGTGAAATGTCGACAAAACTAGATGGCCGGTCAAGGCCGCGTTGATCGCGACCGACGCGTGCTCGGATGAACGGAGCTCGCCGATCCCAATGATGTCCGGGTCGGCGCGGAGACATGAGTAGAATGCGTCCCACCACGTGAACGGTGTATTCGGCCGCAGACTCATCTGAGTCCGATAGGGTGACCGGATCTCGACCGGCTCGCCGATCTCGATGATCTTGTAACTATCCGTTTCTTCGAGCGCCGCGTAGATCGACTCGAGCGTGTTCGTCTTACCCGAGCCGGTCGCACCGGTGACGATCAGGATCCCGCGCTTCTGCGTATATGCCGCTCTAAGGTCGGCGATCTGACGCGGGAGAAAACCAACCTGGTTGATATCGCGGATCGGTTTCAACTGCGAGCGAAGAACGATCGACGGTGCGTACAAGGTCGGCTGCGAGACGAATCGGAGCTCCACCTCGGCCGTCCTTCCGTCACGAAGCGCGCGGACCTTGACGGTCGAATCGATGTCCTTGAATTTCATCTGCGTCGCGTCTTTTCCCGACGTCTCCGCCATCCCCATGCAGAGCTGTTTGATCTTGACGAAAGGAATGTTGTCCCAACGGACGAACATCTCGCTGTCGTACCGGAACCGGATACGGCCCGTAGGCTGACCCGCCTCGATATGCATGTCGCTCGAACCCGAGCGAAGGAATTCCATCAGGATCAGACGTATGAATTCCTGCGTCGTGAGTTCGGCCTCATTACGCCGAATGTTGCGTTCGTACTCCTCGCTGTCGGTGAGGTCGATCCACTCTTCAGATTGATCGGCGAGGTCGGCTTCGCTGGCGGCATTAGTCGCGTATGCTTCTTCCGCGGTGAAAAAACTTTTGCCTTCGCCCCAGTTCTTTGTTTTCTGAGATTGTTTTTTCTGCTGATGCTCGAGCACCGCCGACTGCGTCCGCTCGTCGTAAATGTGCGAATAGAGGTATTCGAAAAAAGCTTCTTCGAGCTGGACGAACTTGACGTTGAACGGACTTACACGAAGCGCGTGTACGACGCCGTTTCGATGATCGCCGTTTCGGAGTTGGACAAGTCCGACCTCGAAATGCGCCGCGTCGAACGCACCGCTCCATACATTCAGGACGATCGCACGGTAGCGGCTCGAAGATTCGCGATTAAGGTACTCCGAAAGTTTCTGAAGGTCGCTGATGCTGTACTTCTGTTCGTGACCGGGTTCATGGGCGAGAGAAAAATTGACGGGCGCCTGCGTCCACGATTCGTCCAGACCCACCCGCTCGTCGCGGTTCGTTGAAGGTGATTCGTTTCCCCCTTCGTCGATAAGATCAACGAAGGTCTCGTCATTTAAATCCTGGCCTGACATATAAAACTAAGAAAATTCATTTTTAAGACGCTGCCGCCAATTGTTTATTGCGTAATGATCCGACCATGTTTTAATTGTCGGGCTTTTTCGGGACTACCTGCTTCGGCTCAGCTTTATTCGCACGGTCAAGTTGTTCGGGTGTCAACGACGGCGGATTCGTTGTCGCACCGGGAACGGTCACCGGTTCGATCGCTTCGCCGTATGGAATGACGGAAACCGAAATTGCGAAATACAGCCGGTTGATCCGCGTATCGCGAATGCGCCGTTTGAATAGCTGGCCGATTATCGGGATGTCGCCGAGACCGGGAGTTTTCGACACTGACTTGCTGTCCTGATCGACTGTAAACCCGCCGAGGATTGCCGTCTTGTCTTCACC
>JANPJL010000038.1:0-2365 GCA_031425495.1 Acidobacteriota bacterium
ATCGCCCGCGATCGCTTCGGCGAAAAGCCGCTCTACTACGGCGTCTTCGATCGCAAATTGATCTGGGCGTCCGAGCCGAAGGCGATGCTTGCCCACCCATTGGTCAATGCGGAACTCAATCTCAATGCGCTCCGTCATTACGTCTCGTTCGACTACGTCCCGGCGCCGATGTCGATCTACAAGGGCGTCAGCAAACTGCCAGCCGCGCACACGCTGATCGTCGAGAACGGTGAGATCCGTACCCGGAGATATTGGGATCTTCAGTGGGACGGAGATGTTCCCGCAAAGCCGCGAAGACGCAAAGAAGAGAAAGCGGAAGAACTCAGAGAACTCCTTTCGGACGCCGTCCGAATGCGACTTGTCTCGGATGTTCCACTCGGTATTCTTCTATCGGGCGGTATAGATTCGTCGACGGTAGCGGCATTCGCAACACATCATGCTACGGAGCGCGTCAAGACATTCTCGATCGGCTTTGAGGAAGATTCGTTCGACGAATCGAAGTATGCGCGTCAGGTCGCGAAACATCTAAATACCGAACATTACGAAGACAAACTTAGTGCGGCGACCGCCGGCGATCTGATAGGCGAGATAGGGACGTGGCTCGACGAACCGATGTCCGACGGTTCGCTGATTCCCACATACCTTCTCGCCCGCTTTGTCCGCAAGCATGTCACGGTCGCTCTCGGCGGTGATGGAGGCGACGAGCTTTTCGCCGGTTATCCGATGTACTACGCACATGGCGTCGCGGCAAAGTACAAGGCGATCCCGGCGTTCCTCCGCTCCGTGTTGATCGAGCCGATCGTGAATGCCCTGCCGGTCTCGACAAACAATTTATCCTTCGACTACAAAGCGAAAAGGTTTGTCCGGGCGGCGAAGTTCGACGATGTCGAGCGGCACCATTCATGGTTCGGATCGTTCTCTCGTGAGCAGCAGAAACAACTATTCACCCACGACGTACTCGCGGCGACGGACGCTGATATCTATCGCGGTGTGCGCGAACTAGTTGGCGTGTCAGACGCAAAGAACGTAGTTGAGCGGATGCAATACGCCGACATCAATTACTATCTCGCGGAAGACATCCTGACAAAGGTCGATCGCGCGGCGATGGCGGTTTCGCTTGAGACACGGGCACCGTTTCTTGACCCGCGTGTCGGACAGTTTGCCGCCTCGATACCCGTCGAGTACAAACTGCAGGGAAAGACCGGGAAAGTGATACTCAAAGAGGCGATGATGGGTCTACTACCCCACGAGATCCTGCACCGGCCGAAGAAAGGTTTCGGCATTCCGATCGCTCAATGGCTCAAGGACCGTCTGAATCCGCTGATGCACGACATGCTCAGGTCCGACAGGCTAAAAGCGCAGGGATTGTTCGAGCCGGATTACGTTCAGCGGTTGATAAAGGAACACGAGTCGGGTGCCGCCTCGCATCACAAAGAACTCTGGACCTTGCTGGTGTTTCAGCTTTGGCTAGATAATTTTCTGAGGTCTTGATGAATATTCGTCAGCTTGTCACACTCCTGATCCTGTCTTCCGCCGTCTTTGCGCAAACACGACAACTCCCGAGCTTCGACGATTACCCGGTCCCCCTCTACCGCGGTCGGACCCTCGTGCCGAAATGGATGATGGATGTCGACGGCAGCTGGCGTGACGAGCGAGGAAAGCTCGTAGACCCGCCGGAAATAAACTTCGCCGGTCGTTATCTTCTTGTCGCACACGGCTGCGGCACCAGCTGCCGGTATTACACATTGACCGATCTGGTTACGCGTCGGGATATTGAGGATGTGATCGACGTCTTCTCTTCGGGCGAGCCGATGCCGAAAACGTCAGATGGCTTTCCTTACTTGTCTGAGCTTCGTGCCCGGCCAAACAGCAACCTTCTGATCGTTCAATATCAGCTCGAAACCCCCGACGGTCGCAAATGTCGGGAACGCTCTTTTGTTTTCCATAAGCTGAAGCTTCAGGCGATCACCGGAACCTCCCGATCGTGCCGCGAAATCCAATAAATAGAAAGCAATTCGAGACGTTGACCGAGCTCCGGAGGAGCGGAATGTTTGTAGCAATGTGTAGGAACTCTTCGAGCTCCGTAGGAGCGACATCGATACATACCTGTCGCTCCTACGGAGCTTGAACCACGTTTCGGATCGCCTTCTACAAACATTCCGCTCCTCCGGAGCTCGATCCGGCGTCTTAACAATTCGCGACCGGAGGAGTGGAGAATACGCCTGATCCGCCCACATCCGCGTTCAAAAATCGGTGGATGCGGAGCCTCCCATTTTCAAACGCTCCCTATTCCGCTATCATTTCTACATATGAAAACGCTTTATCCGGAGATCGAGCCGTTTGATTCGGGGATGCTAAAAGTCTC
>JANPJL010000039.1:0-48946 GCA_031425495.1 Acidobacteriota bacterium
AGCCTCGTCTACGTTATCCCGAAAGGGAAAGAACGCGTCCGACGCCAAGGACGAACCGATTACCGAAAGCTCGAATCGGGTGGCACGCATTTCAGCGATGCGGACCGAATCCACGCGGTTCATCTGACCCGAGCCGACGCCAATCGTCTGGAACTCGTTTGCCAGTACGATCGCGTTTGACTTGACGTGCTTGCAGACCCGCCAAGCTAGCAGCATAGATCGCAGTTCCGCTTCTGTGGGCTGCCTTTCGGTGACGATCGTCATCTCAGCCGGCGAGATCTTATGGTGGTCCCCATCCTGCACAAGAAAGCCACCTGAGATTTGTTTGTATTCGATCGTTGATCGCTGATCGTTGTTCGTTGGTTGGATCCTGAGAAGCCGCAGGTTCTTCTTACCCTTGAAAATCTCGATCGCGTCATCATCGTATTCCGGTGCGACGATCACTTCGGAAAAGACTTCGATGACCAACTTAGCGACGGTCGCGTCCACTTTTCGGTTGAACGCAACGATCCCGCCGAACGCGGACACCGGGTCCGTCGACAATGCCCGGCGGTACGCCACTTCATTGGTGGCCCCGACCCCGACCCCGGACGGGTTCGTGTGTTTGATTATCGCGACCGCACATTGATCGAAGTCTTGTACCAGGTTCCAGGCGGCTTCGGCGTCGACGTAATTGTTGAACGACATCTCCTTGCCGTGAAGCTGCTCGGCGTTTGCGATACCGGATTCGCCTGTAACGTACAGTGCAGCTTTCTGGTGTGGATTCTCACCGTAGCGAAGGTCGGTGAGTTTGGTAAGCTCGATTTCGATTTCCGATGCCAATCCAGTTGCCTCTGACGTTTGCGGATCACCGTCAAGAATTTCTTCCGACTCAATGAAAACGAGATCTTGCCGCGGGTTCAGTGGCTCGATCAGTTCGAGTTGATCGTCACTGAGCTGTTTTGCGAGGTAGGACGATATTGCGAGGTCATAACTTGCGGTTCGGGTATACGCGAGGACCGCAAGTCGCTGCCTTGTCTCCAACGAAATGGCACCGCCATTCGCCTGCATTTCCTCGACTAATCCTTCGTAGAGCCCCGGATCGGTAACGACTGTGACGTCGCGCCAGTTCTTCGAAGCCGAACGAATCATCGCAGGTCCGCCGATGTCGATATTCTCGACCGCTTCCTCAAGCGAAACACCGTCCTTCGCGATCGTTTCTTCGAACGGGTAAAGATTCACGACGACCATATCGATCGGATCGATCCCATGTTCGCTCATCGACGCGACGTGGCTTTCATTATCGCGGAGGGCTAGGAACCCTCCGTGTATTTTCGGATGCAGCGTCTTCACGCGACCGTCCATCATCTCCGGAAATCCGGTCACGTCGGAGACATCGGTGACGTTCAAGCCGGCTCCGCGAAGCGACTTTGCGGTACCTCCAGTCGAAATTATTTCAACACCCAACTGCGAAAGCTGCGTTGCGAATTCCACGGCGCCGGTCTTGTCGGACAAGCTGATGAGGGCGCGTTTTATTTTCCTTAACTCGGTCATATACAGGTTTGACCCGGCGGTGGCTGGATCCCTAAAACGAAAAGCGGCCGGAAGCGACCGCTAAAAAATTAGATAAGTATCTACTGCGTACTGAACGCAGTCGGACAACCATTTCCCGGAGCCAACATCTAGACAAAGAATCGACCCAGGAACAGGAGGCTCAGAACAAAAACGAGAGCGTAAATTAATATTTTGATTAGACTCATGAAATTATCTATCCTCAGAAGAGTCTAGCAGCAAGCAACTAGTTTAGTTCCGAGTTAATTTCGATGTCAAAAGTCCGCAAGCCATTTCCCCTCATTGTAGCAACGTTGGGAACCATGATTCTGACATTGTCTTTTAGCGGAGTGGCAGGATCGGGGGCCTGGTCCCCTCCGCCAATTACAGCCTTTATCAGTGTCCAGCCCGGATCTTCGCCCAATGCCCGAGTCGAGGGTCGGTTCTCGCGGGACAGGCAGGAGGATCGTCAGAAGACCTTCACAATCGCCGTAGCGGCCGCCGGCATCCCTCTGGGCGATCGGGTCGGAGCTCTCGAACTTCGAGATCTCCGCGACAATCTTATCCCTTTTCGAAAGATTGGTCCCGGTGAGTATTTAGCGGAGCGGGAAATCCACGGCTGGTCTTACACGATCGCCTTAAGTCCGGTGACCGACCAGCGTGCGGCTGCACATGGTTCTTGGTTCAGCGCCGACGCGGGAGTTTTGGTACTGGGCGATCTCTTACCAGAATTCGGACCTTGGTCTCCCGGACGACCTGCATGGATCAATTTTTTACCGCCCGGCGGTTCGCCAGTCATTGGTTTGCCTCTCCTCGAAGACCCATCTTTCTATCCCCTGCCCAGTATTCCTGGCGGCCAGTGGTATAACGTCAACGATTCCGATGAGGCCGTAGCTTTTGTTGGAAATGATTGGCGGACACATCGAATCGGCAAACCCTCAGGAGCGGAGTTAATCATTTCCGGACAATGGAATTTTTCCGACAAAGAAGCTGAGGATATGATTCGCGAGGTCCTCACCGAATACACGAAATTATTTAGACAAGGTCCGGCTTCGGAACCGAGAATTGCTCTATCTAGATTTCCCCGCGAAACTAGGCACGGCCGGTGGGAGGCGGAGACTAAGGGCGACACTGTCATCATCATTTCTTCCGACATGCCGTTTAAGACGCAGTCGCTTCAACGTCTGCATGAGCAGCTTCGGCACGAGCTGTTTCATCTCTGGATCCCGAATGGTGTGAACCTGACCGGGAATTACGATTGGTTCTACGAAGGCTTCGCGCTGTATCAGTCGCTCAAGCTGGCCGTAGGATTGAATCGCATTCGTTTCGAAGATTTTCTCGACACGCTGTCGCGGGCTCATACGATCGATAGTGCCGGCTCGCAGCGAATTTCGCTGATCCAGGCATCGGCGGCGCGATTCAGCGGAGCGAACACACAGGTCTACGCTCGCGGCATGCTTGTTGGCTTCTTGTGCGACCTGGCCTTGATTGAGAAGTCGAAAGGGAAGCGGTCGGTCGAAGACGTCCTTCGCTCGATCTTCGTCAGGCATCGGAAACCCGCCTCGCCGACGGACGGGAATACGGCCGTCATCGCAGAGCTGGAGTCGAACCTCGAGCTGGTTCCATTCGTAGAGAAATATGTCACGGGGGCCGAGAAGATGCACTGGTCGGGAGAGCTGGCCGCGGCAGGCATTGAAGATACCGACGCCGGTCCAAGAACGACGCTTCATGTGAAGGAGAAGCTAAGCGGTCGGCAGAAGACGACGCTCGACAAGCTGGGATATAATAATTGGCGTAATTCGCCTAGAAAGTCCAAATGAAGTTTAAAGCAATTTTAGTACTCGCCGTCATTGCATCCGTCGTAATGCTGCCTGGGTGCGGCCTGCTCGATCAGGCGGTGAGCAGTGTCTCCAGTGTCGTCGGTCTCTCAGATACGGCGACGGTGATCGCGAAAACCGCACAGATCCGCACTTCGTATGCGGTCGTCGCGGCAGATCTTCTCGAGGTGAAGCGTGGTGAGCGACTTGACGTGCTCGATCAGGTGGAATTCGAGAAAGTGCTTTGGTACCGCGTCGCTGCCCGGGACGAGGCAAAAACGGAAGGTTGGATCGAGGCCCAGAATGTCATCACGAACGAGATCCTCGAAAAATCCCGAAAACTCGCGGAAGAATTCAAGGATACGCCGCCGCAGGCTGCGGGGCAGTTGCGCGCAGCCTCAAACTTGCGTTTGGTCTCGGATATGAGTCCTGAGAATGTTCTCTTTAAACTCGCGAACGGCTCGACGTTCGAGATCATGGACTGGAAGTTTGTCCCGAAGCAGGAAGTTGCGGACGTTGACGATTCCGCGAAAGGCGAGCAGCGTAAGGCCAAGCCGACGCGGAATGAAGAGATCGAGGCAGCGAAAGAGGCCGGTGAGCCGGAGAAGCTGGACGAAAAATATGACGTCTGGTACCAGATCCGGCTTGATCCTTCAGTTTCGCCGGCACCGGCGGGTTGGCTATTTGGGCGTCAGGTAGAACTGCAGGTTCCGTCGGACATCGTCATCTTTCAAGCGAACAACCGAAAATTCGTCACGTGGCAGCGGCTTGATACGGATGCAGTCGGCAAGGCCGTCGCGACGGATAAGATCTCGACGCCGGGCAACTGGGTGATACTGTCGCGTACGAATCACGTAAAGGCTATTGACGGCGTTGAACCCGACTTTGACGGCATCCTCGTCCTCGCATTCGACAAGTACGATCAAAGCTATTACACCGTCTGGAGATCGACCGGCGATGTTTGGGGAACGCTTCCGCTGCGGATCGAAGGGCAGGGAGACAATAAGACCTTCATCGTGCAACTTCGTAACAACGACGGAGCGATGAATGAAAAGCGGTTCGTCGTCTTTCGGGATAAAAGCCGTATCAAAGTGACGCCGCCCGAGGATGTTGCCCAGTATCAGCAGACGAAGTCGAAGTAGTAGGCGGTAGGCGGTAGGCGGTAGGCGGTAGGCGGTAGGCAGTAGGCAGTAGGCAGTAGGCAGTAGACAGTAAGTGGTAACGACTCGCGACTTATCGCTTATCGCTCACCGCCACACAACAATCCATTGACTGACAATCCTGACAATCCATTTCCCGAACCGGTCCAGCTTGAGATAACTGACTCGATCGATCTTCACGCGTTTTCGCCGAAGGATATAAAGGCGGTGACGATCGCTTACCTTGAGGAGGCCCGGAAGGCTGGGTTTTCAATTGTTCGGATAATTCACGGGAAGGGTATCGGGGTCCAGCGCGAGATCGTACGCGGTGTGCTTCGGGAAACTGATTTTGTAAAGGGATTCAAATCCGGCGACGAATTGGATGGCGGGTCAGGTTCTACTGTCGCAACGTTCCACGGTCGCTCACCGGTCGTCTAAAACGTCCGCCCAAGCTTCTTCGTCCTCAAACTCAGGAAACGCGGTGGCGAGCATATCGTTCTTCATCGCGATCTCGCTTCTCGCGTCGGCAAGCTGTACAGACAATTTTCGACATTCAACCTCGAGCTGATGCAGACGCTTTTTTCGTTCCTTGTCCAGCCGATCCAGATAAAACAAGTACATCATCTGAAGCGCAGCGACACCTGTAAGAGACAGACAAAGGCCGATAAGAACGTAAAGCCACATCTTGCGATTTTGGATTTTGGATTTTGGATTTTGGATTGATACGGCGGTCGCCAGTGCTACGCCGGGCAACGGAACAATCCAAAATCCAGAATCTAAAATCCAAAATGAGTATACTCTTGACCTGCGGCAGTGGAAAAGTAAAAATCGAAGGACAAGAAAATCGTTGGGATACACGAGTCCAGATCTGCCGGCATGACGTTCGTCAACGGAATTGAAATCGGTTGCCGATTCAGTGTTTAACTATTTGAACTAACGAATGCAGACGCAAAATCTAAAACTGATATACACACTTCTCTGCGACGACGTACGCATCGAGATGGGAAACAAGATCTCGTTGATGGGGATCTTTCAAAACATCCTTGTAGAGCGTTTGCCTGTTTCATTGATCAAATTTGCGGTTATAAATCACTGGCGGGGCGAGGGCAATCACCAAACCGAGGTCCGGATCTTATCGCCCGACAAATCAAACCTTGTAGTAACATCGCAGCCGACTGCGATCGAGCTCGCACCCGGCGGATTTACCGATAACGTAAGCTTTTTTGTGAATGTCGTCTTCCCGAGTGCGGGAACCTACTGGGTGCAGACGCTCGCAGATACTGTTCTTCTCGAGGAGTTCCCGCTGATCGTGACCGACTCCGGAAACATGCCGCCGCTACCTGCAGAGGAGATATCGGAGACGATCAACTAATAACTAATAACTAAAAACTAAAAACTAAAAGTCAAAGAAAAGAGAAAAGGTAAAAGACCCTCGTCTTTCACCTTCTTTTTCTGAACATTATTAGGCGTGGTCCCGTTCACCTTTTCACCTTTTCACCTTTTCACTCTCCAACTTTTTCACTTTTCCGATCTCGAGACATCAAGGGTGATAGCAGTCCGATAGATTCCTGCGTTAACGATCTCTGTTATCTCTTTTGAGCCCGATACGCCTTTATACTTCGCGGTTACCTTGATCTTGTTAACGCCCGGCGGCGGACGGAAAGTAAACTCGCCGCTGACACTCGTATAGGTACTGCCGAGGCGTTTGGACGATCCATCCGAGTCTATGCGTTCGATCTCCACTTTTGCGGCGGTGACGCTCGTACCTTCGCGAAAGAATACGCTGCCTTTAATTATCACCTGGCCCGCCTGATCCGCCGACAAGATCAGTCTATCGCCAAGGTCGCGGACGCTGCCGTTCTTAATTTCTACACCAAACTTAACGCCGCTCGCATAACCGGCAGCGTCGAAAACTACGTTGTATGTGCCCGCCTCAAGCCCCTGCAACAGAAACGCACCCTTCGAATCCGAACGGGCTGTCTTCTTATCCTGTCCGTTCAAACGAGCGATCACCGTGGCTCCGGCAATGGTACCTCCCTTCGTATCGCGGACCTTTCCTTTGATCCCGCCCTGTGCGAAGGCAGAGGGCAGAAGACAAATGGCGGAAAGCAGGACCGAAAGTAGTAGGTGTCTCTTGTTCATTGAATTTATGCCGCTTCCGATTCGTTTTTGAACTCGGTGGCTACATCATTGATGATGTCGTCAAGGCTTCGAGTTGGCCGGTACCCGATCAGATCTTTTGCCTTTTCCAGGCTCGGCACCCGCCTTTGCATGTCCTCGAACCCTTCACCGTAAGCTTCGTGATAGGGCACAAACTGGATCTCGCTGCTACTTCCGGTCAATGCGATCGCCTTGTCCGCGAGTTGCTTGATGGACGTTTCCTCGCTGTTGCCCAAGTTAATGACCTGCCCAAAGCAATCCGGCGAACCGAGTAATTTCGAGAGCCCTTCGACGATGTCGTGGACGTGTCCAAAGCACCTCGATTGGGATCCGTCGCCATGAACCTGGATCGGTTCGTTCCTCAGCGCAGCGTGAACGAAACGCGGAACGACCATTCCGTACTGACCTGTCTGACGTGGGCCGACAGTGTTGAAAAGCCTCACGACCACGACCGGCAGCCGCGTCTCCTTAAAATGCGCGAGAGCGAGAAATTCGTCCAGCGTTTTTGCACATGCGTACGCCCATCGATGTTTATCCGTCGCACCGGTCAAAAGATCGTCGTCTTCCTTGAAGGGAATTGACGCCCCCTTTCCGTATACTTCCGAAGTACTTGGGATCAAGACGCGTTTGCGGTATCGCGAACAGAAGCCGAGCACGACGTCAGTCCCGCGAAAGATCGTTTCGATCGTCCGGACCGGACGTTCCATGATCAGCTTAACGCCGACGGCACTCGCCATGTGATAGACGTGGTCGGTCTCGCGGATCAGCTCTTCCATCAGACGCTCGTTCAGCACGGTGTCGATGATCAGCCGAAAGCGTTCGGTGTCCTCCAGATGCGCGACATTCGAATAACGCCCAGTCGAAAGATCATCGATGACGGTGATCTCATTGCCCTCGCCAATTAGTTTGTCGGCGAGGTGGCTTCCTACAAAACCCGCACCGCCGGTGATAAGAATTTTCATAAAATTGTATGGCCGACTTTCAGCCCGTCGCTTGTCGCCAACGGCGACGAACATCAAAGCCTAGGGTGAAGCGAACGAATGTGAGCGGAACCCTAGGGAAGCGAGCGTATGATTCGCTCCCTGAAAGGGAGCAATATTCCAAATTTGTACGACGCCTTCACCATCCATTGTTACTTGACCGCAACCTAGGGTTTCATTCGCTTCGCTCATTTCACACTAGGCTTTAATGTTGGTCGCCTTCGGCGACGCTGATCCGATAAGCTCAGCAAAATATTTGACCGTCTTCTCCAATCCCTCCGCAAGCGGAACCTTCGGCTCCCATCCAAGCAAATCTCTTGCCCTTTCAATATTCGGCTGACGCTGTTTGGGATCATCCTGCGGCAGAGTCATGTACTTGATCTTTATCTCGCGACCTGTACATCTCCCAACCTCGTTCGCGAGCTCGCTCATCGTGAACTCACCGGGATTGCCGATGTTCACGGGCATGTGAATATCATCCGCTTCGGCGTTCATCAGCCGGATGATCCCATCGACGAGATCGCTGACGTAGCAGAACGAACGTGTCTGCGATCCGTCACCGTAAACCGTCAGCTCTTGGCCGCGAAGCGCCTGGACGACAAAATTGGAGACCACGCGGCCGTCGTTCTCTAGCATCCGCTCGCCATAAGTGTTGAAGATCCGGACGATCCGCGTATCGACGGCGTTCTGACGGTTGTAATCCATCATCAACGTCTCGGCAACGCGTTTGCCTTCGTCGTAGCAGCTTCGCAAGCCGATCGGATTGACGTTGCCGAAATAATCTTCGGTCTGCGGATGGATCAGCGGATCGCCGTAAACTTCTGACGTCGAGGCCTGCAGTATCCGGGCCTTCACACGCTTTGCCATCCCGAGCATGTTGATCATGCCCATCACGCTTGTCTTGACTGTCTTGACCGGATTGTACTGGTAATGAACAGGCGATGCGGGGCAGGCGAGATTGTAGATCTGATCGACCTCGAGCAGGATCGGCTCGGTCACATCGTGGCGAACAAGCTCGAAACTCTTGCTGTCGAGCAAGTGGGCGATATTCTGCTTCCGTCCGGTGAAGAAATTGTCGAGGCAAATAACTTCATTACCTTCGGACAAGAGCCGTTCGCAAAGATGCGAGCCAATGAACCCGGCTCCGCCGGTTACGAGAATTCTCATAGACATTTAACCGCCGAGACGGAGAGACGCCGAGGAAGAAAAATCCCTGTAGGCGGAGTTGTGCATTAAAAGTACTCTCCGCGTCTCTGCGTCTCGGCGGTGAAGACCTATTTTAGATGCTTTTCAAAGAAAGCCAAAATACGCTCGTATTCGTCGGTCCAGCTCTCGGGACGCACAAACGCGTGGTTTTCTGACGGGTAAAGCATCGCCTCGAAGTATTGGGTCTTGCCCAGGCGGATCAGCTTTTCCATCAACTGTATCGAGTCCTGGACGTGAACGTTGTCGTCATTCATCCCGTGAAGTATCAACAGCGGGCGTTCTAATTTGTCCGCATATGTGATCGGCGAACTGCGTTTGTACGCCTCGGGATTCTTATCCGGGAATCCCAATCTCTGTGCGGTGTAGCCGGGGTTTGCTGCGTAATAGTTCTTCCAATCGAACACCGGACGCAACGCCGCCGCTGCGGCGATCTTATCGGGAGCACGCATTGCAAGCATTGCGGCCATGAACCCGCCGTAGCTCCCGCCATACGCGCCGACCTTCGCAGCATTCACGTTGTAGTTCTTGACCATGTGATCGATCGAATCGATGTGGTCGTCGTAGTCCTTACCGCCAAGGAAGTCGTAAACGTCAGTCCGCCAGTCGCGTCCGTATCCGGCCGATCCGCGGTAATCGATGTCGAGTACGACGTAGCCCTTCTTCGCGAGCATGTCGTTGAACATGAACTCGCGATAGTAATTGTTCCAGCCGTTGATGACGTTCTGAAGATAACCGGCTCCGTGAACGAAGATTACCATCGGATATTTTTTCTTCGCGTTTGCTTTGAAGTTGGGCGGAAGGTAGATCTTGGCGGGGATCTTTTTGCCATCGCGGGAGAAGATGGCCAATAGGAAGCTCGGCTCCGTCCACTTTAGTTTGTGGAAAGCGGCCGGAACGGTGGTAGTAAGTTTCGTTATCGTAGCCGGAGAAGCCGCGTCCGCACCACTGGCTCGTTGAACGTACAATTCGCCTGGATGATTCCATGCCGAGCCTTCATACAGCACGAGTAGCGGCGGCTCATCGGAAAGCTGAAAACCCGTCTTCATACCATTGCCAATAGAGAGACGCACGACATCATTCTCGCCAGTTCGGTACAGGTAGAGCTGACGCTCAGCATATGCCGGGTACACATGGTTCTGGATACCGGTGCCTTGGGTCGATGCGAAGACGATCCCTTTGTCGTTGTTCCACTTTGCCCACTCGACTTGCCAGGGGCCCTTCGTAAGTTGCGTGATCGTAACCTTATCGCTAAATCCGGCAGGACCTTCGGCTACTCGTGCATTCCTGTCCGCGGGCACACTCGATACCACTCGTGTTTCTGCCTCCGAGCCTCTGCGTCTCTGCGTCTCGGCGGTTGAATCTCCATCCAGCGACTCAAGCCTTGCGAGATACAGGTGACCGTATCCGTCCTTCTCAGACACGAAGAATAGCTCATTCGGGTTCTTTGGATTCGGTTCGAAGATGTTGGAAAGCGAAGCCTGCCATTTGTCGTCGGTCTCTTCGATGATCGGGATTATCTTCTCGCTCTTACTGCCGACACCGTGAACATAAAAAAGTGTCCGGCGCTTCGTGTCTTTGTCGATCCGGTCGACGATCAAGCTAGCGTTGTCGCTCGCCCACACCATGCGACGAATGCTGCTAACACCTTCAGGCTTGGGCAGCTTGATCTCGAACGGCGTATCGCGACTGCCATCCGCTGGCGTGACCATTACTTTCTGTTCGGTCCATCCGCGGCGAGTCGGATTCGCTGCGACGAATTCATCGAGATAATTCGGTACGACGAGCGCTTTGTTCTTGGAACTGTCCGAAACGACGTAGGCGATCATCGAACCTGCCTTGTTCGGTACACCGCCGAAGACGCCGATGAAGTTCTGCGGATTCGCTTCACGCGTGAGTTGCGTGAGCATTGTGTTTTTAAGGTCCCAGACGAAGAGATGACCGGATTGTGAGAACAGGATCCGGTCGTTATCTAGAAACCGTGCTCCGGTCTCCGGCGACTGTGTTTTGGTGAATCTACGCGGTTTCGCTTCACCAAGCGTCAGGATGTAGAGATCGCCGCCGTGCGAAAACAGCAGCCGCTTTGAATCGGGCGACCATTCGAAATTGCCGAGCTGATTTTCGCGTGCTTTTACAAATTCGTCTCGAAGTACGAGCCCGTAATCAAGCTTGTTCTCTTTCTCGGGCGGACGGGTCGGCGGCGGCAAATCTGACGGGCTAAGGAGCTTCGTCGGCTCGCCGCCGGCAGTCGAAACCAGGTACAGGCTTCGCGGCAGCATGCCTTCCGGGTTCCAGAGATAAACTACTTTCGTTCCGTCCGGAGAAAGCTTCTCGCCCTCGACGCGCATGCCGGCAATCGACGGCTCGGCCATTATGTCGCGGACGGTCAGGGTTTGACCAAGTCCCAATCCTGCAATAACGAGGGGCAAAGCGACCGTAAGGAAAGATCGACAGATCGAGGATTTCATAAGATCGATATTCATGGCTTCTTAGCACCAGAGGTGCGGAATGTTTGTAGCACCGGTG
Organism: Acidobacteriota bacterium; assembly: GCA_031425495.1. GTDB lineage: Bacteria > Acidobacteriota > Blastocatellia > Pyrinomonadales > Pyrinomonadaceae > OLB17. Next base: position 11,356 of record JANPJL010000039.1, read on the forward strand.
CAAAAATATTGTTATAGCTCCGTAGGAGCGGAACGAGTATGCCGCTCCTAAGGAGCTAGGGAAATGTTTAGGTTCCTGACTACAAACATTTCGCTCGTCCGGAGCTACATGGCGCGTTTACGGCAACTCCAACGCCGCCGCGCGTTTCTCTGCCTTTTGCGTTTCGGTCAGACGCTGGTATTCGTAGATCGCGTTCTCCCACGTTCCGTACATCGCATTCGGGAGGACGATGAAGCTTCGTCCCCATTCCTCTTTCACGCGATCGGTTTCGGCGAACCTATCGGCAATGGACTTACGCTCGAACGCCGACGTGAAATCGTCAAGGTTGTCGCCGATGAGCATCACGACTCGATGCTTAGACCTCGCAATAGCACGCCGGTCATCTTTGCTGGACTCGGTGGCCCGCAGCAATATGTTCTCGGTCGAAACATCCTGAAAGCCAACGCTCTTGAGATTATCCAGCGTGGCTTGCTTTTGCACTTCGTCGCGGTTCGAGACAAAGAAGATCTTCACTCCTTTCGACACCGCGTAATTCAGAAACTCGACGGAACCGGGTATCGCCTTCGCTTTCCGCATATCGCCCCACGCATACCAATTCTTCAGATTGAAAGGAGCTCCGTTCTTGATCCCGTACGCCTGGGCAGGTGAATTGTCGAGCACCGTTTCGTCGATATCGACTACGATCGCACGGGCCATCTTCCGCTCCGCCTTGGGCAGTTTCTTCAAATTCTTTTTGTCGAGATCGGAGTCGAGCCGCAGCCGCGCCAGATTGAATGCTTGATACGCTAGAGCCCGATACTCGGCGGCCTTTTGCATGTAGAGCACGGCCGCTAATTGATAGTCGAGGTCGACCGCAGGCTGCGGAACTGTTTGAGCCAGGCTCGAGAGCGTGATCGACAGAACGAGCGCAAGGCTCAGAAAATATTTTCTCGGTGTCATAAACTTGGTTGGAGAGCTAGTTCGGATAGATTATAAATTATCAATGCCGGAAAAGCAGAAGGATAAAAAGGACGGGACCGTCGCCGAGGAGCAAAAAGAGCGGGGCTATTACTATGATGATGCTCACGGGTATGAGCAGTATGAGCCGGAAGAGGAAGAGTCGGAGGAAGACGGGGAGACAGGAGACGGGGAGACAGGGAGACAGGAGACGGGGAGATAGGGAGACACGGTGACGCGGAGAGAAAGGGCCCGGATCGGTAGCGGTCACCGCGTCGCCGCATCGCCCTGTCTCCGCGTCGCAAATCTTGCCCGAGCCTTCGAGGCTTCGATTTCCCGATCCTTCGGCGGTGCATTCGAAACCAATGATCCTAGAAGTTCCTCCGCTGCTTTTGTCACCTGCTCGACAGCACGATTGAATGCATCCTCGTTGACCTTCGACGGTTTCGAGAAGCCGCTGAGTTTGCGCACGAACTGGATTGACGAGGCGTGGATCTCCTCGCCGGTTGCGGGCGGCTCAAAATTGTGAAGTGTCTTGATATTTCTACACATTAGTTTTCTATCACCGACAAGAAATTCCCAGCCGGATCTTTGAACCACGCGATGTTCGGCCCGTGACCTTTACCTTTACCACGAGCGATACCTTTCTCATCGGTTTGCATATGCCCGTCGTACTGTTCAAAAGTGATCCCCTGATCAATTAGCCCATCGACGGCGTCCTCGATGTCGTCCAATTGAAAATTGAGAACGGTGAATGTCGCCGGATCGTGATCGTCCTTTGGATAAATGAAAACGGAACGACCGTCGTCGAAAGCAAGCTCAAGTCCGCCTTCCTCGTTATCTGAAACGTCCACGCCAAGCGTGGTGCCGTAGAACTCCTTTGCCTCTTCGATATCGTCTACGGAAAAGCTGCTGAAGGCTCCTGTGAAAAATGTTTCTTTTGTTTTCTTTCCTACTGCTTGTGCCATTTAATTCTCCCTGTACCTATTCAAGACAAATATCGTCGCGTACTCGGACAAACTGAATTGTGCGATGTGCGTGGAAGCCTGAAACTCGCGACCTTATCCATTTCGCGCGCAACTACCGTTCCTGCGTACCGCTTAAGCCTCGGTGTGTTCCATATCGACGGAAATGCTCCGCCATTTTCCCTGACCAAATCGGATCACGCTCAGAACGCACCGCGTCGCATGTCCGGCAAGTATCGCGATCCAAACGTCGATCGGATCGAGAGTGCTCACCTGCTGGATAATGAAGCAAATTCCAAGCGGGACCGCGACCTGCGAAATGATGGAAATATATAACGGACTTTTCGTGTCGCCGGTCCCTTGCAGCCCACCGGTGTACGTCAGTGCTACGGAAATAAACAAGCCCGAAATACTAAGGACACGCAAAAGCTGTGTGCCGATCTCAACGACGGCTGGTTCGTCCATCCCGAAGATACTGAGTAGTTGTGCCGGAAAGAAAAATAGGAACAGGCCGACAAATGCCGAGCCGATGAGTCCGTAACGCGCGGCGATATGGACAGCTTTTTCCGCGCGGTCCGGTTGTCCCGCACCGAGGTTCTGGCCCGCGACCGAGGCGGCAGCTCCCATCAATCCCATCGATGTCCACGTGATCAGCGAAAACAGTTGGACGTACGATATCGCATAGGCCGCCTGCGCCGCAGCGCTCTGTGCAAGTGAACCGATAAACGCGAGAAGAAGCACACCGCCTACATTCATCGCGATGCCCTGCACACCGGCCGGCAATCCAAATTTGAAAAGCTGTCGGATCACCTTCCAGTCGGGGGCGTAGCTTCCGCGCGGGAACGACACGACCCATTTGCCACTCCACAACTTGTAAAAAGCATAGACGGCGATCAAGCCCGACGCGAGGCTTGTTCCCATCGCCGAGCCCATTGTCCCAAAAGCCGGGATCGGACCCAGACCGCGAATAAGGATGATATTGAAACCTAGATTCAGGATCGTCATCACGATTCCCAAGATCATCGGTGTCCGAGCGTCACCTGCCGATCGCAGTGCTCCGCCAAGCATGAAAAAGACCAACATCCCGCCGCTGAATGCGTACATGATCCGGAGAAAGGGAAGAGCTTCGGCTTTTACCTCGGGTGAGGTGTTTACAAGATCAAGGAGATACGGCGCGGCGAAATAGCCGACCGGGGCAAGTATTCCGAATGAAATAAAGATCGCGGTCAGGAACGCTTGATACACCGTCCGATTTACTCTCTCCTCGTCACCCGCACCGGCGAAACGCGCGACCATAACGCTCATGCCTATGAAGACTGACGAGATAAATACGATCACGACGATCCAAAGCTGGATGCTGACGCCGATCGCCGCGTTACCGGTGAAGCCGACAAAGTTTCCGACGAGGGCGTGATCGACTATTCCCTGCAGCCCGCCGATCATGTTCGTGAGCATTGTCGGCCACGCGATCTTCCAAACGGCACGCCCAAGCGAGCCATCGACGATCGAGCGATCGTACTTCGACGCGGGCTTTGGCGAGGGTGTGTCGACTTCGGAGACCGCTTCGTCGACGTGTATCGGGAGAGGTTGTACTGCTTCGTCTGCCATTAGTATCGAGTCGCTTATCTAATTGCCGCCACACCCGCCTAGGCAGGAACCTTCTTCACATAAACCGCGTGATAAAGAAAATAGGAACCGGCTACCAGGGCCAGGGCGACCACCGATGGCAGCCAAAGGCTGGCCGGATCGCCGACGGAGATGTGTGAATAGAACGCACCGATGAGATCGAATGCGAGTCCGGCGTATGCCCACTCCTTTAATCTCGGAAAACCGGGGATGAGGACCGCGATCACCCCAAGTATTTTCGCCACGCCGATAAATGGTAGGAGATATGTCGGGTATCCGAGATGGGTAAATATCTCAACCGCTCCTGGATGAGATATAACATCCGGCACCGCAGATGAAAGCAAGAACGCCGCCATCAACCCAGTAACGATCCAGTAAGCAATACGCATATAAATTTAGAGATCGCCAAGTATTTTCAGCTTCTCAGCGGCAGCAACGCCCGCAGCCGTGGATCCCGTAGCCAGACACCAAGCCACACGAGAATACCGAGCACAATATGCGGGATGATCATAAAATCATCCACTCGCAAATGGGTGAGGATCGCTCCCCCCATGTAACCTGTTATTAAAACCGCACCGAGCACAGCGGTCTTCGGAATCAGGTAGACGATAGCGACGGCCGCCTCAAGCGGTGCAAGCCATGTCAGTTGATCCATGCGTAGACCGAGCATCCTGATGTTCTCTTCAGTTCCGACGGGTGCTATAAACTTGAATGCCGAACTCGCCAGGAGCACCAGGCCCGTCAGAACCGTAAGTATCCATCCAATAACCGTCGCCTTGCTAGACACGGGGGCCGTAGCTGTTTCCATTTATCTTCCTCCGTTAAGAAACTTTGTTGAGATGAGAAGAAGTCGCGGTCGAACCTTTTCTTGTCATCATGTTCTACGATCTGCTTTGATTTGGGTTTGCAGCTAAATCGTAAAACTATTCGCCGGTCGTTCGCAAAAGCATAAGCGCAGGTAGTGGTCTCTCGCGGAAGTAAAGCCGGGCGACTGCATGATTCCGAGATAGACCGGAACCAGGAGATGGGTAAGAAGGGGTTTCCGACTCGGACATGCGTTTCCACCCGCCCCGCCCCGATAGCCAGTCAGCAACATTGTCCTGAATACCGAAGAATTTAAGCGATCGTCGAGATCAGCAGGATCATCCCGCGCGGAAGAATACGGCTGGACGAAGGTCTTCGCCATTTATACTGCAATATCTAATTGACGCCGAGAACCCGGCTTGCGTTGTTTGTTAACCTAAGTTTTCTTTCGAGACGACTGACTATTTCTTAGGCCGCTCGTTCGCTTTCAACACTCGCTTTCTCAGCCTGATGGATTTCGGCGTGACTTCGATAAGTTCGTCGTCGGCAATGAATTCCAGAGCACGCTCGAGCGACATTTCGCGAACGGGTACGAGTCGCATAGCTTCGTCCGCCGATGTCGTACGCATGTTCGAGAGCTTCTTTTCCTTGACCGGATTTACGTCGAGGTCTACCGCTCGGGCATTTTCGCCGACGATCATTCCTTCGTACACTTTGACTTGGTGTTTTACGAACAGCGTGCCGCGTTCCTGAAGGTTGTAGAGAGCGTAAGTATTCGTTTCGCCCATCCGGTCGGAGACGAGCGAGCCGGTTGCGCGTCCCTTCATGTCGCCCTGCCATTTGTCGAATCGAAGGAAAAGCGTATTTAGCAATCCGGTGCCCTTTGTTTCGGTTAGGAACTCGCCGCGGAAACCGATCAGTCCGCGCGACGGCACTTCGTACTCGAGTCGGACGCGGCCCGAGCCGTTGTTGATCATCTTCGACATCTGGCCTTTACGACGACCCAGTGCTTCCGTCACGACTCCAATGAATTCTTCCGGCACGTCAATCACTACCTGCTCGATGGGCTCCATCGTTTCACCGGTCTTTTCGTTCTTTTTGGTTATCACCTCGGGTTTCGCTACCTGGAGCTCATAACCTTCACGGCGCATCATCTCGATCAAAATCGCCAGCTGCAGCTCGCCGCGCCCTGAGACCTTGAACTGCTCCGGAGCGGTTTCATCCTGTGTAATTCGTAATGCGACGTTGCCAAGCAACTCGCGATCGAGACGGTCCTTGATCTGGCGAGAGGTTACAAACTTTCCGTCGATTCCCGAGAAAGGCGAATTGTTTACGCTGAAGATCATCGAGATCGTCGGTTCGTCGACGGCGATAACGGGAAGCGGTCGTGGATTCTCGACGAGCGTGATCGTCTCACCGATGTTGATATCGTCGAATCCCGCGAGTGCAACGATCTCGCCGACACCCGCTTTTTCGACCGGTGTGCGATCGAGCCCTTCAAAAACGAAAAGCTCCTTTACCCGGGTCTTCTGAGTCGAGCCGTCGATCTTTGCAACGATCACTTCCTGATTTTTAGAGATCTCGCCCGAGAAGATACGACCGATCGCGAGACGTCCGACGAATGGGTTGTAGTCGATATTCGCGACAAGTAACTGCAGCGAATCGGTTCGGAATGCGTGCGGCGCCGGAATGGACTCGATTACCTGTTCGAAGAGGGGTACCAGGTTTTTGGATTCATCTGCAAGTTGCTTCTTCGCGATTCCGTCGCGTGAGATCGAATAGAGAACCGGGAACTCGATCTGCTGGTCATTTGCACCGAGGTCGATAAATAGATCGTATATCTCGTCGAGGACTTCCTCGGGACGTGCGTCTTGCCGGTCGATCTTGTTAACAAGTGCGATGGCCGGCAGTTTAAGTTCCAACGCTTTGCGGAGCACAAAACGCGTCTGAGGCAGGCACCCTTCGGCCGCATCGACAAGCAGTACGATCCCGTCCACCATCTTTAGAACACGCTCGACCTCGCCGCCAAAGTCAGCGTGGCCCGGTGTGTCGACGATATTGATCTTGTAATCGCCGTACTGGACCGACGTGTTCTTCGCCATGATCGTGATACCGCGCTCGCGCTCGAGATCCATAGAGTCCATGACGCGATCCACGACCGCTTCGTTGTCGCGATACGTGCCCGACTGCTGGAGCATGGCGTCGACAAGGGTAGTCTTCCCGTGATCGACGTGGGCAATGATGGCGATGTTTCTAATCTTATCTGTACTGATCATAGTGATGATTTCAACCTGAAAAACAATCAGATATCATGACGGATTGGCACGCTAAAGGCAAAGAAACAAAAAAGGCTCTAGTGCATCAGTTCGGATGCACTGCCAAAAAGGTGGCAGTAGTTCAGATTGAACTTCACTTTCGTGGCGGGTATGCGCTCCGGGCAGCAAGGACCTTCTTATTCCGTGTTTTTCTCCGTGTTTGTTCAGTGTATTCTGTGGTCATCTTGCAGGCGGGAACCACGGAATACACGGACTTTAGCACGAATACACGGACCAAGAATCCGCCATTTTTCAAAGTGCGACCAAAGAAAGGCCGGGCAAAATGCCCGGCCTCAACGATCAGTTTAAGTCGAGTATTAACGAAGGCGTTCCTTATCGACGATTAGATTATTCCGAACACTAAACACGCCCGACACACCGTGTGCGAGCACGTTCATCGTATTGTAATCTCCGCGGTTCGAGACATAGCCCTCGAGCGAAACGTGACCGCGATCGACGATCAGTCTGACCGACGGATTCGTCGTCCAAAGATATCGCGACAGCCCACCACTCCGGGCGAGCGTCTGATAGAGACGTACGCGGATCGACTCGTCGAAGCTGCCAAGCGGCAGCACTTCAATGTTATTTACAACGCTTCCCACACCCGGGATCTTCTTCACCGACCGGACAGCATCGCTTTTGTTAATGGCGTTACGGACCTTCCCCGACAGAGTCACCGTATCTCCGTTCACCTGATAACCAATCGAATCGAAAACTTCATACCGCGGAAGCCTCAAAATTTTCCTCCGAACCTGATCTTCGATCACGCGACTGGAACCAGCGCCGGAATAACTTTGAGCGTCAACGGACGATACGAACGACAAACAGATGATTGCCAAACTCAGGGCTATAAAATTTTTAAATATTTTCATCAATCAAACTTCTCCCACCAAACTGCGTCATTCTGCATGACGTTGTTTAGAGGGTGTCCGGCGTTTGAGGGATGCCCATGGTGAAGGGAACGCGGCGATGAAGTGTTAATCCTTGTGCTGCGGGAGCTGTCGGAGAGCCTCGTAAAGAACGATGCCGACGCTGGTCGAAAGGTTCAGGCTCCGCACCTTCGCATTCGGCATGGGAATAGTCAGACAAGATGCAGAATTCGCGTTGAGTATCTCAGCCGGTAGACCACGCGTCTCGGGTCCGAATACGAGGCAGTCTCCGTCCTTAAATTTCCAGGTTGTGTACCCGAGCTTTGACTTCGTTGTGAAATACACGAATCGCGAGTCGGGCAGGGCGGTATAAAGATCTACCAAACCGACGTGCCGGTGCAGGTCGACCTCGTTCCAATAATCCAGTCCGGCGCGTTTAAGCGTGCGGTCATCCATCCTGAAGCCGGTGACTCCGACAATATGCAAGGCGGTAAAGGTGGCAGCACAGAGGCGAGCGATGTTTCCGGTATTTGGCGGGATCTCCGGCTCGTACAAGGCGACGTGGAGCATTCTTTACGCCTTTTCCTCGTCGGTTCGAAGAAAATTCGAGCAGAACTCTTTCCAGACCTTGTCCTGCAAACCGCTGTAATACCCTACATTTGCGATCGCGGCGTTGCGGGCCGATTCGATCAGCCCATCTGTAAATCCAGTGTTCTGCTTTTCGTTAAGTCCAATGACGTGGAAGGAAACTGTCTTTTCGTGTCTCTGGAGACAGAAATTATTCTCGCCTTCCGGACCGAAGAAATGTGAGATAGACGATTTGTCCTGGGGATGAGCGGTCGGGTCGAAAACGGGTTTCACGGAAATAATCAGCTCGTCCGCCTCGTCCAGAATTTCGACCACACGGACCCAGTCGTATTTCCCTCCGCCGTACAGGCCAATACGAATGAACTTGCCAACCGAGATAGGCTCCGATCTGACATCACTTCCGGACTCGTCGAAGAGACCGTACTCGGTCGCACTCGAATTCTCGTTCCATTCGTTGATCCGGAACATCCTCGAGCGAGCCGCGTCGAAAAATGAATTGCAGTCAGCTTCGCTGATGAACGTCCGCTTTGCCATATTTACGGACGTGTCATTGTCGGGTGAGGAATTTGCTGCCTTTAGCAGCGATTCGATCTTGCTGACCGCCATGCTGCGATTATAGATTTTGGTCAAACGTTTATCCAATATGACTTGTCGTGCATCCTTATTCTGCCCTCTAACATCAATAATCACGGGCTTAGACGGTACTAATTAACATGTGTTACAATCCGTCATTCGTAACCCTCAATCGCGTCAAGGAGAAAATTAAATAGTGATCTCGCGTTCCAAATCCTCAACGCTACTTATTGTGCTTGTCCTGGCGGTTGCAGCCACCGGCTTTGCTCAGCAACCAACTCTGCCCGCCTCTCCGCAAAAGGACGAGAAAAAACCAGCAGCGACGTTGTCCGCAAAAGAGGCGGCTAAGAATCCGAGCGCGGAAGTCCTTGCCGAATCCTCGATCTTCATTTATGGCCTCGGTGGTGGCCGGGCAGTCCTCAACCAGATACGCAAGACCGCGATCGAACGCGGAAAGATGAGCCTGTTGAATACCGAGGGCAAGACCGACCAGGTAACGTATCAGCGCTGGACGCAGCGGGCAGAGACGCTGAACAAGGAAAAGATCAGGTTGGACCAAGAGTTTCCAAGCGTCCGATATTCTCTCGTCTTCAACGACGAAAAAGTTTTCGGCGTGCTCGATGATCAAGTGTTTACCCCGCGGGAGGATGCTTCTCGCACTTTCCAGAACCAGATCCTGCACGGGCTAGAAGCGCTTTTGCGATACAAGGAAAACGGCTCAACGGTCGGGCTGATCGGAAAAGAAAAGGTATTTGGAGTTGAGTATTATATTCTCGACGTCACTGACAAGGAGTCGCGAAAAACGCGATTCTATATCAGCGCAAAATCGTTTCGGGTGATGATGCTCGATTACGAACAAGACGGCGTCAAATATCGTCGCAAGTTTTACGATTACAACTACGCACAGGGAACTCTGGTTCCATTTAAGACGACACTTTGGGCCGGCGACAAGGTCATCGAGGAAACCGAGGTGGGCACGATCACGTACGGCCAAAAGATAGACGACGCCATGTTCGCGGGCGGATAATTCTTTTTGCAACTTTAGATTGATTGGTTTGTGGAATGATTCGCTTTCCCCGAATTTTTCCAAGGAGAAAAACCAGTGAATCTATTTAAGTCAGCCTTCTCGCTCTTTGCGTTCTCCGTACTTTTCATCCTTTCGTCAACAACGTTTGCCCAACCAGATACCTCGCCGAGGCTTGAGCCGAGTTATGAGGTTTCCCTTCAAGTCTTGATCGGCTCCAATGAGCCGGGCTCGAAGGGCGACGTTCCATCCAATCTCTCTTCGATCACCAGACAATTGAAAAAGAACTTTTCGTTCTCGAACTACCGCCTCGCGAATACGTTTCTAGGGCGGATCTCGAACACGGGTAATATCGAGTACAAGAGCATCTCGAATATCCTCGGCCAGGAAACAGACGCCGAGTCGCAAACATTTCTCGACTGGTCGTTCAACAACTTTCGCTCGGTGCAGAGCGGATTTCAAGCGAGATCATTTCGTTTCGGAGCGAGAGTGCCGGTAAGAACAGGCACCATGCGAAGCGAGGGCGGACGAGTCGAGCCGATCGTTAACTACGAATCGATTGGGCTAACAATGAATACGATCGGGCTGCCGGCGAATATCCCCACACTGATCGGCACGATCAGCCTGCCGCGAACTACGGGAACCATCTTTCTCATCGCCACTGTAAGATCGGCCGATCTGTAAGTCCGCGGTGGTGATGTTACCTTTCGGAACTTTACGAGCCGGCTCGCGTGTTTCAAACGTAGGTCGGTTTTGTTGGGCCTGCGAACTGGTGTAAAACGTATGAATGTATGGCATTGGACAAACTCGAATCGAGGCGGAGGGAGGTGCAAAACCACCACGTGTCTGATTCGAACCAGTCCGACCATGAACTCATAGCAGCGACGAAGAACGGTGACGAAGCAGCGTTTGCCATCATCGTTAGCCGGTATCGCAATCCCATCACCAACTATCTTTACCGATTTTTGAATGACTACGAAGAAGCTGTCGATCTCGCGCAGGAGGCGTTTGTCCGCGTCTATTTCGCAATTGAGCGGTATCACACGGATTACGCGTTCTCCACCTACATCTACCGCATTGCGACTAACCTCGCGATCAGCGAGATCAGGAAACGGAAGCGGCGCACGATACTCTCTCTGACCGGGCTCTTTCAAACAGAAGCGGACGATACAACAGAGTTTCAGCCGACGGACCCGAGAGATCTACAGGATAAAGAATTGGTCGATGATGAAAGGAGCCGCGTGATCGCCAGGGCGATCGCAACATTACCTCCCAAGTATCGCTTTCCAGTCATCCTCCGTGATGTTGAGGGAAGAACCTACGAGGAAATAGCCCAGATCCTCGAGCTTGGTCTCGGAACAACTAAATCCAGGATCAGTCGTGCGAGGGCACTGTTAAAGGAAAAGTTAAAGACATATTTTTGATCATGGATCGAATGAATTTAGAAAACGGAATGGATGAGCAGAACGGTCTCGATATAGAGAACGGCGAGATCGCGGCGCTTTTGCGAACGCTCCCGCGAGTCGAGGCTCCGGGGGATTTCGACTTCGGTGTTAAGGGAAAGATCGCATCTGCGAAATCAAAACCTAGCACGAGCTTCCTGCCGTTCCTAAAGGTTGCCGCCCCGCTGAGTCTCCTGCTCCTCGTCGCTGCGTTCGTGCTCTTCTACGGAATCTTGCCGGGAGATACGGCGGTCGGCACAGTAGCAGAAATTCCTGCACCGATCGATCAGCAGACTGCCTCGAAGGCGGAGCCCGCAACCGAGCAACAACGTGCGACTCCTGTTTCCACACCGCAAGTAGATGATCGATCAACCAAACGGGTCGCCGTCGCGATCCCTAACCAAACGAAAAGGGCCGTTCCCGTTCGCCAATCGAATCGTCCCCAGCCGAACTCGGTGCGTGAGGGAGGTTCTATCGATAGTGCTTTGAGACCGGCCAGAATAATTCCTGCACCAGCCGATGTTCCGGTGCGCGAGATACTGGAAAAGATCGGGATGAAGGCTGAGTTTGTCGACGGCGGATGGAAGGTGCGATCTACGACGGGCAATAGCATTGCCGAGCGGTCGGGCGTTCGTTCCGATGATGTGATCGAGGCCATCGATGGACGTCCTCTCACCGAGGCGACGGCGTTAAAAGGCGGTGTCGAAGGAAAGAGCCTTAACGTGAGACGCGATGGAAAACAGGTCAAACTCGACCTTAAGAACTAGGCTGCCCTAACGATCGATCGGATTGACCTTCGCGTCCTTTACCTCTGTCGAGAACTTTCGATAATCATAGGACCTGATTATCTGGTTGAGTTCGATCCCTTTAACGAGAAAGACCCGTACCGAGAGATTGATGTCCGCGACCGACGGAAGCCAGATCTCGTCATTTACTCGCTCCTGCTCAAGCGTAAATGACGCTCCCTTTTTCAGCTTCGCGACCACACCACCGCCGATGTTATAGCTGTCTGATAGAACCGCCTCAAGGCGAGCGACCTGCTTGTCCCGTTCGTCGATCCACATAGCCCCCGCCGTCTTTCCAAAAAACTTAAGCATGCTCTTCGCATTTTTGTAGTCGAAGGCCGCGTTCGGCTCGAAGTCGAACACGATGACATCCCGGCCGCGAAAACGTTCACGACGCGGATTGGATAGAGTTGAAGCGCGAAGAACTTCCGCAACGGATATTCGCCGGCTTTCTTCGGACGGCGGACCATTTGCGGCCTCTTTTTTCGCCATCTCCTTTTCCATCTGCTCGACGCGCTCGGCCGCATTCTTATCCTCTTTGTTCTGGTCGTCAGTGCTTAGAGGCTTCCCGTTTTTTTCGATCAGACGACGTATCCGGTTGCCTTTGTAAAAGGAGAGCTGAAACGTCTCGGACTCTTTGTCACGAAGGACACCGTCCTTTCCCAGCTCGCGCCGGGTCGAACGCTGAACGTAGGAATAAGTGTCCAGTAAGTTCTCGACCTTATCTTCGTTCGCCTGCAGCTCTTTGAGAAGCGTAGGTATATCCGGGAGAGGTTCGCCCGAGAGTTTCGGAAAATCGTATTCGGACTGCGCGATCTGTAGGTTGGATTTGATTTCATCGATTACGGCTTCGTAGCTCGCGCCGTCGATATGGATCTTGATGCGATGCGACTGATTTATTCCATTGACCTGCCTGTAGTCGGAGTATTCAAATCGTCGAACCGTATCACCCGCCGAAAATTCTTCTACCAACAGCAAGTTCGAAACAGCATCAAAAAACAGTTTAATGTTCGCGCCCTTCGCCGTATTGATGATCACAACATTCGCGGGTTTACCGGCGACTTCAGCCTTTCCTCCCGCGACGATCCTCGCTTTTTCTTTCTTGGCATCAAGCCATAGCGAACCGCGGAACGCGGCCTCGGCTTGGAAATCGACGCTCGCATCGCCGGTCAGAGTACGCATCCCCGCTCGGGAATCTCGCGTCCAGCCTGATTTGCCGTTGTAGCCCGACTCGATCTCGAATCCCCCGACGTCGAAACTCAGATTGTAAAGGTTCGGCCGCGATGACTGGATAAGGATCTTGCCCGCTGTACCGTCCGCCGACCGCGTGATCGTCCCGCTTCGTTGCCAGGAGTTCACGCTACGGATCGCCTTTGCCCCGCCCATTGCGCGCTCGGCATTTTTGAGGATCTTTGCGGGTGACTGAGCGACGCATGTGAATGCGAATACGAGGATCAGAAATACAATTTGCATAAACTTAGTCACATCAATTGATGCGAGTGCGGATAACCAAACACACTAACGCGTGGGTTTCTGCGTAGCGTCGTCACGCGTCGATGCCGGGAAAAGGAATAAGCCGAGCATGTATAGAGCCGCGACAAAGAACTGTATGTAGCCGGTTCCAACGGCGAAACGCGGAAGATCAAGCAGCCACGTGAAAGCTTCCTTTGTCGGATTCTCGATTATCCCCTGAACCCAACTTTCATTTGCGGGAGCTGTAACGTTCGCGAGCACCAAATACTTGGCGACAAACGCGAGACCGAATAATCCACCTAAACTCCTGAACAACTTCTTAGTGTCGAAATCGGCGAAAAGGTTGTTCCACAGGGTCCAGAAAAAGCAGAAGCATATGATCCAGAAGGGCAAGCCTTGCTCCGGAAGCAGTGAATTGAAGAGCTGCGTCGTTGCCGCATACAGCGACAACAACACCGCGGCGTTTGCCGCGTTCTTCAGCATAGAAAATTCTTCGTTGAACCAGCCATCGAGCCGGATCATGCCTGACCGGAAAAAAAGTGCGAGCAGGATCGCGGCGAATATCAGGCTAAGAAGCGCGGGTTTGAGGAATATCAATGACGAGTCGGCCGCACTCAAACGCAGCCCGCCGAGCATGGTGACCGTCAACAATATAAACGGAAGTATCACGTATCGAACAACGTACTTATGGTTGGCGGATCCCGCGGGCTCAACTCGGACAACCCTGATCGCGGCCGCCTTACTCACAGCAAGATCCTCGACGCTGCTCTCTTCCATCAGCTCGCCGGTAACGTCGGCATATCCGACCTGTTCGATCTCGTTCTCAGTCATCCTTACTTTCGCTCCCGTACGAGGCGGAGCGGATTAAAATCATCTGCCGTGACTTCGAGCCCTTCCTTTAGTTCGCTGCGAAGCTCAGCCGGTGTCCGAAGCTGCAGGTTCGTATCATCGGAGCGAAAGTCGCGGTTAAGCAAAACAACTCGTTCGACCGACTCAAGTGCCAGTTTGAATAACGCGTCGTCATTCGAGACCCGGCCCCAACCCTGTCTGTAAAAACTGTATGCGATATAAAATTGCGTCCGCGGATCGCGGCGTTCTGGGTCGGCACGCTCAAACGAATCTCTCGCCGCAACGAAATTATCCTGACGAAACGCGCGGAGAGCTTCGTTGAATTTCGTTTGATCTATCTCGTACGTCCCGGCGATCACCTGACCTCTGGTCACCGCGTCCTCGACGGTCGTTCGGGCCTTGAGCGAGATCTCTTCGAGCGATCGCGGCTCGGCCGCATACAGGAAAACAACGAACGCACCGTAGGCCACGATCAACGCTAATCCCATAGTCTGGATATACTTCTCGTTCATTGTTATAATCGGGTCGCTCGCGTAAAGGATACACTTTTCAACTTTGGAATTGCCATGAGCTATACCCTCAGCTTACTTCGCATCGCTGTACTTTCCATTTGTTTCGCAATCGTTGTTGGAGCCCAGACAAACTGGAAAGGTTCGTACCATTTTGATGAGAACGGCGGTAAGACTGCTGGCGGCACAACCATAATGATATCGCACGAGATGAATGTTCTCGACGGTGGCGATGGCCTGGCCGCAACATTCGATAGCAATGGGTATCAAACCTCTGCCGAGCTGGTATGCAGCGCCAAGATCGAGGGCTCCAAGCTTCTGATATTTTTCCAGAGTTATGGCGAAACCAACATGTTCGAACCATACACAGAAGGCGACCTGTTACTTACGCTCGAGCGCACGACAGTGAAAGGTAAGACGGTGATCCTTACGCATTGGGGAAAGTTCACGCCGTCGATCCCGAGAAATGAGAAATCGGGAAGGGTTTATTTTCAGAAAGTCAATGTTCGCGTAAGTAAATAACCGTGCAATTCCCGCGCAAAAAAACGACACGCCAACTGCGACGTCGCAAGTAGACACTCAAGATCCACTATATGAATCGAATCTCAACCATCGCAGCTTTATTGATCTGCTCGACCATGAGCACGTTCGCCCAATCGTTTACCGCCGACCTCGTAATCACGAATGCGAATGTCCGGACAATGAATTCCGCCCAAAAGCACGCGCGTTCGATCGCGGTAGTTGGCGATAAGATCGTCGCGATCGGAAGCGACGCGGATACGAGATCGTTGATCGGTCCGAAGACTCGTGTGATCGACGCAAAGGGCAAGGTCGTCATTCCCGGTTTCAACGACGCTCATGTCCATTTCTTGGAGACTGGCGTCCAACTCGCATCCGTCGATCTCCGCGACGCGAAGACGCCGCAGGAATTTGTTGACCGAATCAAGGCCTTTGCCGCAAAGCTTCCGAAAGACCGGTGGATAGTCGGCGGAAAATGGGATCACGAAAACTGGACTCCTAACAACTTGCCGACTGCCGCTATGATCGACGCGGCCACGCCGAATAATCCAGTGTTTATAGATCGGCTTGACGGTCACATGGCACTCGCGAATACGCTCGCTATGACGATGGCTAAAGTCGACAAGAGTGTTAAAGACGTTGACGGCGGTGAGATCGTACGTGATGCGAATGGCAATCCGACGGGCGTTTTCAAGGACGCGGCGATGTTCTATGTCGGACGGGCGATCCCTGACATGAGCTTTGAACAGAAACTCGAGGCTGCACAGGCGGCAACCGATCACGCGGCAAGCCTCGGAGTGACGAGTGTCCAGGATATGTCTGCGGGAACAGACGTCGGTGTGTTTCAGGAACTGCTCAGACGGGGCACGCTCAAGACGCGCGTATACGGATGTTCGCCGCTTTCTAATTATTCGCGATGGCAGAATACGGGCGTGAGGTTTGCGTTCGGTGATTCGATGCTCCGCGTTGGATGTCTGAAGGGCTACGCCGACGGCAGTCTCGGTTCGACGACCGCATGGTTTTTCGACCCATATCTCGACGCACCCAACTCGACCGGTCTTGCGTCGGATGAGATCCCGAAAACTGCGGAGTACGTTCTGGCCGCGGATAAGGCCGGGCTTCAAGTTAGGATCCACGCGATCGGCGACAAAGCGAACGCGACGATCCTCGATATCTACGACAAGACGACGCAGGCAAACGGCCAGGCGGATCGCCGGTTCACGATCGAACATGCACAGCATCTTCGCCAGGAAGAGATCCGGCGCTTTGGTCCGCAGAAAGTCGTCGCGTCGATGCAGCCGTTTCACATAATCGATGACGGCCGTTGGGCGTGGAAACGATTGGATGAAAAACGTCTGAAGGGAACTTACGCGTTCCGCACACTTTTGGATTCGGGTGCGGTCCTAGCGTTCGGTTCGGACTCGCCCGTCGCTCCGCTCAACCCGTTGTTCGGCGTTTACGCTTCGGTCACACGACGAACGCTCGACGAAAAGAATCCGGGCGGTTGGATTCCCGAGCAGAAACTCTCAGTCGAAGAAACCATTCGTGCGTTTACACTGGGTTCCGCGTACGCTGAATTTCAGGAGAAGGTAAAGGGTTCGATCGAGCCGGGAAAACTGGCGGACTTTGTGATTCTATCCGACGACATCTTCGTGATTGAACCGGTGAAGATCCGCGATGTGAGAGTTCTGGTAACGGTAGCGGGCGGGAAGGTTGTTTATCAGCGGCCTGAATGATGGTGACGCATCGCCGCGCCCGATTCTTTTTGATCAGCCGCGGAGTATCGTGATGGTTTCTTGATGAGAAGCGTTCTTGTTTTGCTGATCTGCTCGAACGTGTTGGCGGCACAGCGACAACCGGCCGATCTTGTCGTCATCAACGCACAGATCCGAACGATCGTCTCGGAGAATGCTAAAGCCGAGGCATTTGCCGTAAACGGCGACCGCTTCTCCGCAGTTGGTGCCAATACCCAGATCAAAAGACTCATCGGCCCGAACACTCGGGTGATCGATGCGAAACGTAAGCTCGTTCTCCCCGGTTTTAACGATGCGCACGTCCACTTCATGGCGATCGGCAACAGCTTCTCTTCGATCAACCTACGCGACTCAAAAACATCCGCCGACATCGAGAAACGGATCGCACATTACGTACGATTTCTGCCCAAGGGGCGCTGGATACTGGGCGGCGGTTGGATAGTCCCCCCCGACAAGTTAGCGATCGACACTACCGCGCCGGACAATCCGGTTTTTATCTACAGCTCGGACGGACAAACCGCGTTCGCAAATATGCTCGCAAGAAGACTCGCTGGGCTGGAGGCTGACGCTGCCGAGACTAATGGCATTGTCCGCGGCGATGCAATGAGACAGATCGCACGTGCGGTTCCCACCGATCACACGCGCCGATGGAACGAGATCGCGGAGACAGCTACCAGATACGCTGCATCGCTTGGCGTGACGAGCGTTCATGACATGCACTCGGATGACAGCCGTGCTATCTATCGCGAACTACGTCGGCAGGGAAAACTTTGGACACGCGTTTACGACTGCATTCCGCTGGCTAATTGGAAGGCCCTAGCCGCTCCATCTGCTCTTGCCGATAACGACGATATGGTGCGAGCGGGATGTCTAAAGAGTTTCTCGGACGGCGACGAAGGATCAGAGGCCTGGCTGTTGCGCGATGCCATCGGTGCCGACAATGCAGGATTGCAGATTATGGTTCACGCGATTGGAAATTCGGCGAACGCGATCGTACTTAGCGTCTTCGAACAGACTGCGACGACAAACAGGCTCCGCGACCGTCGGTTTCGAGTCGAACACGCACACAATCCGCGTGAGACCGATCTGTCGCGTTTTCGACGGTCGAACATCATCGCGTCTATGCAGCCGTATCTTTTTTTTAACGGAACCGGCGGCTATTACGCGAGGTTGCTGCGACAGAAGACGCCGCTCGCCTTTGGCTCGGACGCGGCGATCACGGATTTCGATCCGCTTCTCGGAATTCAGGCTGCGGTGAACGCAGGTGCAGAATCGATATCGGTGTATGACGCCGTTCGGGCGTATACAGTTGGGTCGGCATATGCGGAGTTCGAGGAAAATAAGAAAGGAACTATCGAAGCCGGAAAGCTGGCGGATTTTGTGATTCTGTCCGAAGATATTTTCTCCGCCAGGAAGGCCGACATTCAGAATTCCCGAGTTATTATTACGGTCGCCGGAGGCAAGGTAGTGTTCGGGCAGTAGAGAGTTGCCGTACGATGTAGACGCTTCTTCCTTTCATGGAGAAGTGGGACCGTGCGCGCCGTAGAAATCGTGACCTACCATTTCAAATTTGGACTATTCGAATTAAAGTACTAGGAGATCACCTACAGAGGCGGTAATAAAAAAATGAAACAAATCGTAATTATCTTGGCAGTTGTTTTAATGATGTCAGTTGCGTCGTTCTCGCAGACCGAGCTGAACAGCAAGGGCGAGCCGGTAGCGAAGAACGTTCAGAACGCACCCGTAAACTTGAACAGTGGCGAGACGATCACTCGCGGATCCGCTCTTGTGAAGGGTACGAAAAAGGTGTCGCTCGAGAAAGTTCTGGCCAAGCCGGCAAAGTACGCTGATAGGACCGTCGCTGTCGACGGTGTGATCGTCCGCTCGTGTAAGAAGGAAGGCTGCTGGATGGAGATGGCCGCAAAGGAAGGCGGGAAATCAGTCCGCGTAACTTTCGGCGACCACGCGTTCTTCATTCCACTTAATTCCGCCGGGATGAAAGTGAAAGCCCAGGGAACGTTCAAGACGAAAGTGCTTACGAAAGAACACGTCGACCATCTGATCAACGACGACGGTGCGAAGTTCGAGAATCGAAATGCAGACGGAACAGTGACCGAAGTTTCCTTCGACGCGACTGGTGTTGTGCTGACAAAGAGCTAGGGTTCAAGAATATATTGCCCGCGAAATACGCGAAAAGACGCGAAACAAAATCTTGTTTCGCGTCTTTTCGTATTTCGCAGAGGTGATTAGCCCTTCCTAGAATCTCAGCTTAACCGAAAGCTGAACCTGCCTCGGGTCACCGATTCCTTGCCGAAGATATCCGTCAAAGTTAAACAAACTCGGAGCCGTGATCGAGTTCTGATTTCCGGCGCCGGACAACGAGTTGATCAGGTTGTCGTTATTGAACGTATTGAACATCTCGATCTGCGGGACAAGCTCGACCGTTTCCGTCAGTTTGAAGACGCGGGCGAGTCGCCAGTCGAAAGAGAAATATTCATTGTCCTTTCTCAACGTGTTGCGATTTGTTGCAGTGCGGACTGCCGGTGTGGCCGGCTGCGCCGTTCGAAACTGGACGCGTGGTGTAAATTCAAATTTCCAGGGAAGCTCAAAGTGAGAGAAGAAATTGAATTTGTGCCGGATGTCCCGATCTGAGAGCGAGTAGTCGAGCCGCAGGTTGTTTATGTCGAACGAGCGATCTGCAAACGGGTCGCGTTCGTTCGAATCGTCGTCCTCATCCTTTGACAGCACGTAGTTTGCTTCGAGCTGAAAACGGTTCGAGAAACGTTTCCGGATCCCCGCGGTAAATCCACGATACTGGCTGCGTCCGACCGAACTCGTGACCATCGTTTCATCGAGGTATGGGTAGAAGAACGCGTTGCGATTGACATTGATGAACCGTGTCAGATGAACTGCCTTTGAGTTTGTGAAATCGAAGTACATTGCCCAGTCGGGCGCGATCTCTTGCTCGAAGGCGACGTTGAATGTATAGATGTCGGGATTCTCGTAACCGCGGTCGAAGACTCGCACGCCACTGAAACAGGGAAAGGGTGTGGTTCCCCGCGGTCCACTACATGACCCCGCGCTCACGGGCAGAATATTTGGCCATACAGGACGCACGTTATTGAACGGTCCTGCAGCGATCGTTTGCTGTTGCACGCCGTTCGTCGTGATCGAACCGACCTGTGACAACATATTCTGACGTGCGTTGTAGATCCCGAAACTTCCGCGGAGGACGCTTCGTCCGTTATTGGCGATGTCCCACGCAAAACCGACTCGCGGCTGGAACATGCTCTTGTCGCTGGGCAACGTGCCGTCAGACGGAAATCGCGGATCGTTCAGGAAGATGCCGTATGCGGTATCGCTCGGCGGAACGACGACATCCGGAAATATCTGAGCTTCCCAACGGAGGCCATAATTAAAAGTGAAGTTAGGCCAGATCTGCCATTTGTCCTGAGCGAATAGTGCATAGTCGTCATTCGTTATCTTCGACGCACCCGCAGCATCAGTCGCCGGAGCGTTTCGGCCCGCGCCCTGAAGATAAAGAAGGAGGGGTGTAGCCGCTGTTCCGCTTCCGCAGGTTTGGCTAAATGGCGCCGCCGTGGTGATCCAGGTTCCGTTAGGGCAACGCGATGCGAACGGGCCAAACCCGTTGGCTGCGGGAAGCGATGCATATCGGAGGAAACCATTCACGCTGTCGAAAATATATCGACCGGTGAAAAAGCCCCGGAAAACTTGATCGTTCAGGCTGTGTATCCACTCGCCACCAACCTTGATGGTGTGTGCACCGGAGATGATCGAAACATGATCGCGGACCTGCGTCCGCCAGAATGTTTCATCGACACCGGGCTGCAGGAAGAACGGATTGCCAAACCGGAATGTCGTTCCGAATCCCATCGCTGTATCGGCCGGAACATTCGACTCGATCGCCGAACGCGGTCGTTCTTCGCGCGAGTATGTGAAATGCGCTTCGTTCACAACCGTCGGAGAGAATGTCGTGTACCAGTTAAAGTTCGCGACGTTTATCTTCGACGGTCCTTCCGTGCCGTTAGCGGAGGCTCCGTAAGTAGGAACGTCGAATGTTTGATTTGTGTTCTTTGAATAATCGAAATTATAGGAGCCGCTCAGCTTGTTAGAGTCATTGATGTCCCAGTCTATTTTTCCGAGCAAAGCGGTGTTTCTGATCGATCGATCGATGGGAGTACCCTCATTCTGCATCCGGCTGGCTTGGAAAAAATTTAGCAATGCAACACGCTGGCAGTCAGGATTTGCAATGATGAGCGCCTCATTCGCGCCTATCGTCGGGGTCGCAACCGGACAGGGTGTGCTGCCTAGCGTCTCGCTCAGGTTTCCACGGGTTATGTTCTCGCGGATTGACTCGACAGCAAAGAAGTAGAACGCTTTGTTTTTTACGATTGGACCGCCGATCGTTCCGCCGAATTGCTCGCGATGAAATCCCACGAGCGGTTTGCCGTCTGAAGTGTCCGACGAGAGGGCTTCGTTTCGCATGCTGAAGAACAAACTCCCATGCACATCGTTCGTTCCCGATTTCGTGATCACGTTTATGATCCCGCCGGCCGTGCGTCCGTACTCGGCACCGGCACCCGTCGCGATCACTTGAAATTCCTTAACGGCGTCGAGGGCGATATCGATCGCGGCACGCTGGCCTCCAGCCTGTTCGCCGAAAAATCCGTTGTTATAGTCGCCGCCGTCCAGACTGACGTTGTTAAAGATCCCGCGCTGACCGGCAAAGTTGATCTCGTCGCCGTCGGGTCCCTGTGTAATGCTGACGCCGGGTGTCAGGGTCAATAGATCCTCGAACTTTCTGCCAAGAATGGGTGTGTTCGAGATGGCCGCCTCGTTGATGGTTGTGCTGGACTCGGTCTTTGCGGTATCGATCGTCGGAGATGTGGTGACAGTCACCTCGCCGCTAACGCCCGACACGCTAAGCGTAGGATTCAGCGATAGCTGGCGTCCGACAGTGATCTCGACGTTCTCGTGGTTAAGTTTAGAAAATCCCGACTTTGTGATGGAAACGACATATCGTCCGGGAGGCAGGGAAAGCAATGTAAAGCGCCCGTCAGAGTCGGTCGTGAAAGTCCGGGTGAAGTTTGTGTCGACATTACGTGCTTCGACAATCGCCCCAGGAACCACAGCAC
Source organism: Acidobacteriota bacterium (assembly GCA_031425495.1). GTDB lineage: Bacteria > Acidobacteriota > Blastocatellia > Pyrinomonadales > Pyrinomonadaceae > OLB17. Next base: position 33,543 of record JANPJL010000039.1, read on the forward strand.
CTTGCTCATCGGATACAATGCCCTGGATAGTTCCCGAGGTTATATCCTGGGCGGGTGTAATAAGCGAGAAAATCGATACTAAAGCAACACAAAATCCAACTAATAAATACCACTTAGGTTTTTGACCACCTGACATGATTGTTCTCCTTTACTCGGTAATAAGATCGAGCGCTCCAGCAGGATTGCCCTATGCAAAGGTTTCAGGTGAGGTTGAAACCGGGTTTTGGTGATTCGGGGGGCAACAGGTAGAACCGTAAGAATTCTGCTGTCTGAACCGCGACCCGTCGTACTGATCAAAGTTTATGTAATACAAGGTGAAAAGCTTGCAAATTATAGGCATCAAATCATGTCAAGTTCAAATCCGGGCGTGTTAATTTTACGAGGGACGGACCTGTGGTAATCTTCTGAAGTTCGGCTTGGTTCCAACCTTTTTGACAGGAATAGAATCTATGTTCTGGAAAATCGTTCTCATTCTCGGCATCCTCGGAGTCTTGCTCGGCTTTGCGGTAACGGCGATATCGGTCGCCCTGCCAATTGTTAATGGGCCGCACACGAGCTGGGACGAAGCGATGTTCGGCATAATTCCAGGAGCGGTCGTCCTTGTACTTTCACTGTTTGTTTTCCTTATCGGTCTGATCTTCGTTATCAAGAACCGGAAGCGACGAGTGCCCAACGCGGGCTAACTACTAATTTGAAACCGTTCAAGATCCGCAATATCGATATTGATCCGCCCCTAATCCTTTCGCCGATGGCGGGTGTGACGGATTACACATTTCGCCGCTTGATCAAACGGCGTGGCGGGGTTGGTCTTGTCGTTTCGGAATTTATTTCTGTCGAGGGTTTAACTCGCGGCAATCCGAAAGCCAAACGCCAGATGCGATTCGACGAAGAAGAGCGTCCGTACGCGGTTCAGATCTTCGGCGGTCAGGTTGAGCGGATGGTGATGGGTGCGGAGATGGCGGAAGAGGTCGGAGCGGACATTCTCGACGTCAACTGCGGCTGCCCGGCGCCGAAAGTTGTGCGAAATGGCGGCGGTTCGGGACTCTTGAAAGACGTGCCGCGGCTCGAGACGATACTAAAGGAGATCAAGAAGGCCATCAGCATTCCGCTGACGCTAAAGCTTCGCACGGGATTTACCGAATCGACGATAAACGTAGTCGACGTCGCAAAGATGGCGGAGCAATGCGGTGTTGAGCATATCCAGGTCCACGGCCGGACGCGCGATCAGGGATACAAGGGACTCGCAAACTGGGATCTGATCCGACAGGTGAAGGCGGCCGTGTCCGTTCCGGTTTCCGGAAATGGGGACGTGACGACGATCAAATACGGAATGGACCGATGGCGCGAAGCAGGTACCGACGGGATCCTTATCGGCCGCGGTGCGATGCAGAATCCGTGGATCTTCCGTCAATTCGCCGACGCACTCGCGGGGCGCGAAATTTATCAGCCGGGCCTTGCGGAAAAAAAGAGGGTGTTGCTCGAGTTTTTCGAAATGTGCCGAGAGGAGATGCCCGAGCTGCCCGCGCTTGGAAAGATGAAACAGTTGGCGGGACAGTTCACAAAGGGCCTCGTCGGCGGTGCTCAATTTCGGTTGACGCTTTACCATTCACACTCGGCCCAAGAGATCTTGGATAACATCACGAATTACTTTCACACTCTCCAAACCGGCGAGGATTACGGTGACGGATTGGTTGAAGCGGAAGACATCACGATCGACTCGTGCGATGCGTTTTCTTCAACCGCGACCACCCACGATCCTTTTCAAAAAAATTTCCAGGCGACTGCAATTTGATATCAGAGGTTACCTATGAAGAGTTTTTATTCACGAATTACAGGCGCGATCTGTATTTTATCGCTAACACTCGTATTTGCCGGGGCGGCTTTGGCGCAGAAGATGACAACGGACGAGTTGGTCGCGAAACATCGGGCGTCGATCGGCACAACAGACAAGCTTGCTTCGGTTAAAGAACGCGTAGCGATGGGCCTCAGCGAGTTCGAATCGAAGCTTCCATCCAAAAAGGCGAGCGGCAAGGCTGTGATCGCATCACGCGGCAAGGACTATATGTTTCTTGTCAGTCTGAGCTCACAGGAATATCCCTTCGAAAAGATCGGCTTTTTCGGGAATCGCGTCAATCTTCCGTGGGTTACGCCCGGCGCTCGCTCACCGCTCGGAGCATTCATCGCCGATCATGAGAAAATGTTGACTGACGGGGCGTTCACTGGCAGCCTTTCGGGTGGTTGGGCGCTTCTGGATCGTGAGATGAACGGTGCGAAGCTTAAGATCGCCGGCAAGAAGAAGGTCGATGACCGCGACGCTCACGTTTTGGAATTTTGGCCGAAGGGGATGGACTCTTCGGAATTCACGATCCGCATGTTCTTTGACGCCGAGACCTTTCGGCACGTTCGAACCGAGTATAGGCGTACGATCAATCCGTCGCAGGATACCTTTGGAAAACTTGGTCGGCAGGCGGGTGTACGCCAGTCGTTAACCGAGAGCTTTGGCGACTTCAAAACGGTGGATGGGTTGACGCTTCCTTATTCCTACAACGCGCACTATACGACCGAAAGCAACAGCGGGACGTTCGAGTTCTTCTGGAGAGTGACGCTCCAGCAATACCTGATCAATCCGAATCTGGATGCCAAGTTCTTTACCTTTGATAAGAAATCATAGACGCGCGAGCCAACTTCTTTATGACACAAAGGTTCGCCATAATTGCAACGATTCTTCTCGCTTCGATCACCTGTTGGGCGCAGGCCGAGACCTCGAATAAGACTAAGAAAGAGGTCCCGGCCGCGTCTCAAAAAGGGTATCGTTCATCACCCGCGTATGCCGAGCTGTTGCTCCGGCGCACCGAACTGTCGTCGGATCTCGAATCGCTTGTTCTCGAATACACTGAAGAATTTCCCAAGGTGAAAGAGATCCGGCACGTGCTGACTCTAATAGATCGGGAAACGGAGCGGATCGCGAAGGTTAAGGAAGCGGACGTTGCTAAGCTGACCCTCGCCTTGGGCAAGCTGCTCGTCCGAAAGATCGAATTAGAAACCGAGCTTTGGAGCCTGCAAAAAAACTATAAGGATGAGCATCCTGATGTGAAGCGGGCAAAGCGGAAGGTGGAGATATACGAGACCGCGATCAAGGAAATTCTTACCTAGATCAGGTCGCTTGCTATTAAGCGCTCTTCAAGTAGTTGATAGAGCTCACCGGCAGCATTCTTTGCTACTTGTTTGCCTGCCGGAATTTCGGTCACCAATACTTTCGTCGATCTGTCCTGCCTATTGATCTCGATCTCGTCGCCAGCTTTTATTTCTTTCGACGATTTGGCTTTCGCACCATTCACGATTATTCGCCCGAGGTCGCAAAACTCCTGAGCGACGCTTCGTCGCGGCAGCAATCGACTAATTTTTAGAAACAGATCCAGACGCATGATCGGTACATACAGGCGTTGTCCTGGTGCGGCCGTGGAGCGGCCACGCGATCGTAGCCAGAGGTGAAACCTCTGGCTACGGGGACACGGCTCCCGCACTGAAGGTGCGAAAGAACGGGACTCTTCCTCACCCTCAGTGCGGTATACAACGGCGATAGCCAGACGTTTCACGTCTGGCTATGCTCTGATCGCACTTTCAGTGCTAAGGATACTTCGGACTCTCTCTCTCTCTCTCTCTTTGGAAAAACTAAGTCCTACTTGTTAGCGGGCTTATCCTTTCGATCGTCGGCAAAGAGGATCGGCGATACCATCGGACGATAACTGTCGCTGATCTTGATATACGAGTCTACCCGCAGCGACGCGAAGAACTTCTTTTGCTCCTCAGGAGCCTTTTCCTGCACGATGGCCATCCGAACCGCATTTTCATCGAAGTACGATTCGCCAGTGGCTTTTTCCCTGGCATCCACTCGCAGGATAACGACCCCAATTTGATCGGCCGAAATAGGATCGGTAAACCCGCCGATCTTCACATCCTTTAGCGCATCCGTTAGCATCTGTGACAGCTCGGTCGACTTAAGCTTGTCTTTCCCTCGACCCTGCGTTACAACACCAGGATCCGCATTCTCCTTTGCAAGCTTGTCAAAGTCCGCTCCACCACGAAGCTGCGTTACCAACTGGGTCGCCTTTGCACGGACCGCGACCTCGTCCCGACCTGCAAACGACAGAAATATTTCGCTGATCGAAACCGTCTCCGGCTTGGTAAATTTCGCTTTATTCTTTTCGTAATAGTCTTTTACTTCTTTGCCGCTCGAGCCCCAGTAGAGCTTCGACTGCACTTCCTTCTGGAGGACCATGTCCCTGGTCGCCTGCTTTTTCCAGATCTCACGGATCTCCTGGGGATTTACACCCGTCTTCTCCATTTCCTGATAGAGAGCGTCGAGCGTCTTCATGTTGTGCTGCTTCATGATCTCGGCGAAACGCCTGTTAACGCTCGCCTCGATATCACTATCCATACCGAGCTCTTTAGCACGTTGAACGAGGAGTTCTTCGTGGATAAGATTCGCGATCATTTCTCCGCGTTTCTCCTCTACGACCTTTTCCACTTCTTCGCGCTTCCTTCCTTCCTGAACCGCGGCGTCGACCATTCCCTTGGCCTCTCGCTTGATCTTTGAAAGCGTGATCACTCCGTCGTTAACTTGCGCAACGACTTCATCAACAACGCGCTCTTCGGTTTCCTGTGCGGAAACGCCAAGTCCGGTCAGAACAACGAACGCAAGGACCAAGAAAAAAGAACCAAAATGTCTCATCGGTAAGCTCCCAAAAAATTACTGTATGCAAAAATCGATTTTCGTTAAGATATATAAGTGTCGAGACGTTGGATGCACCGAAACGTTCTCGCGTTTCTCGCCAAACTAATCTGGCTTTTTAATCTTTATCGAGCATTTCCTCACCCGACCCGCCGACATGAATAATAAATGCCCGCAATGCGGTCTCAATCACCCGCAACTCTCGAAAGCCTGTATTCGCTGTGGCGGAGTGCTCGACGAAACTGAAAATATATCCTCAAACACGGGTTTACTCAAATCGGCTATCGTAAAACGCTCTGTGGTCTGCTTGATGGTCCTAGCGGCCGTTATTTTGGGTTTCTATACGTCGCTGTTGTTCTCCGCCGATAAACTGACGGCCAGCCAGATGGCCCAGGTGGACGAATCAATACGGATCCTCGAGGCAAAGGGATTCCAAGACGAAGTATTTCTGCTAAAACGTCTGGCGGTATTCAGGGCGAACGACAATTGGCTAAACGCTAGCGTTGCGAAAGAGACCGCTTATGCCGCCACCAATTTCCCTTTCGAGATCGTGACGCTTTATCCCGACTTCTTTACATATCCCGTCGATGAGACCGAACGTGCTGCGATACTGCTTCACGAAGCAAAGCATCTGGAAGGCAAGGATGAAAAGGAAGCGTACGAATTCGTCTGGAAGAATCGCAAACGTCTAGGCTGGACGTTCGAGGCCTACCGGGATTCCGCGATCTGGATTGAAACGAGGAAACTCACAAAGGAGCATGCTCCCGTCTTATTCGTGTGCGATTTCAACCCGTACGGCGATTGTACTGACTGATCACACTCGAACCCCTTCAAGTGCCTCTCGTGCCGCAGATATCGGACCCGGTCCTGCTGCGTCGACTCGGAGGATCCCGCTCGGCGAAAAGCTCGCGCTTTTGTTTTCCGCCAGGTAGCTCATGAGCTTATCGGGATCGACCTTCGCATTCTCACTTAACTTAATTGCGACCTGCGTTCCTGCCTTGTCGATCGAGACAACGTGGACCTTCTCCGCAAGCTTGCGAAGTCGGGCGTACGCGAAAAGATTCTCGACCGATTCCGGGATCCGTCCATAGCGGTCTTTGATCTCGGCGTGAATATGCATAAGCGCTTCTTCAGATTCGACGGATGAGATGCGTTTGTAGGTGCGAAGACGCTGGCTCGCCTCGGTGATGTATTCGTGCGGTATCGAGACATCGACACCCAGATTTATCGAAACGCTTGTCTCGTCTGCTATGTCGTCGCCGCGCATCTCCGCAATGCTTCGCTCGAGCATCTTCGTGTAGAGGTCGAAGCCAAGTGCATCTAGATGGCCCGACTGCTGCCCGCCGAGCAGGTTCCCGGCGCCCCGGAGTTCCAGGTCAAGAGCTGCGATGCGAAACCCTGCACCGAGGTCCGAAAATTCCCGAATTGCAGAAAGGCGCCGGCGGGCGATCGGTGTTAACTCAAGCTCGCTTGGGATCAGCAGATAGGCATAGGCACGGCGATTGGAACGACCCACCCGTCCGCGAAGCTGGTATAGCTGCGACAGGCCGTAGTTGTCGGCACGATTGATAATGATCGTATTTGCACGCGGGATGTCGATGCCGTTCTCGATGATCGTGGTCGCGACGAGTATGTCGTACTTGTAGTCGATAAAATCGAGCATTACCTGCTCCATTTCCTTCTCGTTCATTTTGCCGTGGCCGATCGCGACCCGGGCATTCGGGACGATCTTTTGGATCAAGGCAGCGATCGATTCGATGGTCTCGACGCGGTTGTGAATAAAAAATATCTGTCCGTTTCGTGCCAGCTCCAGCTCCACGGCCGATCGGATAACGCCTTCGGCGAACTGTACGACCTGTGTGTTGATCGCGAGCCGGTCGCGGGGCGGCGTCTCGATCACCGACATGTCACGCATCCCGAGCAGGGACATGTTAAGCGTCCGCGGTATCGGCGTGGCCGAGAGCGTCAGCACATCGACCTTTTTCTTGAGCTGCTTGAGTTTCTCTTTGTGCGCAACGCCGAAACGTTGCTCCTCGTCGACGACGACAAGCCCCAGCTTCGGGAGTTTCACATCGTTCGACAATACGCGATGCGTTCCGATCAGAACATCCACATCACCCTTCTCCGCTTGCTCGACAACGGACTTCTGCTCCTTGGTCGACCGAAACCGCGATAGCAGATCGATCTTGGCCGGGAATGCCGCGAAGCGTTTACAGAAGGTTTCGTAATGCTGATACGCAAGGATCGTCGTAGGCGAAAGAATAGCTACTTGTTTCCCATCCATGACCGCCTTGAACGCCGCACGCATAGCGACTTCTGTCTTCCCGTAGCCGACATCGCCAATGATCAGGCGGTCCATCGGACGCCCGGTTTCCATGTCTTCTTTGACGTCTTCGATCGCAGACGCCTGGTCGACCGTTAACTCGAACGGAAACGCATCTTCAAATTCGTGCTGCCACGGCGTGTCGGCGGAAAACGCGAACCCTCGCACAAGCTTCCGTTCTGCGTAGAGCCGCAGAAGCTCGTCAGCCATGTCACGCATCGCGCGTTTGGCTTTGGCTTTTGTTTTCTGCCAGCCCAGACCGCCAAGTCGGTCAAGTGTCGGGGACGTTGCTTCGCCGGATGAATATCGTGAAACGAGATCGAGCCTCTCGACGGGAACGAAAAGCTTTGCGTCGTCGGCGTAGATGAGCATCATGAACTCACGCGCCATGCCGCCCGATTCGATGGTGTGGAGCATGTCGAAACGTCCGAGTCCGTGGTCGACGTGCACAACATAATCGCCCGGTCTGAGATCCCGGAAATCGGAAATAAAAGCACCGAGGCGGCTTTTCTGAGTCCGCGTCCGGGATACCGGAGCCGTATCGCCGCGCTGAAGCTCACCGAAGATGTCGGTCTCGCTTATCACTTCTAATCTTGCCGCTGGAATCTCAAAGCCGCCCGACAGATTACCGACCCTGATGGTTCCGGTCGGCAAGGTGATGTCGTATTCCCGCAGGATTTCTTCCAGGCGTTCCGCAAGGCCGAGCGTCTCCATTGCGAAGATCGGCTGCTGGGGCTTCCAGCTCAATTCGCTGGTGAATGCCGGGAAGTCGCCGTGATATTTTCGCGTTGAGCGCGAGAGGATCTCGAAGTCGACGGACCGCTCGGCAGTCGGGAATAAGAAGAGTGGATCGGAACCCGCGTGCTTGTCTGAAAACGGATTGCGCGTGGGGGCCGGAGCGCCGTCGATCTGTTCGGCCGACGGATCAGAGCCCCTGCTTCGCAACGCCTCGGCCGCTCCTCCCGGAGCGGATGCCGATTTCCCGAGAGCAAACCCTTCATCAATCTCCGCGGCGGTTTTGCCAAGGGCCCGGAGCTGGACGCGTTTTGTCGATTCGAGGAGAGTCCGAACCTCTTCCGGTTCGAGAAACAGTTCACGCGGCTCCAGGGCAATGTCACCTGCCTCGATCGTCTGACGGAAATGCTGATCCAGGTTCTCGTAAAAACCCGAGAGTGTTTGTTCGATCAGCTGCGGTTCATCGATGACAAAAACGCGATCTTTCAAGTAATCAAAAACGGTACCCGTCAGTGGTTTGGTTAGTGCGATCAAAAACTCCCAACCGGAAAACGTTTCGCCCTCTTTCGCAAAATCGACGCGGTCATGCAGGTTCCTCGCGAACCGTTCATCGGGAAAACGCTCGGTCGCGAAAAACGTCCAGTCCTTCATGTCTTCCGCAGTCGCCCAGAACTCTCGCATTGGTGCGAACGCCGCTTCGTCGAGCTGGCCGGTCGAGAGTTGGGTTTCGGCGTCGAATTCGCGGATCGAGTCGACTGTGTCACCGAAGAATTCGAGCCGTACCGGGTTATCAGCTTCGGGCGACCACGCATCGACGATCCCGCCGCGGATCGAGAACTGACCGATATTGTTGATGGGCTCTTCACGCACGTAACCGGCGGAGATCAACTTTTCAACGAGTGCTTCGGGTGGAAAATCTTTGTCGCGCTGCACGGCCGCTCCGGACGCCGACATTTCATCTGCACCGACCGTGCGGGCGATCAGAGACCGGGCTGAGAGAACAACGAACGGCGAATCATGCTGCGTCAATTGCCACAAGGCAAGGGCTCGTCGTTCCTGTGTTTCGGCATGCGGCGAAATACCTGAGTAGACGTCGGTGTCGAAGGACGGGAGCGTGAGTGCGTCCGCGTTCCAGAATTCAAGATCGCAGCTCCAGGTATCCAGTTCCTCGTTTGTTTGAGTTACGATCGCGAAACGCTTTTCGCTCGCGGCCTGAACCTGAGCAAGCACGTGCGCTTTGGCAGAGATCGACGTAAGTCCGCTAATAGAAACGATACGTTCGCCGCTTTTGATTGCTGAGACAAGGCGCTCTATCTCGAGAGCTGCTTCGGTGGATCCATCCATAAACGCACATAGCCGCGAAAAACGAAACCGGGCTGGCGTCCGTTTTTCTGCGGTCTATTCGATTGTGCCATAAACCAAAGGCGTTTGCCGAGTTAAGCGAAACACACTTATAATCAAGCCTTTTACAAACTGGCCACCTATGTCAATTCCCGAGTTTAACGAGATCATCGAACAGAACGATCAAACAGCCGCGAGACGCGAAAGCCTTGATGAGCTTCGTAAGCTTGTTGGCAATGCCTATCCGAACAAATTCGAACGCTCGAGGCTTACCGGCGGCGAAGATACGATAGGCGCTCTAGTAGCGTATGGTCCGGTCGCAGAGATCGCTGCAGAGATGGCGGCTGTCAAAGCGACACTCAAGCAGGGCGAGAGACCGCCCGCCGACGTTAAAGACGGGATCAATGCTAGGCTTCGTGAATTTGGAAATGTGAGAATCGCCGGTCGAGTGACTACGCCGCCGCGAGGGAACTTCGTTCACTTGACTGACGGCATCGCGCGGCTACAGATCTACTGTAAGAAGGCACAGTTCGCGCTCGTGAAGAACGACGGACACGGTACGCTCGACGAAGATAATGCGTGGAGTGCATGGGAGTTGGTCGACCACGGTGACTTCATCGGCGTTGAGGGATACTTATTCGTAACGAACACCGGCGAGGTCAGTGTACATGTTGAAAGGTTGCAGTTCCTCTCAAAGGCGATGCTGCCGATGCCCGACAAAATGCACGGCATCGCCGATCCCGAGATCAGGCAGCGTCAACGCTACGCCGATCTGATCGCGTCGAGCTTGCAGATCGAACACGACGGCATGACGACGCGAGAAGTTTTTGAAACTCGCGCAAGGGTGATCTCGTCGCTCCGTCGTTCGCTCGAAAATGATGGATACATCGAGGTTGAGACGCCGATGCTCACCCCGAAAGCGACCGGTGCGGCCGCGAAACCGTTTGAGACCCATCACAACGCGCTCGACATAACGCTCTACGCACGCATTGCACCCGAGCTTTATCTCAAACGCCTCGTGGTCGGCGGGTTTGAAAAGGTCTACGAGCTAAACCGCAACTTTCGAAACGAGGGCATCTCGTACAAGCACAATCCCGAGTTCACAATGCTCGAATTTTACTGTGCGTATATGGACGTGAACGGGATGATGGATTTTTGTGAGGAGCTGATGCGAGAGTCGGTGCAGAAAGCGACCGGTGGACTGAAGGTTGAGTATGAAGGGAACGAGATCGACTTCGGCAAATTCGAACGGGTTACAATGCGCGACGCGATTCAGAAATATGCTGCGTCTGTGGAGATCAATGACGGGAATATCGTCGAGTGTTTCGACAACCACGTTGAAGAGAACTTGATCCAGCCGACATTCATCATCGACTATCCGAAATCCATCTCACCCCTATCGAAAGCGTCGCCCGAAGATCCAAACATCGCCGAGCGGTTCGAACTTTTTATAAACGGTATGGAGGTCGCGAACGGTTTCTCGGAGCTGAATGACCCGAAGGAACAGTACGAACGTTTCGTCGATCAGATGTCCGAACGTGAACGGGGTGACGAAGAGGCGATGATGTTGGACGAGGACTATATCCGCGCTCTCAGCTACGGCATGCCGCCCGCCGCCGGTATCGGAATAGGAATCGACCGCCTTGTGATGTTGCTGACGAACAAGCATTCGATACGCGACGTGATTCTGTTTCCGCATTTGAGACCGGAGCGCCGAGATGTTTCGAATGAAGAACCTGCTTCGGAATAACTGAAAACTGATAAGTGAAAACTGAAAACGACGATCTGTTAACTTCTTCCGTTTTTAGTTATCAGTTATCAGTTTCTCCGGAGAAAAATCTGAGTGATCAGAATCATCAGTTTCACGACATTCGCTCTGGTGGCGTTCGCATTTAATTCGATCCTTTGCCGTATGGCACTGCGCACCGGTGAAGCTGACGCAGGGGGTTTCACGATCGTCAGACTTACCTCGGGTGCGGTGGCGTTGGTCGTCGTCAGCTACTTCTTCAGCAAAGGGAATAATTCACGTAGCGGGCGCGGAGACTGGCTCTCGGCGTTTTTTCTTTTCGCTTATGCGATCTGTTTTTCGTTTGCATATCTAGGCCTCACGGTGGCGACCGGTGCGCTTATTCTTTTTGGCTCCGTACAATTCACGATGATCGCCGTCACACTGTTTCGCGGCGAACGGCCGGGTCGCTTTGAATGGCTCGGATTGCTGCTTGCGCTCGGTGGGCTTGTCTATCTCGTATTTCCGGGTCTATCTTCGCCCCCTTTGTATGCATCAGTGCTTATGGCCGCTGCGGGGATCGCGTGGGGTTTTTATTCTTTGCGCGGAAAGGGAAGCACTGATCCCCTCGGAGATACGACGGGTAATTTTATTCGCTCACTTCCAATGGTCGCCCTTGCCGCGATCCCCTTCCTCTTCGAACTAAATCTGTCGTCGCGGGGTTTCGTCCTCGCCGTTCTGTCAGGTGCGATCGCATCCGGAGTTGGATATACAGTTTGGTACGCGGCCCTCAAACATCACACTTCGACGCGTGCCGCCGTCCTGCAACTAGCCGTTCCGGTGATCGCCGCGTTTGGGGGCATTCTTCTACTAGCGGAAGAAGCAACCTCGAGACTGTTGATCGCCGCCACCCTCATTCTCGGAGGGATCGCACTGACGATATTTGGCAGAATAAAGCCCTAAACGATTCCTTCGCGACCTCTGCGAGCTTTGCGTGAAACTCCTTATTCTCACGCAAAGCTCGCAAAGGTCGCGAAGAAAGATCATAAAAACCGCATCGACTTACTAAACTTCTTTCCCTGTCCCAACGTGTCGCGACCGACCATGTGGTACGAATCGTTTCCGCGATGGGTGCTTTTTCCTTGCCAGTCGCCGCGGGCCTCGAGCGCTGCAAATCGAACCATATCGCGGCCGTATCGGTAATTAACTTCGTCGATCACTTTGCTCAAGCTGTGACGCCTCTCGAAATCGAACTGTTCGAAGAGGCGACTCGAGATCTCGTCGGGGGAAACGAGGTCGGTCAGGATCACACCCGCTTTGCGGTATTCCATCCCGGGACGGAATGCGTTCTCGAGACACACCGCGACCCAGTTGTAGATCTCGCTTGTAACATCGGAAAAATAGACGGACCGGTATGTGTGCTTGCCGAAATATTTGTGTGGTACCGGTCGAAACCGATCTGTATGCATAAAAACTGTGAGCGTTTTCACGGCGAGATTGTTCCAACGCATCTTCTCAAGCGCACGGGTCGTAAAATAGAAGATCGCGTTCCTCACTTCTTCATAGTCGCTGACGGCGTGCCCGAACGTTCGAGTGTGAGCGATAGATTTATTGCTTCGCTCCGTCACCTCCATTCCAATGCACTTCACACCGTTAAGCTCTCGTACTGTCCGTGCAGGGAACAGGTTCAGATGCTCGCGGATCGATTTAGGCTCGGCGATCTTCAATTCGTACGCTGTGTCGATCCCGATATCTTTCAGACGCACAGCCGAACGGGGGCCGATCCCCCAGATACTGCCGGCGTGCGTTTTCTGCAACGCGAGATCCGTGTACGGAGAGTCATACAGGTCGAGGACTCCGTCGGCCTTCGTGGAGATCTTTGCAATGTGATTCGCGAGCTTGGCGAGTGTCTTCGTCCGAGCGATCCCGACTGAGACCGGGATCTTAGTTTTCTCGAAAACCGCGTTCTTGATATGACGGCCGAGCATCGAGAGCTTGTCGGGTACGCCGACGTCGATAAAGGCTTCGTCGATAGAATAAAGCTCGATCTTGCTCGCGTCGCAGTCGTCGTTCAGAACGTCCATCACACGATGCGAGAATTCGTAGTAGAGCGCGTGATTGCATGAGATGACAGCAGTGTTGTGCCGCTCGAGCAGTTCGCGATGTTGAAAGAACGGCGACGCATTCGGTACGCCTAGGGCCTTCACTTCATTGCTTCGCGAGACGATGATCCCGTCATTGTGGGAGAGGACGACGACTGGGCGATCTTGCAGCGCCGGATTTACGACACGCTCGCACGAGGCGTAAAAGTTGTTGCAGTCGACGATGGCGATCGCAGAATCGGCGTTCATGGTTATCGAAAGTTATGTGATACGACTTCGGTTCGAAGATCATTCAAAGCCTTAAAGCTGATTGCTTTTATCATTCCGCGCTCTTCGAAAATTCCGCGGATGATCAGAAAGCTGCTTTGATTGATGACAGCCCGAAACTTCTCGAACATATCCGGCATGACGATAAAATTCGAGAAACCGGTCTCGTCTTCGAGAGTGATAAAGACGACGTTGTTCGCGGTCATCGGACGTTGGCGAATTATCACCGCACCGGCGACCGAGACGACCTGACCCTTTCTCAGATCACGGCTTTGCCAAGCGGACAGAATGCCCAGCTTTGTCATTTCTTCGCGAATGAACGCCATCGGATGTTTGCCGATCGAGATGCCGGTCTTGCGGAGATCAGCGTCAACGAGTTCGAGACCCTCCATCCTCTCAAGAAATGCGGATTGGGGATTTGGGATTTCGGATTTCTCGAGTTCGGAGTGCGGAGTGCGGACTGCGGATCCCGAGTTGCCAAGGTCAAGGTTTTGATTTGCATCTCGGGACTCATCAGTAGGAAATCCGCAATCCGCGATCCCCAATCCGCGATCAAAGAGTGGGCCTATGGGCTGGATCGCCAGCTCAGATTGCCACAGAGCTTCGCGACGATGAACCGTCCCATCAAAATTAAGTGCGCCGGCCAGGCTCAATGCTCTTATCTCGCGTTTGTTTATCTCGGGTACGCGGCGGATGAGGTCTTCGATGCTTGTGTATTCCGATTTTGGATTTTTGATATTTGATTTTGGATTGGAGGAAACGCTCTTCTCATCCGGAAATCCGCAATCCGAAATCCCAGATCCGCAATCGGGTTTCGGATCACGTTCGGTGATAATCTTCTCACCTATCTCTTGTCTCAAGCCGCGCACATACTTTAGGCCTACACGAACTCTTTTTTCACGGGCTACCCAGTCGCTACCGCTCCCGGTTCTGACTCCCGTCTCATGTCTCCTGTCTCCCGTCTCTCCCGCCTCCTCAACCGTAAACAAATAATCAGATCGATTAATATCGAGCGGTAGAAAATGCAATCCATGTCGTTGAGCATCTTTCACGAGCGTCGCGGCGGAATAAAATCCGAGCGGATAGTTATTGAACATCGCCGCCATAAAACACGCCCGGTAATGCACTATGAAATACGCGGAGGCATAAGCTAGCAGCGCGAAGCTGTACGCGTGAGATTCGGGGAAGCCATAGTTGGCAAAAGCCTTGACGCATTTCACGATCGTGTCCTGTGTCGCCTGATCGATATTGTTGTTCGTCATGCCCGCACGCAGATTCGCTTCGATCTGCTCCATCCGCCTGTCCGGCCGTTTGAATCCCATCGCACGCCGCAGCTCCTCGGCCTGGCCGCCGGTAAAGTCGGCGATATCCATCGCGATCTTGAGAAGCTGTTCCTGGAATAGCGGCACACCGAGGGTCCGCTCGAGCGTCGGCTTTAACGTATGGTGGGGATAGGTGATGGGTTCCAATCCCTGACGCCGGGCGATGTAAGACTTGAGCATGTTGCCGACGATCGGACCCGGGCGAATGATCGCAACCTGAACAACGATGTCGTAAAAAGTACGTGGCTTCGACTTTGGCAGAAAGGCGATCTGCGCCCGGCTTTCGACCTGGAACATCCCGACCGTATCTGCGTTCTGCAGCGTCTCGTAAACTTTCGGGTCGTCGTGGGGGATCTTGTAAAGATCAAGTTCCTCGCCATGATGCTCGCGTACGAGCGTGATCGTGTCGCGGAGAACTGCCATCATCCCCAACCCAAGCAGATCGATCTTGACGATCTTCAGTGCCTCGCAATCGTCCTTGTCCCATTGAATGATGCGACGGTCGACCATCGAGGCGGGTTCAAGTGGGACAATGCCGTCGAGTCTATCCAGTGACACGACCATTCCGCCCGAGTGCTGACCGAGATGACGCGGGTAATCGAGAATGCGCGAGTACATCTCGGAAAACTTGCGCAGCTTGAAGCTGTCCGCGGGGTCAAAACCTTTTTCTTTCAAACGGCGGTTGAGTTCCTCGTCGCGAAACGTCTCATAACTAGAATTGATCTTGGAAAGCTGGCCGAGCATTTCATCGTCAAAGCCGAATGTCTTGCCAACCTCGCGCAGCGCCGATTTTCCGCGATAGCAAATTACGTTTGCCGTCATTCCCGCACCGCGCATCCCGTATTTGGTGTAAACA
>JANPJL010000040.1:0-16196 GCA_031425495.1 Acidobacteriota bacterium
GTCTATCAGTATCTGATCACGTCCGACGGAGGGCAGGGGTGATGAAGGCGTTGCACTCTTCGGCTACGCCGCTCGGTGTGCGGAAAAGCTCTGTTCTCCAAGGCTATTTTTGAGTTGAGGCGGCGACGCCGCCGTCTTCGATGAATTGCCACTAGCTTTAGCTAGTGGACAGGATTGAACAGGAAGGCTTAAGCCGAATAGGAGAAAAGAAGCTTCCGCTTGGCTTCAGCCCAATTCAGCTGAAGCAAAAGGATGATTGATATTTCTATTACCGTGCGGCTGAAAGCCTCTGGGATCGCCAACTACCTCCGGCTAAAGCCGGAGGCAATTCATAAGAATGAAACCGGAGTCAGACACCTCCTAATAAAATTGTAGGCGAATTATAAAGGTAAAAATGCTACCAGAACCCAACATAAACCCCGTGAATGTAGCCCCCACAAGAGCGACCTCATGGTCACTATGGACCCGGCAGACGCTCGCCGCCATGCGGCTTGAGATCCGGAAAAATTTTTTCAGCCGCCGCGCGTTTCTGCTCTATTTGATCGCAGGTATGCCGCTCGTTCTGCTGACGGCGCTCGCACTCTTTCCGCCGCCGACGGACGAGATGGAAAACTTTAGCGAGCTGAGCATGGTCTATGCCGCGGTTTACGGCGGTCTCATCCTTCGCACACTCATCTTCTTCGGCTGCGCGTGGGTCTTTATGAATCTCTTTCGCGGCGAGGTAGTCGACAGAAGTCTGCACTACTATTTTCTCGCACCGGTCCGACGCGAAGTTCTTTTAGTGGGTAAGTATCTTTCGGGACTTATCGCGACCATCGTTCTATTCAGCATCACGACGGTCGGGTCGATGTTGTTACTCTACTTCGGACTCTTCTCGTCCGAGTCCACCCGATATTTTTCAGGAGGTGCGGGTATGCGTCAGCTGCTTGCTTACCTCGGAGTCACGATACTAGCCTGCATCGGATACGGTGCGGTCTTTCTGATCGTCGGGCTGTTCTTCCGCAACCCGATCATTCCGGGTCTGATGCTCTACGGTTGGGAGTGGCTCAACTTTCTGCTGCCGCCGCTTTTGAAAAAGATAAGCGTGATCCACTACCTTCAATCGCTCGTGCCCGTGTCGATGTCCGAGGGTCCATTCGCGGTACTCGTCGAACCGACTCCTGCATGGATCTCGGTGCCGAGCCTTTTGATATTTACTGCCGTCGTACTCTTTCTCGCGAGCCTGCACATCCGCCGCATGGAGATCAGCTATGCGGGAGATTAAAGTGTGTGGGTTCGTGGTCGTTCGTGAGTTTCGTGTATTTCGTGGTTGGATTTAAGAAAAGATAACCGCGAATCACACGAAAAAGAACACGAAACAAGATGCACTGGCCAAAGCTAAACGTATGCGCAAAATAGAATTTTTACCGATGGTGATGCGATGGATCCGGCTCGATCGGAAGGTGATGCGCGTGACATTCTCACGCCCATCATTTTTAGGGATCGCGTTGTTGCTTGCACTCTCGTTCGGCTGTGGGCCACCTTCTTCGGGCGATGGCACGCCTGCTTCGACAAGTGATCTGCCGGAGATCACGGACGAGATGATCCATCAGCTGATCAACGACACGCGGGTCAGAGAAGTGCCCGCAGAGGATGGAGCGTCCGAGGCAATAAGTTGGGGCTTCGACGAAGAAGAACCAAAAGAGATCGTAATTGTCGAGCGACAGATCGAGGGCACCCGCGCAACGATCATCCTCGACATCAAAACTACATCGGCTCCCCGAGCCCGCGACCCGCGCCAACTCGCCGGTCAGATCCGCACCGAGTGGCAACTGAAAACCGGCTGGGCACTACGACAGTGGGAAATAGTGAAAGCCGAGAACATCTCGATGAAATACAAAAACCTCCCCAAGCCACCCGCGAATAATTCGAACAACAAACCTCCCGATCCGCCACCACCATCGGCGAGTTCGAACCGTTAACAAATGACGTGTGTGCGATCGACAGACGGAACCATCGGACGCACGCTCGAGAAGGTACTCCGAGCTCCTAATTTGTATGCCAGACCTCACTCGCAGAAAGTTTCTCGGCAGCGCGATTGTTTCGGCTGGCGGAACGCTTGCGGCATCAGCGCTTGCGGGGCCGCTTTTCTCTCAGACCGAACCACCGAAGTTTCCGAGTCGTCCATTCAACATGCTTGTGATTGGAGATTCCGTCATGTGGGGGCAGGGGCTTCTGGAAGAGCAGAAGTTCTATCATCAGATTTACCGGTGGCTGCAAACCGAGGTTTTCAATGGTGCGAGGCCGGTCGCTGAGCCGCGGATGTTTGCGCATTCGGACGCGCGGATCTTTCCGGCTTTCAG
Source organism: Acidobacteriota bacterium (assembly GCA_031425495.1). Taxonomy (GTDB): domain Bacteria; phylum Acidobacteriota; class Blastocatellia; order Pyrinomonadales; family Pyrinomonadaceae; genus OLB17. The sequence goes on from JANPJL010000040.1 coordinate 2,343, forward strand.
CCGCGAAAGAGATTTTGTTAAGGAAAATATTTCCGGAGAATCGAGACTGCCGAATCCGTCCATCCTGTTTCAAGCGTCAAGGGCTCTGACGGAATTTAAAACTGGCGGGACCGGCCCGGAGAATGTCGACCTCATTCTCGCCAATGGCGGCATCAATGATTTCAATGTTGAGCGATTCCTGCAGGCTAAGCTGGGCAGCGCAACTATCAAGAAATACGCCGAACAATATTGCGGTCACGGGATGGGTCTTCTTCTACGTTTTCTCGCGACAGCTTTCCCAAATGCGCGGATCGTTGTGCCCGGCTACTTTCTTATCATCTCGAAAAAAACGGACCCGGATTTTCTCAGAAAGACCGTGCTGAAGTATGCGATCGGAAAGAACCCGCGGTATCTTTTCAACATTCCGTATGTCGGCGAGAATCGCGGCTTGAGGAGCGAGCTCGCTCGACGTGCGCAAGATTGGGTCGACTACTCGACGCACTATCTCACCGAATCGATCAGGACCGTCAATGCAGAATTTCCAGTCGAAGGATCCGGTAGAGGACAACGCGTCGTCTTTGTCCCCGCCCCTTTCGGTCCGGGGAACGCGTACGGTGCAGCGTGGGGAAAAAATGAGAGCGAAGGGGATCGCCCCTTTCTGTGGGAGTTGAATGATCGGCTTCTTCCCGAAGATCCGATGCTTCAATCGCGGTCCTTGACCTGTAAGCAGGACGACATAAAAGGACTCGACTACCAGATCTGCAAACGAGCCGCCGCCTTCCACCCAAATGTACAGGGAGCCGAAGCCTACGCAATAGCGATCAAAGCCGAACTGCAAAAGATCATCCCGTCGACAAATTGGATCTGACCATTAGCCTTTCTCTCCCGGGACAAGCCTCGAAAAAAGAGACCGGTGCGCGAGGTGCGCTCCGGTCTCAAGTTGCGGAGGATTCACATCGGTCGGATCATTTCTTGATCGCAATCCAGACCGTCTTCACGCTGCCATCCGAAAGGGTTGCCCGGACCAACCATGTTCCAGCAGTGATCGCCGGCAACGTCCGCTTTGTATCGAGATTGTAATGCCAGTCCGTACCCGTCAGGCGGAACTGATTTCCCGTCGTCGCGGCGTCGGTCGGCGTCGCGTCGATCGGCGGATCCGAATCGACTGCGTTGCTGTACTTGACCATCTGTAGCGTATGCACGCCGGTCGTGATCGGCGTCCCACCGCAACCGACCGCGTGAATCGTGAACTTGACCGGTATCGTACTTCCAAGCTTGAACGTCCGGACCGGGTCGGCGAAAGTTCCGCCGTTTCCGGCTTCGACCGATCCGCCGATCGGCGAATGGAATCCGTTAAAGCAGTAGATCGTCGTGATCACACCCGTGTTCACTGGGGTAAACGTGTACGAATAGTTAAGACCCATGTTGCCGTCATTCGCCGTGCCCGAGGGCGTCAGCGTCTTACCGGTACCCACGAACGGTGTGTCGTAAGTCTGGATAAAGTTTGCCGTGTCGCCTCCAACCAACGCAGGTGCTATGGTCGGTATTCCGCCCGAAGACGTATTACCATCGAAGACCTTCGTCCACGCCACCGCGGTTACCGTGATCGGTTTCTTGTTGATCGTTCCCGCCGCAAAGTTCACGAAGGTCACGGTGTAGTTGTTCCCACCGTTGCCGTCATTCACCACACCTGTCGGGATCAAGGTCTTGTTCCCGACACCGAAGTGCTTGGTGCTGTAAGACTGTGAAAAGCCTGACGTATCGGTTCCCGCCAACGCCGGTGAAATCGAAGGAGTACCGGTTGAAGTCGTATTGCCGTCATAGATCTTCGTGTCGTTGACTGCTGTGACGGTTATCGACTTCTGGTTGATGGCACCCGTGTTGTTGGGGACGGTTGCGACGATGTAATTGTTCCCGCCATTCCCGTCATTAACGGTATAAGTCGCGACCGAGAGCGTCTTACCTGTTCCGACATGTTTATTGTCATAGGTCTCGGTCAGGCCGGTGACCGTATCTCCCGACTGTAATCCGCCGATGGTTGGGAAAGCCGCCGCGCTGTTATCGCCATCGTAGGTTTTCGTATTGGTGATCGCGGTCAGCGTCAAAGTGACCTTGTTGATAACACCCGTATTATTGGCGACCGTATTCACGTTGTAGTTGTTACCGCCGTTGCCGTCATTGACCGTGTAAGTGGACACCGATAACGTTTTGCCCGTACCGGCGTTCTTGTTGTCGTACACCTCCGCCAATGCGGTGACCGTATCCGAGCCTTGTTGTCCGCTATATGTCGGGGTCGCGGCCGCGGTGTTATTTCCGTCATACGGCTTGGTATTTGTTACGGCGGTTATGGTCAGCGTCGCTTTGTTGATCACGATGGCTGCCGTTCCGCCCTGGTCGTTGTAGTTGCCTCCGCCAGTGAACGCCCAGGTCGCAGTGCCGCCCGGAACATTGGTGAAGCTGTCACCGAGGGCGAGGCTGCTGCCTGCCGCCGACGCATCTCCCGTCACGCCCGCACAACTGCCCGTCGCTCCGTGAGCCGCCGCATCATAGACGCCCGTGTAACCGTTGATCGTGCAGACCGCATCTGCTTTGTTGATCTGGTCGGTGAGTGTCGTGTTGCCAATGTCGTTGTAGTTGGCCGTACCGGTAAAGAACCAGTAGTCGGCCGCGTACGTGCCGGCATTAGTGTGCGTTGTGTTGCTGACATCCACCGTACCGACAGATGCTCCCGTCTCGCCGTTCACACCGGTTATCGATGTGACGGCCGCCGTATGAGGCTGTCCGTCATAGACGACATCGTATGGGGTCACGACAACAGCGGCATTCGCCTTGTTTACGGTGAGCACCGCCGCGGTAGTGTCCGAAGTTGCACAGGTGCTAGTGAACACCGCTCGATAAAGGTAGCCGGATTGTGATACCGAGGGACCTGCCAACGTAAGAGTCGGCGAAGACGCACCGCTTATGCTACCCACGCTGTTGACGAGATTGTTGAATGTCGATCCACCGTTGGTGCTTACCTGCCATTGAACTGTCGGTGAAGGCACACCGACTGCAGTCGCAGAGAACACTGCGTTCGCGCCGTATGTGATCGAGACCGGGTCAGGGTTGTCCGTGACCGTTGGGCCGGTGCACGTCACGTCGATACTCACCGTCGCGATATTCGAATCGAAGAAGCCATCATTCACCTTGAACGTAAAACTGTCCGGCCCGTAGTAGCCGACGTTCGGGGTGTATGTCAGATTCGGCGCCGTTCCCGATAGCACGCCGTTCGTCGGAGTGGTGACGGTATACGTCAGGTAATTCCCCTGCGTGTCGGCCGCACTCACCGTGATGGCGATGGCGCTATTCGCAGGTGTCGAGACCGACTGGTTCGAGGCAACCGGCACCGTGTTGCACTTACCCGCGATACTTGCGTCGTACATCGATTTGATCTCGGCTGCTGAAAGCGCTCGGTTGAAGATCTCTACCTCGTCGATGCTGCCGTTAAAGCTGAGATCGTAAGCACCGGTGCCACCACCCGAGCCGCTACCCTGGCGACTGCCGATCGATAGCTCGTGCGTATTGACGGTCATTAAAGTTCCCGCCGCCGGTTTGTTGACGCCACTCGCTATGGCGATCAGCACACCGTTGTCATAAAGCTTTAGGTCGCCGCTGACCGAGTCGTACGTCGCGGCGATATGTCGCCAAGTTCCGACCTTATCGGCGGTCAGCCAGTATGGCGCAAAGACCTGATAGTTGGTGCTGTTGTCGAGATGCCAGAAGAACCGCAGGGTTCGAGCGTTCGCATCATCGCCGTCGGTTTGGATGATGTCGATCGCGTAAGCTCCGGTGCGGAAGCTTCCCTTCGCAACAACGCCGGCGCCCTGGTCTTGCGTCGTCGACGCGGGGTTGATCCACGCATCTATAGTCAACGCGCTCGTAACTTGCAGATCGGCCCGGTTCGGTGCTGTAACAACGTCGTCATTGCCATCAAACGTAAATGCCTGACCGACCTTACCCGCGGCATAGCCGGCACCGCTCACCGCCGTCCCATTGTTTCCTAGCACGACCTCGTTGCCATTTCCGTTCGCCGGATACCACGCGGCCATGTTTCCAAGACCGGGTGAGTACGCTTCGACGCTGGAAAGGACAGTCGGCCCGGCGAACCCGCCAACCCCGTAGAGCTTGCCGCCTGAAGCAGCACCGCCAAGTTGCGATCGGACGGTCATCATCGATGCCTCTGCCGACCACGAGTCGGTTACGGGGTCGTACCCCTCCGTGGTTCCTGTAGCACCGCCAAAAGCATAGATCTTGCCGTTTAGTGAGGCGGTCCCATGATAGACGCGCGCCTCCGACATCGGTGCGCCGCTTGACCAGGAGTCGGCCGCGGGGTTGTAAATGAAAACACCTGCGGTCGCCCCGAGTACGGGTGTCGGACTAAACCCGCCGACAACGTAGATCCGATTATTTACTACGCCCACACCGTGCAGGTTCCGCCCGGTGGGCATCGGCGCTTTCGCCGTCCATATATCCATTGCCGGATCGTATTCCCAAACGTCGACCAATGGGATATTCGCTCCGGTCTGCCCGCCGATCGCGTAGAGCTTGCCGTTTGCCGCTGCGAGCCGCAGACCATATCGGTCAGCCGGAAGTGGAGCCTTTGTCGTCCAGGAGTTTGCCACTGGATCGTAGACTTCGAATACGGTTGTGCCGGCTCCGCAGCCGACCGCACCGCCGACGACGTAAAGCTTGCCACCGAGCGAAGCTGTGCCGGAGAAGAATCGTGCCGTCGGCATCGGTGCTCGCGGCGTCCATGTATTCGTCGCGGCGTCGTACGCTTGCAGCGTATTCGACCCGGAACATCCTGAGACAAAACCCCCAACCGTGTAGAGCGTTCCGTTCACATCCTCGACACCCATCGACGAGTTCGCCGACGGCATAGAAGCGCGCGACGTCCACTGGGCGTCAAAGCTCGGGTCGACACACGCCGCTGCCGTGACGTTGATCGAAACCGTCCCAATATTTGAATTCGCGATCGTGTCGTTGGCGTGATAGGTAAAGCTGTCTGGGCCGACGTATCCGGCATTCGGCTGATATGTGAACGACCCATTCGCGTTCAAGACGAGTGTGCCAAAGCCCGGAGTTGCATCAAGCACCGCATTGATGCTCGGGCCGTCCGGATCGGTGTCATTCGCGAGAACGCCCGGGGCATTTACAGTTAGCAAATTTTCCTGGGTCGTTGAGTAGCTATCGTTGTTCGCCGTCGGTGCTATATCGACGTACTGATTCAGCACGCCCGATGTGCTCGCGAGATAGTTGAGATCGCCGTTATACGTGGCCGTGATCGCGTGGTTGCCGGCGGATAGAGATGGTGCGATGAGCGCGGCCTGTGCACTGCCATTGAGCGGCGAAGTACCGATCGGCGTAGCACCGTCAAAGAACGTAACCGTTCCGGTCGGCACGGCCGAGCCCTGGGCTTTGGTTACCGTCGCGGTAAACGTCACCGGCTGACCGAAGATCGAAGGATTGGCCGAGCTTACAACGGCTGTCGTTGTCGCTGCCTTAAGAACCGTGAATGGCTGATCGACATTCGGTGCCGCATTGTAATTCGAATCACCGGGCTGCGACGCGCGGATTGTACACGATCCGCCGGTCAGGATCGTCACGGTGTTACCCGAGACAGTGCAGACCGATAAGGTCAGACTCGAGAAGGAAACCGTGAGGCCTGATGTCGCAGTCGCGCTGACTGTGAACGGGGCATCGCCGTATGTCTTGTTCGCGAGTGCTGCGAAGTTGATCGTTTGATTCGCCGTCGTGATTGTGCCGGAGCCGGCAGCCGAAGTCGGCAGGATGTAGTTGGCGGCGAGTGTGCCGGGACCCGCAGTGAAGTCTATGGGTGCGAGCGTTGTCGTCACCGTTCGCGAACCCGCGCTTGCAACGTTGTATGTTCCGGTCGTCTTTGTAATCGTGAATGTCTCGGTGCCGACGAGTCCGGTAAGGTTAAAGTTCGAAGCCGTCAACGTAGCGGTCGTATTCCCGTCGTATGCCTTGGTCGGATTGTTCACGATGGCCGCTGTCAACGCTTTTTGCGCGACCGTGTGCGAAAGGATTCCTGACGTGCTCGTATTGAAGTTCGTATCGCCGATGTATTGCGCGGTGATGTTGTGCACACCGGCATTCAGCGCCGACGTAACGATAGACGCAGCGCCGCCCGAGAGAGGTTGGGGAGCGCCAAGTGCGACTCCCCCGTCGAGGAATTGAACGTTGCCCGTCCGTGTTCCCGCTCCAGGTGCCACGGCTGCGACCGTCGCGGTGAATGTCACGCTGTTGCCGTAGGTAGAAGAAGAATTCGGCGCAAGAACGAACGATGTGTTTGTACTTCCGTTCAGGTGCCACGACATTGTTCGAGCGGTCGGTGCGTCATATCCCAGTCCGTATTGGGATGTCGCACCGCCACCGCCGGATGGCGAAACGAGTGTGTAGGACGTTGTCCCGCCCAGTCCGTTGACGTTGTTCAGGTAGTAGAGATTGGATGATGTGGCCTGCGCCAGGATCCCGCGGTTCGCGGCCGTGTTCTGCGTGACGCTCCAACCAGCAAATGCAGGCGCACCTGCGGCACCTTCGGCGATCAGGTTTGTCCACGCGGGTGTACCGCCTGTCCCGTTGGCGTTTGTGAGAACGTTGACCGCGCTCGAAGCAACTGCAACATCATTCCGTACGCCGCCTGCGATTGTCAGCCTATTGGTGACCGAATCGTAGAACGCGCGTGACTGATATTTACCAACTGGGAAGGTTCCGGACGTGGTCAGCTGAGTCCAAGCGTGTGATCCACTCGTTACATTTGCATTGGTCAGAACCCAAACATCTGTGAACGAGTTTGCACCGATGACCGATCCGGAACCGTTCTGCCCACCGAAGATGATGAGTCTGTTCGAAACGGGATCGTACGCACCGGCGGCGTGGTTTCGCGCCGCAGGCGGTCCACCGGTCGTCGATAGATTTGTCCAGACAGCTGGGCCACCCTGGCCATTTGCGTTCGTGAGAACCCAGACGTCGTTGTTTACCGGCAGGCAGCCTCCGCTACATCCGGCGAACAGGATCAGCTTATTGCTTGCTTGATCGTAAACCGTCGTCTGTCCGTGTCGCGAGGGACCCGTGTTCGAAACGAGCGACCATGCAGGAGTGCCAATGCCGTTCGCGTTATTCAGAACCCACACGTCGCCTGTGCCACCACCGCATGACGAGCGGGCGTAGACGATCAATCGACCAGCTCCGTCCGGATGCGACGTTTGCGCGCATGTGCTCGACGATGGGCCCGTGCCCGTCGGGAAAATTTGCGACCAGGCCAGCGGATTGAGCGTGTTCGATGTAACAGTCGTAGTCGTATTCGCTTTGTTGACGACCTGATTTGGCGCCAGTGCTCCGCTGCTCGCGTTAAAGCCGCCGGTTGGAACGTAAGTAGCGCTGACCGTGTGAGATCCAACGGTGAGAGCTGATGTCGAAGTTGCAGCCGTGGCCGTTGTAAGACCAGCTGACACCAGCGAAACCGGCGAGCCGAAGTTTGAACCGTCGACGATGAATTGAACGTTTCCAGTTGGCGATGGCGAGCCGGACATGGATGATCGTGAGACAGTCGCTGTGAAGGTTACAGGCTGGCCAAAGACAGACGGATTGGCCGAGGACGCGACTGCTGTTGTCGTATTTGTGTTTCCGTTAAATGTAAGCAAAATCGTTCCGGTCTGACTATTAATATTTACAACGCAACTGGTATTTCCAGATGCACAACCCGAAACGGTTGTCATAGCGGCTGGCACACTCCATGCTCCAATTGTCGATCCAGCAGTGGCCGCAGCTGTGAAGGTGATCACGGCATTGTTATCGAAGTCAACGTTCAGGCAAGTACCCGTATTGACGCCCCCTGAGCGAGTACAGTTGAAATTGACCTGGCCTGAGAGCGCGGGAGCGGCGGTACTTGTAACTGTTCCGCCTCCCGTACCCAACAATCCGAGGCTGACATTCTTGTTGTCAGTAAACGTCGTCTGCGCCGTTATCCCTGACGTCAATCCTCTCGCACCAACTATGAAGTGCATGTTCAGGTCATAATCCTGAACCAAATATGTCCCCGCGAAATTTCCGCTGGCATCGGCGACCGCATCGAAGCCGCGTTCGAATTGCGTGTGCGGGTCTTCGTGGATCATCACGCGGACGGTCTCGCCGGCGGCGTAGCCCGTTCCTGCAATCGTCGCGGTCTCACCGGGTGAGTAGTCGAGCTGGTCCGTCGTTACGGTCGCCGTCGAGCTGGTGTAAACGACGCTCGAAGCAAGGGCGGTTCCGGCTGAATTGGTTCCGCCGATGACGATGGCGGACGTACCGAGCTCGGTGACTGTAAACGCACGGCGGTCGCGATCGGGTGCGGTTGAGCCGTTGAAAATAAGAGCGGAGCGGGTTTCGGCGCGGAGGACGTAATTGATCAGGTTCGCACACGGGTCGCTTACCGGGACGACGTGAGCGTATGCGCCGATCGTGTCGATCGACGGGTCGTAGACCTCCATCGAGCCATCACCGGCACCGCCGATGATCTGGATCTTGCCATCGGGCAAAAGGCGCAAGAGTGCGTGCGAGCGCGAAAGCGTCATCGAACTTCCAACCGCTGTGAAGGAACCATCGGCCGGGTTAAAGATCTCCGCGGATGTAAGCCCATCGCCGCCGGCAATAAAAATGCGCCCGTCACTCATTCGAATGGCGGACGCGTTCGTGCGCGATGCGATCATCGGGGCGGTGACCGATGTAAACGAAGTCCCGTCAAAGATCTCTACTGAATCTGAGCCGCCGCCGGTGATCAGGACGTTCCCGTCCGTCAGCGCGGTAGCAGTGTGTCCCGCTCGTGCGGAGGCCATCGCGGGGCCGGGTGAAAACGTGCTGCTTGCCGGATCGAAAATGTCAGTTGAGGAAACCGGCGCGCCGCCAACCGTACCGCCCGAGATCAAGACCCTTCCGTCCGGTAGACGCAATGCCGCGTGACCTGTGCGAGCAGAGTTGAGATTGCCCGACGCGACGAAAAGCCCCGACGCCGGATCGTAGATCTCGGATGAGCCGCCCGCATCGCCACCCGCGACGAGAACGCGCCCGTCCGCCAAAACCGTTGCCGTATGACCGCTCCTCGCGGATGCCATATCTACCAACGACTCCGGCGACATCGATTCGCCAACCGGCTCTTCTTCGTGAAAAGCGACCTCACGCTGGACCGGAACCGTCGCAGAAGGCAAACCGGCGAAGCCCCCTAAGCCAAAGAACATGCGCGGAACCGAATCCGCGGAAACGTTCAGTGCGTAGGCGGCTGAAAGACCGGCGATAACGATCGCTGCCATACCGAGGACGAGCCTCTTGGCAATCGATAGTGGACGGAGTTGTGATACGGAAATAACGGACCCAGCGCGCGGGCGTTTGGTAGTGCTTTTCATACTGTGGACAAACCTCAACTTCTAACGTAACGGTCGCTTGGGACAACCGTGTCGACCTTGCCGCACCCGCACCAATGGGCGAAAACGGCAACCGGATATCCGGGTTTCGCTTTTGCAAAATGCCCCGGGTGAATCCTATTACCTATCGTTTACCTTCGGATCTGCGACAACGTTTGCGAAGAGACAAACGGGTGAAATGTCGACAAGCTTAGGGGGCGGTTTTTCCGCCTAGTAAATTTCTAAGTTCGGGTGAATGCCAGGATAGTAAAGGTAAACCCGTGAAATTGCAAGCATTATTTTTGCAGGTGAAGACAAAAAAAAGCGACCCAGAGAGGCCGCGTATATTGGGGTGAACATGCCCGTGTTTACTGGGCCAGAAACTATTTCTCGGCTACGCCAAGTATGAAATTGCTGATCGCCGAAGTGCCGTTGAATGTCTCGCTCATATCGACATCGCTGTTGATCGTGTCGCCCGGGCCGCCGCTCTGATCGTAGCGGGGTTGTTCAAAGCCGGCGATAAGATTGGCCGGATCATAAGGTGCGATAACGATGTTGCCTATGAACACCTCGTTGCCGCCGCCGGAACGGACTACGCCCCCAGGATTCTGCGCATTGACATACCGGCCGATGGCAAGCACCAAGCCCCTAAACTTCGGACTGCCGCTAGTCGTGAACGTTCCTGCTACGACGAGGATGCCGCCGCCCTCCGTACTACCACCCATTGAACAGCTTCCTTCGCAGAACGTTATTCCCGTACCTGCACCGAAATTGCCGAAACTTGTCGGATTTGTGCCGTTGAAATAGCGGCCCGAGTTTTGCGCGGTTTGTCTAAGTTGTCGGACTAGTGCATCCATGGCTGTTGCGCTCTGCTGCCAGCTAGGCACATCACTTCCCGCTATTTCGGGCGCGGGAAGCATACTTCCGTTGGTACGATTGCCAAGGACCGTCTGAAGACCTGTTGGATCCGACACGGTTACCGAAGGGGCAGTCCCGCCGTCGATCTCCATTCTTGCCGAATTACCTACGCGAAAGAATGCATTAGGTCCAACCATCGCGATTGCCGAAGACGAGCCCAGGTCTTGAAAAAAGTTATTCTGCACGATCGCTTCAAGAACTTTTTTCGAACTCGTATTGTTCGGCCCGATGCCCGTCGAGACCACCTTCAGTCGATAAGGTTCCAAAGCCGTCATGCGACCATACAACGGACCCGCAGCTGCGGCCGTGGTCGTCGCCGGAGGTAGGGTCAAGACCGGGTTCGAGGTGCAAGAGCCGCTTGATTCGCAAAGCCTGACTGTACTGCCCATCAGTGTGTAGGTAATCGTTGCGAATGTGACGGACCCGTTTATTGCAATCGTTCCCCTGATCGTTCGAACGGCCTCTCGCGGCTCGGACATCGTATAGTCGACACGAAACTTGAGGGGCGCAGGTAGTGCGGTCGGGCCGGAACCGGTCTTAACGATTTGAAAACTACCGAAAGGGGTAATTGTGCCGGGTGCAGTATCTGTTAGCGGCTGCGGGACCCACGAGATTGTCATGGTGTCGGCACCGGTCCCGTACACTCGCGTCGCTGCGTAAATCCCCGCGGTAGCCTGCTCGAAAGTGCCGGCCGTTTCATACTCGATCGAACCGTCTGAATCATCCGGATCGCTTACCGCGATCGTATATTTTGTCTCCGATCCTACATCGATCGGGCTTGCGCCGAGCCATGCTGATAAATCGGGGTCGTTGACCGCATCCGAGTAGCTGACGTCTTCGTGGCGGAGTACATTGATCGCAGCCTGCAAGCCGCTTTCGGCTGCATAGAATGCTTTAGCTTCGGATAGCGCGTCGGTATTGTTTCGCGAGCTGGCACTAACCGCCGTCAGCATCGCTATACACGCGGTACCGAGTAGCAACGAGACAAGTACAACGGTTACCAAGGCCGCGCCTCGTTGACTGATGTTGATAGATCGTATTTCCGTTTTACCTTTTCTCATGCTACCTCCTGTCCGCGAGCACTTGCTCCTTCAAAGTGAATGCTTTTTCTGGTGAAAAATATCACACTATTTCCGCCTACGAATACTAATTTATATAAGACGTAGCCCAGATTTAATATTGCCCACGCATGTAGGCCGAATTACGTAAGGTGACATCCGAGCTGACCGTAACCGTCTGCCCGACGGGCTGACCCTGAACGTTTTCGAGTATTACAGTCAGCGTGATCGTGATCTTTCCTGTATCCCGTCCTGGACCGACAGGTATCGTTCCGGTGCTGACGTAGTTGTGATACGTGAAACCCACGCTACTTATTCGGTTGATAATGCCCGATGTTTCCCCAGTGCTGTTGTCATGTCGTACGACCGATTGGTCTGCTCCGGTTCCATCTAAATAGAACGCAATGTCTTCGCCCGGGTCGCTTGTCGTCGCGTTCGAGTTATTTGTGTTTGCGCGTATGTGCAGCATCGTCGCCGTTGAGTCAGCAACGACACCGTTGTTGCTTAACCCATACCCGGAGTTGCCGATCTCGCGCGACATAATGTTCAGCGCGGCCTGTGCCGACGTTATGGCGTCAGTGCGGCTGTTCTCTCTCGCCCTAGAACCTAACGCGCCGGAGAATACCGTGACAGCGACGCCGAGTATGAGCATAGTTATACCCATCGACACGATTAGCTCGACGAGCGAGAAGCCCTGCTCCGATTCAATCTGAATTATTACCGGATACTCCTCACTCATCTCGTTAATTGGAACGCACGCGCTGTATCGTCACGGCGGTGTTTAAATTCTGGAGCCAGGCTTCGTTCTCGGCTACCGACGGTACTGCCGTGATCGTTATTTGTTTGAAAGTGCACGTCGCTTCGTCATTCTCCAAGGAGCCATCGAACGGGGCATTGTCTATCGTGACCGCAATGCTATATCTTCTTCCGTCCGCACTTGTAACTGCGGTCGCTCCCGTCTTGTAATTCGGGTAACTGCCCCCGTTAAGTCGTGCGTCCGAGCCTAGCGGTACAAACTTGAAGCTCCGGAAATCCTCCACCTCTTTCTGGAGGACCGACAGCGCCTGCATCCGTAGATTGTTACCCCGGTTGATTTTTACTACGTAAGAAAAAACACTCAGCGTGCCGACGCAGAGCACGATCATAAGCGTGCCGGCAACGATGACTTCGGGGATCGTAAAGCCTGCCGATGTGATTTTTTTCACGTCTCTCCTTTCGCTACAAGACCGCGTCGGGGTTGATGCCCGCACTATTCGATATCGGCGTCACGGCCGGTGCTCCGAATGTTGGCAGCGTCGAACTGCCGGATAACAGATTGACCGTACCCGTTGGTGTAACTATCACCACGTTTGCGTTCGAGTTGGTCGGGCTTGCGCACGAATCATTGCAAACCCGGAATTGCGCCGCCGGCGACGCCGCGGTTTCGCCGCGCATGTTGAAGCTCACATCTCGGGTCGTCAGTGTTGTGCCGTCGTACAATGCGATGACGACGCCGGGTGGAAGAGTCGTGACCACATCTACGGCTCCGGGCGCGCCATTCGCGTCATTGTTATATCGTCGCAGTGTGAATGATGTCGGCGTAACGGTGACTTTTGCGTGTGCTTCCGTGTTGGGATTGCCTTCATTGGGACGGCGCTTTACGGAATCAAACCGCGCTCGTTCAAAGGCTGTCTTCAACTGTTGGGCCGAATTCTGTCGGGTAAGTTGTGCATTCGCCGAACCGCGCTGGATCATGGCGAACGCTGCGATGATGGAGATCACAACGATTACGACGAGTAGTTCTATAACTGTGACGCCGGATTGGTGGGAGTTCGATTGAATAGAAATCTTCATATTCGAACCCTTTTTTCGTGCCGCATGTCCGGCACGATCGTCATATGTGAGGTTTGTACCCTCTTCATATACCAAAACGCCTAACTTTTCAATGTCCCAAACGCCCGGCCAGCTCGAACATCGGACTGTAGAGCGCGGCGATGATGAAGCCGACGAAGATCCCGACCGGTACGATCGCGAAATTCTGGAACCAGAAGAGCACCTTCTCGAGCTCACGTTCGGCCCTGGTCTCGACGACCTTCGCGTAACTGTGAAACGTGTTCTGCATGTCGGCGGTCTTTTCAAACGTCATGAGAACACCGCCGAATTCCTTTCCCATCAGAAATGGGTACGGGATAAAAAGCTTGTGCAGATCGGTCGACTCGGTCATGAACCGGTAGCGGACGTGCATCAGCATCTGTGCATACTCAGGGTTCGTCGATGTTTCGGCCGCAACCAAAAAGCGCTCTGTCATCGAGGGAATTCCCGACGAAAGCATTGCAAGCGTTCGCAGGGTTTGTGCGGCGTAGTAATGCCTGAAGAACGAACCAAAGACGGGTGCGCGGAGCGAGGCGACCTTGATCGCATCGCTGCCGGCCGGCGTGTTTGCCCACCGCCAAAAGTACATGAGTGAGATCAGGACGATCGCG
>JANPJL010000041.1:0-14929 GCA_031425495.1 Acidobacteriota bacterium
ATGAAAGAAGCCGTTGAAAAAATAGTAAAGGCCCTTGTCGGCGATCCTGAATCGGTCGAGATAACCGAGCGCACCGATGGCAGTAAGGTCATCAAGTACGGCGTACGTGTTGCACCGGACGATTTCGGTAGACTGATCGGCCGTGAAGGCCGAACGATAAAGGCGATACGCAGCGTCTTATACTTCGGCGGACACAAACAGGGTAAGCGCTTTCACCTTGATCTGATCGAGGATTAGGTTGGAGATGGACGAAGAACTCGTCGCGATCGCAAAGATCGTGAGACCCCGGGGGTTGCGCGGCGAGGTCGTTGCGGAGATCCTGACGGATTTTCCCGAAAGATTCGATGGCCTCGAAACGGTCGTGGGCGTGCTCGCAGACGGTACGCGGACAGAATTGAAAATTGAAGAGGCCTGGCTTCAGAACGACCGAATCGTTTTCAAACTTGCGGGCGTAGACTCTATCGAATCCGCGGAGGTCTTTAGAAACGTCGAACTTTGTGTGCCGGAGTCGTCCGCCGTTGAGCTGGCAGAAGAAGAGTTCTTCGACTGGCAGCTTGAAGGGTGCAGCGTCGATTCGGTTGACAGTGAACATGTCGGTATTGTCCGCGGTCTGATGCGAACCGGTGGAACCGAGAACCTCGTCGTCGAGAATGGGGGCCGCGAATTTCTTATCCCGTTCGCGCGAGCTATTTGTACGGAAGTGGACGTGGAAGAGAAGAAGATCGTAGTCGATCTACCTGACGGTTTATTGGATTTTTGAATGGTCGCCGACGGAGCGATGCAGGACCGGGATGACAGATGAAGATCGATGTTCTGACAATTTTCCCGGAATTTTTCACTCAGGTCTTTGATTTTGGAATTATTCGCCGTGCAAAGAATGCCGGTATTGTGGAGATCCGGATTCACGATATTCGTGAATATGCCGTCGACAAGCACAAGATGGTCGATGACCGGCCATTTGGCGGAGGTGATGGGATGGTGCTCAAACCGGAGCCGATCTTTGCAGCGATCGAACGACTGCTAGGAACGTCGGACCGATCGGCATATCCCCCGGGGACGTCTGTTGTATTACTTTCGCCCCAGGGTACGCCCTTAAAGCAACCGTTGGTGGCGCAGATGGCGAGCGAGACGGAGCATCTGATCCTGATCTGCGGGCGGTACGAAGGTGTAGATGAACGGGTCAACGAGACCCTTATAACCCACGAGGTCTCGATCGGAGATTATGTTCTCTCGGGCGGTGAGCCGGCAGCGGTCGTCGTTGTCGACAGTCTGGTCAGACTACTTCCGAATGCGTTAGGCAGTGAAACGTCAGCCCTCAACGATTCGTTCTCTGAGGGTTTGCTCGATCACCCCCACTACACGAGGCCGGCGGAGTTTCGCGGGATGAAAGTTCCCGAGGTTTTATTGAACGGCAATCATGCCGAGATCGAAAAGTGGCGCCGGGAACGGGCGCTCGAAAAGACTAGATCGAACAGAAATGATCTACTAGAAGGAGAAAATGGTGATACGTGAGCGGGTTTAGTATCCGCTGACCTCTGGCCGAAATTATATGAATCGTTTAGATAACGTCGAAAAGACGCAATTAAGAGACAACATTCCCGCATTCCAGTCCGGTGATACCGTCAAGGTGCACGTCCGAATTCAGGAAGGGAACAAGGAACGGCTTCAGGTTTTCGAGGGCGTGGTCATCGCTCGTAAGCATGGCGGTTCGCGCGAGAGCATCACAGTGCGAAAGGTAAGTTTTGGCGTAGGCGTCGAGCGTATCTTCCCGTTGCACGCAACGGTCGTCGACCACATCGACGTGGTCAGGCGCGGTAAAGTTCGTAGGGCCAAGCTCTATTACCTTCGTGAATTGCGTGGTAAAGCAGCGAGGATCAAAGAGAAGGATACGCGGAATAAGACGGCCCATGCCGCGAAGTAACTAAAAGAAGGAAGAGAATGCGAGACGCGGAAGCCGGCGATTCAGTCCAGGATAATGGATCGACAGCCCGCGTTTCGTTGTTTGCTGACATCGAGATCACAGGTTGCGGATTGGTTTTCGAAGAGATCGCTTGGTCCGAAGGATATAGGTTCGTTGCCGGTGTCGATGAGGTCGGCCGCGGTTGCCTTGCCGGTCCTGTCGTTGCCGCGGCATGTGTTCTTGATTCGTCGAAATCTCTTCCGAAAGGATTGAACGATTCGAAGCAGGTGGCTCGCGACCAGCGCGACGAAATTGCTGCCGAGCTCCGGTCAGGATGTATTGCGTTTGCGTTCGGCTCGGTCGAGGCTGGCGAGATCGATCGGATCAATATACTCGAGGCGACCAAAGTTGCTATGCGACAGGCGATCGCAAACTTAGATGTGGCCGCCGATTTTCTCCTTATCGACGCTCTGCAGTTGAAAGGTTTGTCGGTCCCACAGAGGGCGATCATCAAGGGCGATTCTGTGTCGGCCTCGATCGCCGCGGCGTCTATTCTCGCCAAAACCTTTCGCGACGAGCTAATGCGCTCCTACGACTCCCAGTATCCCGGCTACGGTTTTGCCGAGCATGTCGGATACGGAACAAAGGCACATCTGGCAGCCATACGGAGCAATGGACCGTGTGCGCTCCATCGTCGCACCTTTCGGGGCGCCACCTGAAACATCAAAATTGTCCTTGCCACAGGCCTTAAATGGGTATAAAAGTCTATTGCTCGGTAAATACCCGAGTAAGATTCACCGGCTACGCAAATTTGTTTTTTAGAAACGTCTGATTCACGCAGTAACTGACGTAATTAGCTCCGTGTTAATTCCCTCGAGGTACTCGCGTGTATTAAGCCACGATCTGGCTTTTGCGATTACATTGTCTGAATTCGCCGGTCAGAACCGATTGCATGAACTAACATTCCACAAAACTTAGGAGACCCACTTATGAAAACGTATAAATCAACTCTAAAAATAGTCGCGCTCTGTGCATTTGTCTTTGCATTCACTACTATCGCCGAGGCCCAGGCGACCCGAACATGGGTATCGGGCGTCGGCGACGACGTAAACCCTTGCAGCCGAACCGCCCCATGTAAAACCTTTGCCGGCGCGATCTCGAAGACCGCAACCAATGGTGAGATCAACTGTCTAGATCCCGCCGGTTACGGTGCCGTCACGATCACCAAGTCGCTTACGATCGATTGCGAAGACACCCAAGGTTCGATCCTTGCATCACTCGTTAACGGCGTGATCGTTAACGGAGCGGGTATCGCGGTGAAACTGCGAGGAATTTCAATAAACGGTGCCGGTAACGGGGTCAACTGCGTGCGGGTTTTAGCTGGGGCGAGTGTCGTACTGGACGAGATCGTTTGTGCAAACTTTTCCCAGCACGGCGTTTCCGTTGAGAATTCGAGCGGAGTTCTCAAGCTGGCTATCTGGAACTCGAGCTTTCGTAATAACGCAGGTAACGGCATAAATACTTTCGTGTCCGGTACGGGCTCGGTTCAGGTCGCGGTTGAATCATCGCTGTTTTCGCTAAACAGCATTGGTGTCAATACTGGTGCTGCGACAACCGCATCTGTCCAGAATTCCATCATGAGCCACAACACGACCGGCATCCAGGCAGGTAACGCGACTTCGTTCCTGAACGCCAAGGACAATCAGATCAGTGTCAATGGCACGGGCGTAAGTACTGTAGTCGGAGCCACGATCAGGATCGGAGGCAATATTATTACCGGCAACACCACCGGCCTTTCCGGAACTAATATTTTCAGCTGGGGACAGAATTTCGTCGACGGTAACGGTACCAACGGAGCTGTAAGCGGGCCCGCCGCGGTTCAGTGATCTGACCATTGAAAAAGCCTTCGGGGATTTCCCCGATCAGCAGGATAGGCGGAGTTTTCTCTGCCTATCTTTTTTTATCGTGGGTCTCAGAAGCTGAACCAGGCCGTCGGTTCCTTGTGGCTCGAAAGCGTGATTTTGGTATGAGATTGAAAAAGAGGTGGTCGCATCTTCAATGCGGTTTCCGCCGTCAGTCTGGCCAAATGCGGCTCGTTGGCACGTTGCGACAGGTGGGCAAGAATGATCTGAGCGGCGGAGCCGTCATAGTCGTTTGCGAGCCAGTCGGCCAGGTCCTCATTCGACAGGTGTCCGTTTCGCGAGGCGATCCGCTGCTTCAGATCCCAAGTGTAAACTGAGCAGGTTCGCAACATGTCGCGGCTATGGTTCGATTCCACGACGATCGCATCGCATCCTAAAAGTTTTTCCTTGATGAGCGGTGTAAAGCAGCCGAAATCCATCAGGGTTGCTATCCGCACGCCCCCGCTGGTCGCAACGAATCCGAAATTATCCGCGGCGTCATGCGGAACCGTGAAGGGTTCAAAGTCGATGTCGCCGATACAAAAGGACCGGCTTGATTCGATCGCCACCGTGCGATCCTTCATAGCGTCGCGTCGTTTTGTCGCTTCACTGTCACCATTCTGTCCGCCCGCCCGTGTCCAATAGTAAGCGTCCTGCGTCGCTCCCGATACATATACCGGGCACCGCACGGAACGGAGCAACACCCGAAGACCGCCGATGTGATCGCTGTGCTCGTGCGTGATCAGGACGCCGTCCAGATCCTCGCAGGCAACTCCTACAATTGCGAGACGACGAAGTATCTCGCGTGCGCTCAGGCCCGCGTCGACTAGCACGTTGGTGCATTCGGACGAGATTAGGACCGCATTGCCGGTCGAGCCGCTGCCAAGCACGGTGAATTTCATAGAGTTAGATCAGTCGGTCTTTTCCTGCCTGGATCGCAAGAGCTTCGCCGTAAGGCGGGTCGATATCGAATTCGGTACAAGGGTTCCGGCTATTGATCCAAGATAGTTAGTCCAGCCGGACACTACTTTCGTCTTGTTCTGCCTAAGAGCTTTCATCGCGGCATCGACAACCTCTTCGACGGTCTGTTGGCCTTTTACCGTTACCGGCCTTTCGATGTTCGAAGCTGCGAAAAAATTAGTCTTGGTCGACCCGGGGCAAAGCGCCAGGACTCGGATCCCGAACGGCCGATTCTCCTCGGCAACCGCTTCCGAAAAGGACGAGACAAATGCCTTGCTCGCCGCATAAGTCGCCATGTAGGGGATCGGTTGAAATCCCGCGGCCGACGATACGTTTATGATCGTGCCGGATCTTCGATCGCGCATCTTCTGCAGATAGAGGTGAGTCATTGCGACGAGCGCCGATACGTTCAGATCTATTATCTCAAGTTCCCGGCTCAGGTCGAGCTTGGCAAAATCACCTGAAGAACCGAAACCGGCATTATTGATGAGCCAGTCGATCTCCCACCCGTTAGACTCGGTCTCATTGAAGAGCCGGCGATATCCGCCTTCCTCAATTAGATCGATCGCGGCGGAATGGCAAACAACATCATGTTTCCCCGACAGCTCTCCACACAACGCGCGGAGTTTTTCACCCGATCGCGCGACAAGAACCAAATTGTGTTTATCCGCGGCGAGGCGTCGGGAAAATGCTTCGCCGATCCCGCTTGATGCCCCTGTGACAAGTGTGAATTTCATAGAGCTTCATCGGCGCGCGGCGAATAGAGGGCGAAGTACGTCGAGGACAATACCGCCGCGATCATCACAATTGTACCGACCGCTCGGATCAGACCGGCAACCGTCTTCGTCGAACCGATAAGGCCGGTTGCAGTGAGCATGTAATTCCAGTCATGAAAGCCTCCTTCGCTTCCAGTAAAACCGCTCGTCAGCACGAGCTGCATTACGACGGCGTCCGAGGCATATACGAAAACATTGAGAATGCTCTGACCTACCCAGAACAAAACGATGGCTGCCGAATAGTATTCGAGTCGCCAAACGAAATACCCAACAAACACTGCCGGGAAGATCACCTGGAAAAGCGATCCGCCGGCGATACTCATAAATTCGCCAAGCGGGCGGAACAACAAGTGGCCCGTTTCGTGGATCGGAAGATCGATGTGATCCAGGAAACTCCCTTGCATCGGAGCATACGCGATCCAGAGAAAATAGATCGTCAGCATGAACGCGAAGATGAGTTTGGGATAGTTTGGATTCACGTTCGTCTCAATGACGGTCAGAGATCGTCGCCATCATTCAGTATACCCGTGGCCGCTCACGCCAGCGCATTCTCTAAGCTTTGGCTGCCCCGCCAATGAATTCGTCCTTCGAGATGGAATAAAAGGCACACTCGGCGTCGTAATGAAATTCCGTCTTCTCGAAATGCATACCGACCTTCTGCATGATCTTGCGCGACGCCCAATTCTCCGTATGAGCGACCGCGACGATCCGGTCGAGTCCGTGAGCCTGGAATCCGTGATCGAGCCAGGCCCGAGCTGCTTCGGTACCGACGCCGCGTCCCCAGAACTCTTTCCGCAAGGAGTATCCAACTTCGATCTCGTCCGTTCCGTCGAGCGGTTGCAGGCCGGCCGATCCGATCATCTCACCCGTAGGCTTCCAGATCATCGCGCACATACCAAAACCGTGTGACTCGTAGCACGACATGTAAAACCGAATACGTTTCGCCAGGGCTTCCGGATTCTGCAGCTTGGTGCCGCCTAGAAACTTGTTCACCTCGGGATCCGAACGGTGTTCGATCAACGTAGGGAGATCCTCGAGCGTGAACTTTCGAAAAGATAAGTGTTCAGATTCGATCATAGGTCAGGACGCGAAACCTGTTACAAAATCAGAGTCAGCGGTGTTTAGATTACGGAACGTGAACAACGGAACCTTAAAGATTATCACCGAGTTTCGGCTCAAGGACAATACATATGGAACGCATCATCGAAACGCGACGCGATTTTCTGAAGCAGGCGTCGCTAGCTCTTACGCTACCGCTAATCTTTGGTTGCGGGAACTACGGCCAGGCGCAAGTGTCGGGGAGCGACCTTCTAGGAGGCCTTCGGGCAAATGCCATCTCCGATCCGAATTGCGGCGGGTGCGGTGCCCGCGATGTACCGACCAATGTTTCGTGGCGTACTAAACTCGCACCCGCATCGGACAAGGGCGAACGGATCCTGATAAACGGCACCGTCTACGGACCCGATGGCAGATCGCCGGTGGCAGACACTCTGATCTACCTTTATCACACGGATATTTACGGTATCTATGGCCGCAATGCCGAGCATAAACACGGGCGATACCGTGGCTGGATGTTGACGGATGAGCGCGGTCGTTACGAGTTCGAGTCGATAATGCCCGCGTCATATCCCGACTCGACCATCGCGAAGCACATCCACATGACCGTTACCGGCCTCGACAAGAAAGAAGACTCGATCGACTTGATCCTTTTTGAAGGCGACAGGTTTCTAACCGCTAGCGAGCGGATCCCGCGGAAGGGCGGGTTTGACCCGGTATTGAAGCTTGTAAAGAATTCTGATGGGATCAGTCGAGGTGTGCGGGACATCCGGCTCGGGTGATCGATCAGATGAGGTGGACGAAGAGTCCGTCTTTTAATTTCGGTTCGAACCAAGTAGATTTCGGCGGCATGATCTCGCCCATATCCGAGACGGCGAAGAGGTCTTCCATTGTCGTCGGAAACATCGAAAACGCGACCGTTGCCGAGCCGTCGTCGACGCGACGCTCGAGTTCACCGGTTCCGCGAATACCACCCACGAATTCGATCCGTTCATCGGTCGTCGGATCCGAAATTCCAAGGATCGGACTAAGGATGTAATCCTGAAGAACGCTTACGTCCAGTCCCTCGATCGGGTCAGGAGCACGGACAAAATTGACGGCGAACCTCAGTGTCGACCAAGCGCCGTCGAGGTACATGCAGATCTCGCCGCGATTCTGCGGCACGCTTTCGCCATCGCCGATAACAACAAAGCTCTCTTTTACGCGTTCCAAAAATTCATCCGAGCTGAGCCCGTTAAGATCGTGGACGACACGGTTGTAGGCAAGGATCTTTAGATCCTCGGCAGGAAAAACCCCGGCAAGCACAAAGTTATATTCTTCACTACCAGTGTGTGACGGGTTGGCGTCGCGCAACGCGCGTCGCGCAAGACTCGCACTCTCGAGCCGGTGATGTCCGTCCGCCACATACAACGCCGGAACGGCTTTGAACGCGTCCGTTACTTCTTTCGTCGCGCCCACCTTCCAGACAGTCTGACGAACACCGCCGGTGCACGGAAAATCGTATAACGGTTCCAGCCGCGTTGCGGCATCGAGCAACTCAGCAAGCGTTTCGGTTCCGCGAAAGGCGATCAGGATGAGACCGGTCTGAGCACGCACGGCGAGCATGTGGTTCGTGCGATCTTCGACCTTGTCGGGTCGCGTCCGTTCGTGCTTCTTTACGATACCGGCTTCATAGTCGTCGATCGAAAGGCACCCGACAATACCCGTCTGGACATGATCCCCGGCTGCCAGCCGATAAACGTAAAAGGCGGCTTCGTTATCGGTGATAAAGATCGAGCCGGCAACGAACTCGCGGAGATTCTCTTTCGCCCGCTCGAGGACATGGGTGCTGCTCGGCGTGTCGCCATTGAACTCAGCTTCGGCTCGTGTGACCCGAAGAAAGCTCTGGGGGTTGTGCTCTATAAACTTACGCACCTCAGCCTCGTGGGCCACGTCATACGGCACACACGAAACCTGTTCGGCCTTTTCGGGGGCGGGCCGTACGGCCCGGAACGGCCGGATCATCGACACAATGTTCTCCTGAGATCTATTTGAGAAACGGTGCGGGGCGGGTCGAATATCATAACTGCGGCGGCTGCTTCCCCTGATTGATGAAATCGTCCATCTGCTGATTGTTCTGCTCGACATCTTGCATTAGGCCGTCGACGTAACCCTTCTTGTCGATCTTCCACGCACTGTCCTCGCGAACAAATGGGATCGACTCCCATGCGCCGAACGAATTTTTTACCTCGAGCGTGGCCCGCTCGCCCTCGACCTTTTCGTTACGAAACTCCACAACCTTCTGGCCGTCGCTAAAAAGCGTTTCGCGTTTGACGACATCGTCGAGCGTGAGATTCTGCGCCTTCGCCTCCTGCTCGTGCATCTTTATCGATTCCGAGGAAAGCAGCAACTTCATCTTCGTCGTGTTCTTCTGTTTCACGGCGTTGATGTAAGTCTTGAATGTCTCAACAGGCGTCTCGGGTTTGGTCTCGCCCGCGCATCCCGAGATCAATACGAGCGATAAAAAGGTGATAAAAAGGAAAAAGCGCATTCCAACACTAGCCATTGCAATCTGAATCAGCAACCGTTAAAACAAAAAGTATAACCTAACTGAGAGGAGCCGAAAACGAATGGAACGCAAAAAGATGACGGCCGAAGCAGCAGCCAACATGGCGGCTGATACCGACGGTTGGAAGGTCGATGGCGATGTGCTGCGAAAGAGGTTCGAGTTCGCGAATTTCGCGGAGAGTCTGGCGTTTGTTAATAATGTCGGCGAGATCGCCGAAGCATCGGATCACCATCCCGACATCACCTTCGGGTGGGGCTACGCCGAGCTACGCAGCATGACCCACGACCGAGGCGGGATCACGGATGTAGATTTTGCGCTTATCAAGAAAATAGACCGGCTTGGCGACGACTAGGCTTCGGTGCATGGGATGGCCAGATCTTTCCGCAGCTTTACATCGGCTTCGCGGAATTTTCCGGTCAGAAAATCAAACTCTTCGGTCACCTCGGCAACTCCGTAAAAGCATCCTTCACCGCGTCGGTAGGTGAAGGTCGCAAACACCCGTCTGCTTTTTCTCATCTGAATTCCAAACGCAGCGTGTTCCTCCCAATCGTCACCCGAAAAATATGTCTTTAGCGGCAGGATGTTCTCAGCCGAAAGTTTCGCGGTAAGCAGGGTACCGATCCGCTCGCTAAAAAAGCTGCCGGCCACCGGAAGCTTCGTGACGTCCGTCGTCCCGCGGAGGACGATCGAGTCATATTCGGAACCCATCTTCTGATACTTCGCGGGTCCGGTTGAGAAGTCGAGCGTGACAGGAGTCGCGGCAAGGTTGTCCGTCAGGGCACGGGGGACGGAGGTACTGTTAGTTAGACGAAACTCGTTGTTCCAGACACCGGTTTTTGCAGCGGCTGCCGTCATCAAAAATACGGGGATCGATTTGTTTCGGCCGAACATGCCGGGTGCGAGGTTGATCTTTACTTCGGTCGCCGTCAGGTCGTCTTTCGCAAACTGGATCGCGTATTGACCAAGGGCCGTTATATCATCGCGCGGAGCCACCTCCGCAATCAGAGTGTAGCGAAGCTTTTCCGGATCGTCCGGATGCCTCGTCGTCAAAACGTAATCGCCGAGCTTGCTCTTGAATTTTATGTAGAGCCACAGAGGTTCGCCGTCCACTATTTTTTTCGTCTCGGCGGCTTTCGCCTCGGCAAAAGTTTTGTACTCGGTCTTGCTGAGCGCCATCTGGACGTCGACGTTTATAACGGCGGGACGGGGAACAGGAAGTCTCGCCTCCGCGTCGAGTCGAGGGTCGCGCTCACGATCCTCGGAGGCCCTAATGGATTGCTCCATGCGTCGCTTTTGGCGTTCCGTCTGCGGGAACTGCGCAAAAACCTCGCCGCCTCCGGCCAATAGCATTAGAAAGACGATCGATATAATTGCTTGTTTCACTTGAGAACCCCTCGTTTGTGACATTCCGATGTTGGATGCTGTAATTGTAGCGTGTTGCCGCGCATTTTTTAAGGTACTCGTGGAAGACAAAGCGAGGAGCCGTAGTTATAGCGTCCCAGTGAGAATTACCTAACGTTGGGGTCGGGGCTTCTGGCGCAATTGGAAAGCACGAGATGTCGACACACGGGTCTTGCTCCGTTAGGAGCGAAATGTTTGTAGACATCGAGTATTCAATGACCGCCCGCTCGTTTTGGAGCGGCATGTGGATATCGCTCCGCTGAAGCTAACGTGTTCCTTTAGCTCATGTCTACAAACATCTCGCTATGACGGAGCGTTTGAAGAAATTCGAAACAAGCCCACTCACGCATCTACTTTGCTTGCTTAATTCAATTTCGCTAGAATCGTTCATTCAGTCTAACCAAAGGTTTAAAGATTATGTCCAATGTACCCATCACGGTTGCACATGGCGACGGCATCGGGCCCGAGATCATGGATGCGACACTGCATATTTTGAAAGAGGCCGGAGCAAGGATCGAGATCGAGACGATCGACATCGGTGAAAAGGTCTATCTGGCGGGAAACGCGGCCGGCATCGCACCGGAATCGTGGGATAGCCTGCGTCGAACAAAGGTGTTTCTGAAGGCGCCGATCACGACACCGCAAGGCGGCGGCTTTAGCAGCCTTAACGTCGCAGTACGAAAGACGCTGGGTCTGTACGCGAATGTTCGACCATGTGTTTCTTATCATCCGTTTGTCGATACCAAGCATCCCGTGATGGATGTCGTGATCGTTCGCGAGAATGAAGAGGACACCTACGCCGGTATCGAATATCGGCAGACCGGCCAGGTCGAAGAATGCCTGAAGCTGATCTCGCGACCCGGTTCGGAAAAGATCGTCCGGTACGCGTTCGAATACGCTAAGAAATTCAACCGTAAAAAAGTTACGTGCTTCATCAAGGACAACATCATGAAGCGCACAGATGGATTGTTCCATCGCGTCTTTGACGAGATCGCACCAGAGTATCCGGGAATCGAGGCTGATCACTGGATCGTCGATATCGGTTCCGCAAAGCTCGCCGATACGCCCGAAAATTTCGATGTCATCGTGATGCCGAATCTTTACGGCGATGTTCTATCCGATGTCGCGGCACAGATCGCCGGATCGGTTGGGCTTGCGGGCTCGTCGAACATAGGCGAGAACGTCGCGATGTTCGAAGCGATCCACGGCTCGGCCCCGCGTCGTGCGGGACAGAACCTCGCGAACCCATCTGGACTGTTCCTCGGATCGATCCTGATGCTGGTTCATATCAACCAGCCCGACGTCGCCAACGCCGCGCATAACGCGTGGCTGCGGACGATCGAGGATGGCGTGCATACATACGACATGTACAAGGAAGGTGTGTCGAGTGAAAAGGTCGGCACCCGCGAATTCGCCGAGGCCGTTGTCGCACGGCTCGGTCAGAAACCCGAGAAGCTAAAGCCGGTCGCGTATGTTGCCAACATCGTAGAAGAAAATCCAAAGCCGATCTTTTCCACTCCGACCCCGCAGAAGAAAGACCTGGTCGGCGTCGACATCTTTCTCGATTGGTGGAAGGGTTCGTTCTATGGTGTCGCCGACGAGCTCGGTGGTCTTGTCGAAAAGGTGAACGGCGATGGTCTGAAACTGCTCAACATCGCGAACCGCGGCGTGAAGGTTTATCCGGGCGGTCAGCCCGACACGTTCACCGTCGATCATTGGCGTTGCCGGTTTATCCCTGATGCCGGGGAGGGTACAGGCGTCTCGCACGGTCAATTGATCTCGCTGCTCCAGCGTCTCGATGCAGCCGGACTCGATGTGATAAAGACCGAGAACCTTTATAACTTCGACGGAGAGAAAGGATATTCGGCTTAGCTTGGTAGGTTTCCAGATCCTGTCTCCGAAGGAGACGAACATTAAGCCTACGGTGAGTGAACGAAGCTAACGAAACCCTAGGTTTGTCGAGTACAAAAAGCCGTCGCTCAGAGCGACGGCTTTTTTTGGAACGGATCTAGGGTGTCTTCTACGACTCGACTATCGGCATTGATGTCCGTCTCCTCGTTGGGCGACAACCCGCTTCGAAGATCAGAACTTAACTATTGAGCCTCACCCTTTGCGCTGGCGGGATATAGTTCTTCGAACTCCGGATTGCCGTGGAGTTTGGCTAGGTCGGGATCCTGCCGTGTCCAAACCGGATTCTTGTATCCGGCTTCCCAGGCTTTCTTGAGTGCCACCATGGCTTCCTCGGTCTTATCCATCTCGCAGAGCGTGCACGCACAATTGTAGAGGATCATCGTGTCGTCGGGTCGGAGCGCCATCGCGAGATCGAGTTCGCGCTGTGCGTCTTCGACTCTCCCCTGGTAAGCATAATCGCCCGCGAGCAAGACTCGAACGCGTGCATCTTCCGGAGTTTTCTTTAGCTGCGCCTCAAAGATCGCGATCTCACGAAAAGTATAGTTTTTTAACGCGTCGGTTTTGCCCATCGCGCCGAGTGCGTTGTGTATCGGGATCGTGGTGTTGTAGTTTTCGCCCGCGTGCGCGAGGGCGTCTTCCATGATATCCAGCACTTCCTGGTAGCGCCCAGATTCAAAAAGCGCACGGCCAAAGAGATGATAACCGCCGTCGATGTCGGGATCGCGCGCAAGCGCTGCTCGTATCTTATCTACCGCCGATTCATACTTGCCTTGCGCGAAATCCAGCCATGCTTCCGCACAGCGGATCTCGGGCTCGTCGCGGCCGGTAGCGATCGCCTTTTGTGCCGCCGCGTGCACCCGATCGATCCACTCCTGCTTTCGCTCGAAATAATAGTAATACTGTGCGCAGACATTCGCGATCGCCGCATGAGCGACCGCGAAGTTTGGATCGAGAGCGACCGCGTTTTCGTACATCTGAAGCGCGAACTGCATGTCCTGGCGCCCAACGCGACGTGCAAAATTACGTCCGCGTAGATATAGATCGTAGGCGTGCAAATTCTCAGTCGGCTTTTCTGCGAGCGCCTCTTGCTCTTGCGGTGAAAGCGTTATTCGGAGCGCCGCAGCTATCTTCGACGCGATCTCGTCCTGGACCGCAAAGACGTCCTCCATCTCGCGGTCATATCTCTCGGACCAGATCGGAAAGTCGGTCATCGCATCGACAAGCTGAGCGTTGATGCGAAGGCGATTACCTGCCCGTCTCAGACTCCCAACAAGTACATGCGAAGCCCCTAACTCCCTGCCAACCTGTCCGGCTGTGACCGTCTTATCGCGATAGACCATTACCACCGCACGCGAGAAAGTCCGCAGCAGTCGAATCTTTGAAAGTTCCGTAGTGATGTCTTCAGTAATCCCGTCCCGGAGGTATTCGTCCTCCTTCATGCCACTAAGGTTCTCGAAATAAAGAACCGCAATCGAGTGTTCGTTGGTCACGTTCGGCGACCGGGTGTTGTGGATCGAACTTGATTCGACCGGATGTCGGCCCGACGTCAGGTCCCGCTTCAGCCGTTTGAGGGCTGTCTTCAAATCGGTCGCCGTCTGATAGCGGAGGTCGCGATCCTTCTCCAATGCTTGTCCGATTATCCGATCCATCTCGGGCGGCAACGTCACATTCAACTGATTTGCCGGCAAAGGGTCGCGATTCAGAATCGCGTCGAAAACGACCGCCGATGTGTCGCCTTGGAAAGGCAGCATCCCCGTGGCCATTTGATAGAGGACCGTGCCGAACGAAAAAAGGTCGGTGCGTACGTCGGTGACCTCGCCGCGAGCCTGCTCGGGAGACATGTATGAGACCGTCCCCATCGCAGTTCCCGGCGACGTCAGACCGTCGTGCACGGCCGTCGGCAGATTCGACGCCGGGTCAGGTTTCTGTTGATGGATCTTAGCGAGGCCAAAGTCCAGGATCTTTGCCTGTCCGCGCGAAGTGACAAAAATATTTGCCGGCTTAAGATCGCGGTGAACGATCCCTTTTGAATGCGCGGATTCAAGTGCGTCCGCGATCTGAATACCGAGCGAGAGCACCGTTTCTATGTCCAGAGATCCGAGTCGGATACGGTCGGCTAGAGCCACGCCGTCGAGCAATTCCATGACGATGAAATGCTCCGACTCATGCTGCTCTATACCGTGGATCGTGCAGATATTTGGGTGATTGAGTGCCGAGGCGGCCCGTGCCTCACGCTGGAACCGTTGAATAAGCGAATCGTCGTTACCCATCGCCTGTGAGAGGAACTTCAACGCCACGTGGCGGCCGAGGTTGAGATCCTCCGCCTCATACACCACACCCATCCCGCCCTCGCCAAGCTGGGAAGTGACACGATAATGCGAAATCGTTTGTCCGATCACATGAATATACGTGGGCAGATTTTCTAAGGTGGACAGCGAGAAGCGTAGTATACGCTTTTCGTTGCGTCAAGACCGTT
>JANPJL010000042.1:0-5534 GCA_031425495.1 Acidobacteriota bacterium
GTCGTTGATACCGCGCGTCTGGAAGACGTGCTCCGACAGATGCAGCGTGAAAAGTTTCACTTCGGTTTTGTCGTCGACGAGCACGGTGGAGTCGAAGGGATCATTACTCTCGAAGACCTGCTTGAGGAGATCGTCGGTGAGATCTCCGACGAGCACGACGAAGAGGTCAACGAGCAAATCCATGAGCAGCCAGACGGCACCTACATTCTCGACGGCGGCCTCGCGGTCCGCGATCTGAATCGACGACTGGAGCTGACTCTTCCGGTATCCGAAGGCTACACAACCGTCGCCGGATTTCTGATGTCACAGGCGGGCACCATTCTTACCGAGGGCGACACCGTCCCATTCAACGGCCACGTGTTCAAGATCGAGAAGGCGGCGAAACGAAGGATCTTGCAGGTGCGAATGGAGAAGGCTAGGGCGGCTGTAAATTCTTAATCGTCGCCAGGCCGCGATGGATCGTTGCGAGGTCGGTCGTCCGGAGATTTGTATAACGCAAATCGAACGGTACGTCGTTCGGTTCCGGGACGAGAAGGGCTCCGTAGGAGCTTAATGTTTGTAGAAGTTGCGCGATTAATCCGTCCGGCTCCGTAGGAGTCGAATGTTGAGCTCCTAACGGAGCTCTTTCTTATTGTTGCGGGCGGCTACAAACATTCCGCTCCTAGCAGAGCGAGAACAAGGCCTATCCACTTGTCGTCCAGCTTTTGTCTTTCCATTTCTTTCACGCTAAATTTAGTAATCAAATTCCAAACTAACCGGAGCAATTCAAACAGATGAGCTTTATTGAACGAGTGTGGGCACGCGAGATCCTGGATTCCCGCGGTAACCCGACCATTGAGGCAGAAGTAATTCTCGAAGACGGGACGACGGGGCGAGCGGCCGTGCCGAGCGGTGCGTCGACGGGTGAGAACGAAGCGGTCGAGCTTCGCGATGGTGACGATCTGCGTTATCAGGGTAAGGGAGTGCAGAAAGCCGTCAACAACGTCAACGATAAGATCAGCCGTGAGTTGGAGGGTGTGGATGCACTCGATCAGACCCTAGTCGACGAGACGATGATCGGACTCGACGGAACGGCGACGAAGTCGAAGCTGGGTGCGAACGCGATCCTGGCAGTTTCTCTCGCGACGGCCAGAGCTGCCGCATCGGTTCTCGAGATCCCGCTTTATCGCTACATCGGCGGGGCAAACGCGAAGACGTTGCCAGTTCCGATGATGAATATTCTCAACGGCGGAGCTCACGCGGACAACAACGTCGATTTTCAGGAGTTCATGGTGATGCCGGTCGGTGCCGAGAGCTTTTCCGAAGGCTTGCGAATGGGAGCTGAGATATTTCATTGCCTCAAATCGGTGCTGAAGTCGCGCGGTTATTCTACCGGCGTTGGCGACGAAGGCGGATTTGCACCAAATCTTAAGTCGAACGAGGAAGCGATCGAAACGATTCTCGAGGCGATAGGGAAAGCGGGATACAACGCCGGCGGGAACGTCATGCTCGCACTCGACCCGGCGGCGAGCGAGTTTTACAAGGACGGCAAATACATCTTCAAGAAAAGCGACAAGCGTGAACTGTCGTCCGAGGAGATGGCGGCATACTGGACAGATTGGTGTGATCGGTACCCGATCATCTCGATCGAGGACGGCATGGCGGAAAACGATTGGGATGGCTGGAAGAACCTTATGCAGTCGGTCGGGAAGCGGGTCCAGCTTGTCGGCGACGATCTTTTTGTGACGAACGTCCGCTTTCTGCAACGAGGAATCGACGAGCGTGCTGCGAATTCGATACTGATCAAGGTCAATCAGATCGGCACGTTGACCGAAACGCTCGACGCGATAGAGTTGGCGAAGACGAACAACATGACGGCTGTGATCTCGCATCGCTCCGGCGAAACCGAGGACACCTTCATCGCCGATCTCGCCGTTGCGACGAATGCCGGGCAGATCAAGACGGGCAGCCTGTGTCGTTCGGACAGGGTCGCGAAATACAACCAGCTTATGCGCATCGAAGAGGACCTCGGCGATTCGGCGAGGTATCCGGGACGGAAGGCGTTGTATCAGATCACGGATGAGCAGTCGCGAGGGATCGGGCGGTAGGGGCGACCAGGTCAGTACCAGCTGCGTAAGCGGGTGGTCGACACTCGATTTCCGCGGTGAAGCCGCCGACAGATCGTAGCCAAACGTGAAACGTCTGGAAATAGCGGATGTCAGTCCGCACTGAAAGTGCGGAAGATCGCTTCCGCCCCTCCAGGGCGGATTGGGTTTCGAGCCGGACCAGAAGCTTCGCATCTGGCTTTGTTCTTGTGGCAGCTTCGCCTCGGTCGATTCTCTAGTTTTGCCATGCCTCGTAAGCAGTGGTCGACGCTCGATGTTTCCGCCGTGTGTATTCTTCTCTGGCGCAGCACCACCCGCTTATGCAGGTGGTACTGACTGTGGTACTCACTGTGGTGCTGACTGACGTTAGCGAACAAATGGAAACGGAACAGTTTGAGATAAGCACCGATAAGAACCGGCTCGATGTCGAGTTGATCCATAAATTTTTGGCTGAGGAATCGTATTGGGCTCAGACCCGAACGATCGAGCAGACCAGGACCGCGATCGTGAACTCTGTTTGCTTCGGTGTTTATCTTGGCGCGCGACAAGTGGGGTTCGCCCGGGTCGTAACCGATCATGCCACGTTTGCATATGTTGGAGATGTCTTCGTCCTTAAAGACTTTCGCGGTCGCGGTCTAAGCAAGCAACTGATGGAGGCGATGATCTCGTACCCCAACTTGCAAGGCTTGCGACGGTGGGTTCTGGCGACGCTCGACGCACACGGACTTTACGAACAGTTTGAATTCTCGACCCTCCGCCATCCCGAACGCTGGATGGAACGCACGGCGCCGGATGCCTACTGAGTAGTGGTGAGTGGTAAGTGGTGAGTGGTGAGTGGTGAGTGGTGAGTGGTTAGTTCGTCATTGGTCATTGGTCATTGGTCATTGGTCATTGGTCATTGGTCATTGGTCATTGGTCATTTGTCACGATGCACCGCCCGCTGGCTACCGCCTTATGCCCACTTCAACTGTCAGCTGTCAACTGTCAACTGGCCACTTTCCACTGCGCCGAACTAAACTCTTGCGCCTGCCTGACCCGTTTCGGTTATAATGATACTCGTCTCTGACGGACTTTCTTCACGAGTCCAGACGGAACGTTTCCCCCGACTTTTCCTGCCTTTTCCCAATCTTATGAATACCTCGATCCAACGACCGCTTGCACTTATTATTCTTGATGGCTGGGGAGTTTCAGCAGCTGGCGCGGGCAATGCTCTGGCACTTGCTCACACCCCGAATTACGACCAGATATGCTCGCAGTATCCGGGAACACAGCTCGCGGCGGCTGGCGAAAGCGTCGGTCTTGCGGCGTCGGATCCCGGAAGTGCCGAAGCAGGTCATTTGAATATCGGGGCGGGTCGCGTCGTTCAGACCGACATTGCCCGGATCGCCAACGCGATCAAGAGCGGCGAGTTTGCGCAGAATGCTGTCCTTCAGTCTGCAATGGCACGCGCTGCGGCATCGGGTAAACCGGTTCACCTGATCGGGCTTTTGAGCGACGGGGGTGTACACTCGGCTCCTGAAAATCTTTACGCTTTACTCCGGCTGGCAAAAAAAGAGGGAGTTCGTGAAGTTTTCGTCCATGGAATTCTCGATGGTCGCGACGTACCGCCGCGTACCGCCGACATCTATATCGAGGCGCTGGAGATCATGATGGCGGAGATCGGCATCGGCCGGATCGCGACTCTTTGCGGCCGGTTCTTTGCAATGGATAGCGACGAGAATTGGGAGCGCACGGCCCGCGCGTTTACGATGCTCGTACACGCCGAAGGCGAGAGGGCCGCCGACCCGTTAACCGCGATCAGAAATTCGTTCCTGCGCGGGATCGCCGATGAGTTCATTGCACCGATCATAATCGAAAAGAGTACGGGAGTTCCGGTCGCCACGATCGCGGGCGGCGATGTAGTCATCTTTTTCAATCACCGGGCCGACACGATGCGCCAGCTTACTCGGTCGCTCGCCGTCCCGGACATCGGTTCCTCGTCTGCAAAGCCGGTAGTCGAGGCGATCTGTCTCACCGAGTACGACAATAGTTTCAATCTACCTGTCGCATTCACGTCCGAAAAAGAAATTAACGTACTTGGCGAGATCTTTGCCGATCGAAGGATCGCCAATTACCGTATCGCCGGCGGCGAAAGATTTCCTCACGTCACACAGTTTTTCAACGCAGGTTCGGATGCTACGCAGTTCGAGTGCGACTCGCAGGTCGATCTGCCGGCCTCGCAGCACCGCGATAACGAACCTGAAAGGGAGAGTTTTAAAGTGGCGGACCGCGTGCTCCAATATCTTCGGGTCGACCAGCCCAGCGTATTCATAGTTAATTTTTCGGCTTCCGCTATCGCCGCCGAGACCGGGAATTTACAAACTACCATCGAAGCGATCCAGTATGTCGACACTTGCCTTGGCGGCATCGTCGAGAAGGTTCGCCACGCCGGCGGTGTCAGCGTAATTACGTCATCTCATGCGGGGTGCGAAACGATGCTGAACGGGTCGGGTGCGCCCCATCGATTTACTACCAATAACCCTGTTCCGTTCCACATCATCGACGATCAAGCGTCATCGCTCCAGCTCCGAAACGACGGATCGCTATGCGATGTCGCCCCGACGATCCTCGGGATCCTCGGCGTAGAGAAGCCGGAAGAGATGGTCGGGCGCGACCTTCGCCAGTGACGAAGTCACTAAACGGTGAACGGTGAACGGTGAACGGTGAACGGTGAGTGAAAGAGTCAATCGCCTTCTTCACTTACCGTTCACCGTTCGCCGTTCACCGTTTGTGGTTTGCTGCGCTTATAATCGAAAGCAATTTATGGTTGAAGAATTTGCGTTCGATAATACTGAAGAACGCCGCAGGGACAGACAGAATGGCAACGGCTGGATCGAGGTTATTGCGGGTTCGATGTTCTCGGGAAAGTCCGAAGAACTTATCCGAAGGCTTAACCGCGCGCGGATCGCACGGCAGAAGGTTCAGGTATTCAAACCGAAGATCGATGCCCGATACTCAGTCGAAGAGATCGCGTCGCATTCGGGTCAGAAGCATAACTCGACGCCGGTGTCTTCGACGAAAGAGTTGATGGCGCAGGTTGAATCCGAAACGCAGGTTATCGGGATCGATGAGGGGCAGTTCTTTGATATGGAGCTGATCGATGCCGTAAACGAGCTGGCCGCGAGAGGGAAGCGAGTGATCATCGCCGGACTGGATCAGGACTACACCGGCCGCCCGTTCGAACCGATGCCGCAGCTTTTATCGATCGCGGAATTTATCACGAAGACACATGCCATCTGCGTAAAGTGCGGCGGCACCGCAAACTATTCACAGCGAACCGTTGAATCCGAGGAGCGAGTCGAGGTCGGTGCAAGCGACAAGTACGAAGCAAGGTGCAGGCGATGCTTTATTCCGCACTCGGATGCGCCAACTCCGCTTTAGCCCAAGGGGCGGTTGATAGTTGATAGTTGA
>JANPJL010000043.1:0-18668 GCA_031425495.1 Acidobacteriota bacterium
GTGTTCGACTCGACCATAACGGGTCCGACTCCGGCAGCAGCTTATAAGAGATTCTTACCACGAAGCGATGCCGACGCAGGCGCCGCCGGCGGCGATGTGCCGCGCTTCCCGGGGTTCACGGATTACGATGTGGATGGCCGACCTTCTACGATTGTTTTTGAGACCCGGATGAATATCAAAGCGGACGGCACTATAGCGACTACCGCATCAGAAGGATTGAATCCGGATCCCGCGCGGCCGACACAGATCTACAAAACTTCGCAACCGCTGCCGGTTCCCACGCCGCCGGGGGCTACGGCCGCTTTCACTCGATTGACGAAGTTTCCGATCTCGACGGTGGTCTTCGCCTTCACCCAACCAATTCCGAGCAACTCGTCCAGCCGAATTGCTTTCGATCTCCCTGCAACCGAACTCGGCACCGGCAATACCGATGGCCAGAAAGAGATCTATTACCTGTATCTGCCTGAAGCTGTCAGTCAGGGTGTCGCTGTTCTTAGTTTCGCGACTGGTGCTAGCCGAATGGCGGTGACGGCATCGCCTGTTCCGACTCCGAGCCCGACCGCGACACCGACACCCACACCGACGCCGCCGCCTGGTCCTACACCTACGCCGCTTCCTTCGCCCACGCCGGTCACGCCGTCAGCGGTTCAGGGTTTGTCGCCGGGAAGTTTGGCGATATTGAATTACAGCCCGAGCACGAACGAGCCGATAGTTGCGCGGACCGCGGTTGGATCGCTTCAGCGATCATTCACACTCCCGATCTCGCTTAGCGGCGTCACGATGACCATCAACGGGATTGCATGCGGATTGAAATCCGTGAGCCGTCACCAGATCATTTTCGTGGTCCCGCCGTTCCTAAGCAGTACGGCAACAGGGACGGCGTATCCGGTCGTCATCAATAATCAGGGCACCGTCTTCAGGGGCAGCCTGACGATCGTCCCGGCGCGTCCCGACATTTTCACTAATCTTCTGGTTCCTGGACCCGGCGGCCGAGCCCAGGCATTTAACGTAACTAATCGCGTTCATACGACGGAGCCCTTTACCGTCCGGACGATTCGTGTCCGCGGAGCGACGCGCGTCCCGTCTGTTATACGGCTTCGTCTGACTGGTGTGGCGAACACGTCGCCGGGTGTTATTACAGTACGCATCGGCGGTGCTCCACCGGTCCCGATCACGGCGATACCTTCACTTACAGGTGGTGTCATCGTAGAACCGGGCGTCTATACGATCGATTTCCAGCTTCCGGACTCGCTGAATAGGGCCGGCGATCAGCCGATCGTGGTTGAGGTCCGGCTACCGGACGGAACTATATTTAGCTCGCGTCTTCAGGATACGGCGCCCAGGATATTCATCCTCTAGCAACGGCTAACATGCACTCACAAGAGGCTGTCTGAAAAGGCGGCCTCTTTTTTTTAGCGCATGCGTAAGTGTCGCGAGTGTCCTGGTTGCGTAGCGATCGCCCGAACTTAGCCGTGGGCCCTGGCCCCATAGGCCAGGCAAGCTCCATTTGCGGCTTTGCCGCCATGATGAGCGGTGAGCCTCTGGCTCACCGTCGCCACCAAATTATCCGAGGCTATGCCTCCCCGTGGAGGCGGAGCCTCCAACGTTTTTCAGGCGCTTACGGAAAGGCGAGCCTTTCCGCTCATCGGGCGGCAAAGCCGCATCTGGTCGCAGACGCGACCAACATTTTCGGCTCAATAGATTAGCACGGGGTATCTTTTTGAAAAAAGAATCGGCCTTTTCAAACACCCTCATCTTTCTTTCCGAAGCTATTGATGTATTCGGTATTTTGTTATACTTACCCCATAAAATGAAAGGTCTTGTACAGCGTCAGCAGCCCCGCCCGTAACGTTTTCGTATTTTAACTTAGCAATTTAATAATCTGATTATCAGGAGTGTCTAACACAATATGGCAGGAAAAGATGTAGCAACGATGAAGGTGTCGCAGAAGGTCTGGCGCAACGGAGAGATGGTCGACTGGGACGATGCACGGATCCACGTCATGTCTCACGTCGTCCATTACGGCTCGAGCGTATTCGAAGGCATACGCTGCTACAACACTGCCAAAGGCTCGGCTGTTTTTCGTTTGCCCGAACATATTCAACGTTTGATGAACTCGGCGAAGATCTATCGGATGGATCCGAAGTTCAACCGCGAACAGATCATCGAAGCCACGGTCGAGCTCGTTCGCGAGAGTGGCCTCGACGAATG
Source organism: Acidobacteriota bacterium (assembly GCA_031425495.1). Taxonomy (GTDB): domain Bacteria; phylum Acidobacteriota; class Blastocatellia; order Pyrinomonadales; family Pyrinomonadaceae; genus OLB17. The sequence goes on from JANPJL010000043.1 coordinate 2,212, forward strand.
CTACATCCGCCCCGTCATCATCCGCGGACTCGACGAATCAAAGCCGTCCTTTGGCGTCAATCCGTTCGGAAGTCCGATCGACACATACATCGCAACCTGGCAGTGGGGAAAATATTTAGGTGAGGAAGCTCTCGAAAGCGGCATCGATGTCTGCGTCTCAAGCTGGACGCGTATCACATCGAACTCGATGCCATCGATGGCAAAGGCAGGTGCGAACTACATGAATTCGCAGCTCATCAAAATGGAAGCGATACTCGGCGGATTCTCGGAAGGAATCGCACTCGACGATCGCGGTTACGTTTCCGAAGGCTCAGGCGAAAACATTTTTCTCGTCAACAACGGTAAGCTGATCACGCCGCCGCTCGGAGCATCGATCCTGCCCGGCATCACGCGTGATTCCGTTTTGCAGATCGCACGCGAGCTCGGCATCGAGGTCCTCGAGACAACGATCCAACGCTCGGCCCTCTACCTCGCCGACGAAGTATTCTTCACCGGCACCGCCGCCGAGATCACACCTATCCGCTCGGTCGATCGCATCACGGTCGGCTCCGGTAAGCGTGGACCGGTAACCCAAAAGCTGCAAGAAGAATTCTTCAAAGTCATCCGCGCCGAACGCCCCGCCCCATTCGGAGCAAACTGGCTAACCTTCGTAAACGACACAGAGGAAAAAAAAACCGCGGGGGCGTGAGTTAACGGCGGATTAACCTATGCCAATCTACGAGAGGCTCTTCGGAGCCTCTTTTTTCATGCTCGCACATCTGACAGAGCGCGGCGTTCATCTTCTCTTCTTGATCCTCTGGTTCCTCTTGTTCCTCTGGTTCCTCTTGTTCGTCTTGTTCGTCTTGTTCCGTGGTCACAACCAACTTAACAAACGAATTCGATCTATCCAGCGTCGAAACAGCCGAACCACGGAATAAGAGGAACGGGACGGAGTACACAGAAGAACCATTATTGAGTTCGTTCATCTTGTTCCCTAGAGCTCTCGATCATCGAATTTGCGCCGCGTGTTTATAAACACGACAATCGTGGAATGCGGAGCGCGGTTGGCAGATACATTCTGGAAGCGACGGTGTTTGTCTGTGGAGCGCTTGTGATGATCTATGAGATCGTCGGTTCGCGGATCGTTTCGCCGTTTATCGGGACATCGACTTACGTCTGGACGAGCTTAATCGGGGTGATCCTGGCGAGCCTCAGTCTGGGTTATTGGCTGGGCGGTCGACTTGCGGATAGGAGGCCCGATCCGAAGGTGCTCGCGTCGGTGATCTTTGTTGCAGGCGGACTCGTTTCCCTCACCATCTTTATCAAGGACGTGGTGCTTACCGCAGTTGCGTCGGCTCCGTTCGGGCTCGGACTCAAGGCGGTTTTCGCATCACTTTTTCTTTTCGGACCGGCGAGCGTCGCGCTCGGAGTTGTCACTCCATACGCAGTCAAGTTGAGAATGCTGTCGCTGGCCGATTCCGGTGCTACGGTCGGGAGACTCTACGCACTTTCGACCGTCGGGAGCATCGCCGGCACGTTTGCAGCCGGATTTTTTCTGATCCCATTCGTTGGCAGCGTTAGAACTCTCTACATCATCGCGGCATCGCTGATGCTGACGGCTATCGTTCTTACTCCATTCGCCTTCACCCGCGCGCGGGTCGCGGTCTTGGTTCTACTCGCGACCGGTATCGTAGGCAGCGAAGCGAGCGCCTGGTTCATGTGGAAGACGAACGAGCTCCACGATGTCGATTCGGAATACAGCCGCATCCGCGTGTTTCGGATGAACGATCCGAAAACCGGTCGCGACATGCGTGCACTTGCGACGGATCCCTATTATTCCCAGTCCGCCGTCTATCTTGACGGCGATGATCTCGCATTCAGGTACACCCCGTTCTATCACCTGCTGAGACATTATCGTCCAGGGGGTATGAACACGCTTATGATCGGCGGAGCGGGATACACGTATCCTAGAGATTATCTGCGAACCTATTCGGATGCGACGATCGACGTGGTCGAGATCGATTCGAAGATGACGGACCTGGCCCGCCGCTTCTTCAGGCTTCAGGATGATCCGCGCCTCAAAATTATTCACGAAGACGGCCGCGTATTTCTGAACAGCGCGGAAACTGCGAAGTACGATGTGGTTTTGATGGACGCGTTCGGCTCGCTCTTCAGCGTGCCGTACCATCTGACGACGATCGAGGCGGTGCGGAATATTAGCCGCGTTCTCGACGATGACGGCATCGTGATATTCAATGTGGGCTCGGCGATCCGGGGGCCTGAGAGCAACTTTCTGCAAGCAGAATACGCGACCTACGAGGCGGTATTCCCACGCGTGCTGCTGTTCAAAGTAAACCTTGAAATGAGCGACGATGCCACGCAGAACGTGATGATAGTCGCGTGCAAATCAGACTGCGGTACGAGCGAGGCTCCGGTCGACGCGGAGATCGCACGTCTACTTTCGCATCTCTACGCCCACGACTTCCCGCGCGACACGCCTATCCTCACCGACGATCTTGCACCCGTCGAGTATTACAATTCTTTTAGTCAGAACGCCCGCTAAAATCCCTGCTAAGGACGTCCGCGCCCACGATACAAAAAAAATCCTGAAAGGTTTCCTGCCCTCCACTCATATATCACTAGAAAACAGATTATCGTTCGACGAAGACGACTTGACCCGAGTCCGGTCGCACATCGATCCGAACAAGCGGGTAAAAGATAGCGCTTGACACGATTTCGGAACAGTAATAGAGTTCCTCTGAATCAAGCAATACAACTCCCGCATTAAGTGATTACTCAGGTCGACACACACGATCTTTGTAGTCGTAACCCATAACTTAATTCAGCTTGAAAACTGCGCAGACTCCCAAGCACTTCTGAGTTTCCACAGTTCCCAAGCTCCCAACAATCCAGGGAAGTCTTCTCTACATAAATTAAATTGGTCCGACCGTCCTTGAAACCGGTCGGCAGGTTCAGATCGTCACCTTTTTCTCCGTCTATTTTTGGACGGCGTGGAGTAACACAACTATGAATACCCGTGAACAGAATTCGAGACGCAGGATTCCCTTATTCGCCATCGCGCTGGCGCTCGTCTTCCTTTTTATTTCGGCTTCGGCTCCATGCCTCGCACAGAAGAAACCTACAGCTTTGAAACTCGATGCGGACGCTGACGACAAACAATTGTGCGCCGGGCCTCTCAATACGAGTCAGTTCTGCGATTTTTATCGCCGCTACCACCTGGACGGAGGGACGGAAGCTCAGAGAAGAGGATCACGGAACGAGATGATCCAGTTGGTGCGTGGACAAGTCGACACGTACTACAAATTACGAAAGGACGGTCGGAAGACAAAGCTTCGCTGGCTCCAAACACTTCTCGATTTTCTGGAGATCGGCGCTGCGACGTCGATCGGGATCATGAACGGTGAGCGGGCGAGGGGAATAGTTGGCACGGCCTTGTCAGGATTCCAAGGCGGGCGGACAGCATTCAACCGTAACTTCGACGTACTTCAAACGCAGGTATTGATTAACACCATGAACACTAATCGAGCCGATATCTTTGCGGAGATTACAGAAAGCTCGACCCGCCCTACATCGCGATACACATGGTATGCGGCGAAAAATGACCTCCGGCGCTACTTGTTTGCCGGCACATTCAACAACGCACTCGATACGTTGGTCGATCAGACTGGGGCGAATGTCGAGCGGGCAGAAGAAAATCTCCGGGCCGTAGGTGAAATCTCCGCGGGCGACTTGGTCATCGCACGAACTGCCCAGCAGACGCTCATTGCTCTGCGAAACGCTCTAACATCGGACTCGGACGCCAGGAAGAAGCAAGCCCTTGATGCTCTGCGCGCAATAGTTGTCGCTCTAAGCGAGAACGGGGATGTCAAAGCTGCTCTCGAGGCACAGGAGATCACTACTGAGAACGCAGACGGCTTGAAGATTCGATCCGGATTGATCTTGGCCCGCGGAAAGCTGCTTCAAGACGGCAAGGATGATCTAGTAACGCTGATTAACCAAACGATCGTCGACATTACTGCAGACAAAATGCCTCAATAGCAAACTTCGATATACGGAAGCTACGCCCTAAAAAGGAGAATATATGCCCGATATAAAACGACTATACAACAGCACAATGAGTTCGGTTCAAGCCTTGGAAGACAGATGCAATTTCGACGAGCTCAACCTCCCCGGGAAGCTAAAAACCTTGAAAGCCGACAACTCGAGCGGCATCAAGATGACACTTGCCATGTATGAGCAGCTCGACGATGTTGATGGAGTAGGAAATCTCGATTTGAACAAGTCCCCAGGGGCCGCCGATTCGGCGTTCATCATGACGGTCGAAACCGACATTTCGATAACGCGATCTTAAACGCCTCCGGGATGAATTTGGGTCGACCAATCATCGGAAGGAGAATTATATGTTCACAAACACCGGTACTCTCTCTTTCTACCTCGGCATTAGCTTCATCGCTATAGCTTTCATCGGCTTTATCGCCACTTGCTTCATGGTGCTCCGGACGCAGGTTGAATCTGCCAAGCTCGAGAAGCTTATCGAGGTCGGGAAATGGTTCATCGTCTCGGTTGCGATCGTTGTCGGAGCGACGATCGTCAGCGATGGTTTTCGGGAGCGGGAACAGGACATCAAGGAAGTAGAGGTGTTCGATAAACACGTCGCCACGATCGTAAAAGCGGACGGCATCGAGGAGCGATGGTTGCTGGCGGAATATTTTTCTTTTGTGGCACCGCCGGGTGAACTGCGATCGTCATGGGCGGCTTACAAAGATTCCCTTCTGCCACGTCTCGAAGAGTATCGAACGGACAAGGCAGAAAAGGAACGTCTCGCGAAGATCGAGCAGCCAAGCAGCGAACAGAAAGAGAAACTTTCGCAGCTGCAGGTCAAAACCGCACCGCAGGAAAGGCCGCTTATCTCGCAAATGGCCCAAGTGGCCATACCATCGCAGGAATGGGCGATCATCGCGGGCGCGGACGCGACGCTCGACGCGGCCCGGGACGAACTGGCAAAGGCACGCACACTCAGCCCGGCATCCAGGATCTATAAAAAAGGTAGTTTGTTCCAGACGGTGATCCCGGGCTTCTCGCGCCGTGAGGATGCGGTGAATCGGCTTGGTGAAGTGAAGAAGGCGGTAAACGCGGATGCGTACATCAACTCGCTGAGTAGTTGGTGTGCAAGCTTTAATGACCGCGGAGAATTTGTTGAATGCAATTAGAAAAACAATCGATGAGAAAGGAGCATAAACAATATGTCTTGGAGAGTAGCGAAGAGTTTGCTTCAGTTAAGGATTCAGGTCAATGAAGCGTTTCCGGCCCGTGATAAATCGAGTGACGGAACGATAGGTGACCGGGCCCACGAACGGAACCGGTCAGATCACAATCCGAATTTGGCCGGCGTTGTAACGGCGATGGATATCGATCGCGATTTCAACGATGGGCACGACGGCCGCGAGCTCGTCTCCGCTCTGTGCGCGAGCAAGGATCCGCGAGTCAAGTACATCATCTTCGAACGCCAGATAACCGTACCTGGCGATATTTCACGCTGGAAACCCTATCACGGAAAGAACGCTCACAATCATCACATTCATATATCGGTGGCGGGAACGGCAAAGCTGTACGACGATGCATCGGCATGGAAACTTAATTTCAAAGCAAAAGCTCCGCTCGCTCCCAAAACACCGGAGCCGCGGATCTACAAACGTGGATCCCGCGGCGATGGTGTTCGATCCCTGCAAAACGTGCTCATCGAACGCGGTTATATTCCAAAAGGCAAAGCCGACGGTGTTTTCGGTCCAAAGACCGAGATCGCCGTCAAACAATTTCAGTCAGCGCATCGTCTGCTACCGGATGGTATCGCTGGTACTGTGACCCTCAAAGAACTGGGGCTTTGACGGCAGAGTTCAAAGATCGGCTCGATAGGCGCCGAGCAATTTCCCTTCTGAAATATATGAGCGACGATCCAAAACCGGAACCGCGTTCTCTGAACCTTGCGCAGATCTTGTGCGACGAACTGAACCAGATTATCCCGGCCCGGCCGGTTGAAAAAGGCGAAAGAGACAAACTGGCATACGAGGAGCTAGGGTCCGAGAATCTCGAAGAAGTCTTCGAGCATCTCCACAAACACGAGCTCGCCGCTCTTTGTGTTTCCGGCGGCGGGATCAGGAGCGCGACATTCGGACTCGGCGTTGTACAGGCGCTCGCCGATCGCAAACTCCTTGAGGGCTTCGACTATCTGTCGACTGTTTCGGGAGGAGGCTATCTTGGATCGTGGCTATCGGCCTGGATATTTCGCGAGCGTCTTCGCAAGGGTTTACACGAGGCCAACCCCGGTGCCGACTTCAAAGGGCTCGGCGAAAAACTTAGGGGGATTAATCTTGCGGAAGATTCGACCACAACTGCCGGTCTGAACAACTTCGATGTCGACGACGTGGACGCGAACGCCGGTCTTGAAGAAGTGCAGCGTCGCCTGAACTGCGTCCCTCCAAATGCTCCCGGCGATCCCAATCCTGAGCCGACCCAGCTCCAGCACCTGCGCGATTACAGCAATTACATGAGTCCGCGAGTCGGGTTGCTTTCGGCCGATACCTGGACATTGATCGGCATCTATCTAAGGAACTTGTTTCTCAACCTGACAATCTTCATACCGTTCATAATGGCGGTACTTCTGATTCCCCGATTCTTCTATTCATTGATCCGTTGGGATGGGATCAAAGGAGACGCGGCAGCGATAGTAATCGTTGTTGCACTTTCCCTGGGTGGATTCGCCTTATCGTCGGTACTCAGCAAACTTCCCAGCAAGAATCAGGGGAAAGACGTTGATCGGAATACAGATTCCTGGAACTTCCTCTTAGCAGTTTTTCCGCTCGTGCTGATGGCCCTCGCAATGTCGGCGTTGTACATCGGAACGCTGAGCTTGAGTGATACTGCCGACCGAGCCGCATCCGATCCGACGCTGCTCGAAGGCGTGATGAACCTCCGCAGCCTTCCTGGATTCGTGGTAAGCGCATTGCTGGTGTGTGCTATAGGCTACGCGTTGTTTGCTCTCCGCCGTAGAGTGCAAGGCCTCGCTCTCGATTGGAGGACTCTTCTCGCCACCGTCGCGTCGGCGGCCCTTTGGGGCGCACTTCTGTGGTTTCTCACCCCGCGAATCTTTGACCCGGCAGCGTTGAAGAGCGCTTTGTTGCCGGAATCTCAATCATTTGCGATCGTGATTTACGCTTGCGTGTCAGTTCCCATCTTTCTCCTGATCTTCCTCGTCGCGGCGGCCGTCTTCATCGGACTGTCGAGCGGCAAGGTCACGGATGAAGATCGGGAATGGCTCGCGCGATACGGGGCATGGGTGCTCATCGTTTCTATCGTCTGGATAGTGCTGAACGCTCTTGTGCTTCTTGCTCCGCTCGGTATCGAGCGGCTGGTTGAAATGGGCTCTAGCAAAAGCGATTGGGATTGGCTTTACTCTTTCAGCGTTGCCGCCGTCGGCTTTATTTCCGGTGCAGTGTCGCTCATCGGCGGATTTTCGTCCAAGACTGAGGCTGTAAGTGGAGCGGTCCCGCCTAAGAAGCGCTCGTACCTTTCTGCTGCTCCGAAGATCGCCGCGGTGATATTTCTGGGCTTTATCTTTGCGGGATTCGCTTATCTCACGACACAGATATTCGAAGCACCGGCCCTTCTGGGGGACGGGCCGGATGCGATCTACTTACCAAGTGATGCGCAGAATCACCTAGCCGTGCTCTCCAAATCGCACATTGTCCTCCTTGCTCTCTGGCTGGTCGGCCTTTCGGGTTTCGGGCTATTCATGGCGTTCTTTGTTAACGTGAATAAATTTTCACTACACGGCGCCTATCGCGACCGGCTCGTGCGGGCCTACCTCGGAGCGTCGAACAAGTATCGAAAGACAAACACATTCACGGGGTTCGACGACGGCGACAACTTCCAGCTTCACAGATTGAAGAAGCAGAGACCGTTCCATGTCATTAACGCGACGCTTAACCTGGTCGGCGGAACCAATCTGGCGTGGCAAAATCGAAAGGCCGCGAGCTTTACGATGTCTCCTCTGCACTCCGGCAGTTGGTGCCTCGGTTACCGGCACACGAACGAGTATTGCCGAAATAAGAATCTAGGTGATTGCTCTGATGTGACGCGGTGTAACCGTCTTGAGAAAGACTGCGTCAAGGACGATTCTGGAAAGCTCGTATGCCAACTCCCCGGCAAGGCTCTTAGGTTGGGAACCGCGATGGCCATTTCGGGTGCGGCTGCAAATCCGAACATGGGATATTACTCATCGTCGGTCGTGACGTTTCTGATGTCGCTATTCAACATCAGGCTCGGCTGGTGGCTCGGCAACACCGGCGATGTCGGATCTAAAAAAGATCGGTTCGGGGATTACTTCTTCGAAAAGTCTAGTCCCTCCGTCGCGGTGCTACCGCTGCTAAACGAAACACTCGGGCGAACCGACAAGCACAAGAAATTCCTTAACGTGACCGACGGCGGCCATTTCGAGAACCTCGCCCTCTACGAGATGGTGTTGCGCCGCTGTCGATTCATCGTGCTGAGCGATGGCGCCGCAGATGAGGAATTCAAGTACGGCGAGATCGCGAACGCGATCCAAAAATGCAAGGTCGATCTCGGCGTCGACATCGCTTTCACGAAGGAAATAACCATCCGGTCACGCAACAGTAAGTCAGAAGCGGGCGTTGAGCGAACGCGGTTCTCGCTCGGATACATAACGTATCCGGAACAGAGCCAGGCCACCGGATATCTACTCTACATTCGCCCGACATTTTATCAGGATGAAGAACCGATGGATGTGAGGTTCTATGCGAATGCGAATACCAAATTCCCGCACCAGTCGACAGGAGATCAGATGTATGACGAAAAGCAGTTCGAGGCTTATCGTCGCCTCGGCTATTTCACTATGATGAACGTGATCGGGCGAAGCACGCCGGCCGACCTCGAAGCTCTATTCGTATCGGTAACGCCTTCAACATCGTGACTCGCTGCGCCAATAATAAAGGCTTCTACTCAGCGCAATCCCTGCCCGAACTGCTCAGTACCGAAGCTGCCGATGCCATTTAGCCGGAAGCTGAAGACGAAGCGGTTTTCGTTGCGGACACCGACGTTGAAGCTGTAGAACTGGAGGGCGAGTGAGCAGCAGTCGTAAGCATACCCGACCGTATAGAGTGAACTGATAAGAGGTGAAAGCTCCGACGCCCGGCGGTTTTCGAAATCGAAGAACAGCGACGCACCCCCGTACGGTCCCTTGTCCCGATTACCGAGGAATATCGATGGGCTCCATTGCGACCCACGCAGCGTTCCCGGTTCTTTGCCGGCTGCGTTCGCATAGATCTGCAGCGAAGGCATAAGATTGACGCCACGCGTGTAATAGAACGTTTGGAAAAATTTTACGAGCGATCTTTGATAGCCGATCGTCGCTGAAGCCGAACGCACTCCTTCACCATGCGTGCCGATATCCATCCGCGTGTTGACGACGATCGTGCGTTGCGGACGATAGGTCGCATCGATATTTAACGGCGAGAAGCGTCGAGGGACACCGCCGAATGTGTAAAAGCTGACCGCGGTGATCGGCTCGATCTGATTACGCTGGCCAGGAATAAGAGCTCCGCCGAATGTCTTGTCGAAGAAGTATTTTCCACGGACGGTCAAGTTGAATATCTCGTACGGCTGTACCGACAAAGGCTTTTTATCATCCGCATCTTTTTCGCGTAACAGCTTCTGAGCCTCGTCACTGACCGCTTCGGAATAGCGCCGCGTGTAGAACCGATTCGTTACGCCGAATTCGATCTCGTTCGTGTCGGTTAGTGTATCGAGCTCGTCGATCCGGATGATCTTCTGAAAGTTGTTGATGCCTTTCAGAAAGCGGTATGTCACAAACGGCTCGATGACATGGCGAAACTTGAACACATCATCCTTGCCGTAGAAATTCCTCGCCAGCGCGACCGGGCGAATGTCGAACTGAAATTCTCCGTACTTACGAATGACGTCGCGTCCGACGACCTGACGCATATCGTTGAACGAGTTCGAATAGTACGTTACACGCCCTCCGGCGGTCGCGGTAAAGTTGACGTACTTAGTGTTGATCGGCAGCGTAAATTGTGGGAACACGTCAAACCGCTGGCCGAGTGAAGGCGTGATGGTCGGGTCGCTTCCAACCTGCTGCTGATATAGTGCAAGATCATCGACTTCTTCGCGTCGAGAAACTCCCTCGAAGCCGGTTTGAAACGAAAAGTAGAGTGGCTTTAAGAATGAGAGAATAGCCGGCCGCTTCTCGAAATGAATGCTTGGAAGATTGCGCAGTTTGATCCGCACATTTGGGATCGAGATCACTTGCGATCGGGCCAGCAAATTGAGCTCGTAGTTGTTCCAGCTCTTGTTGACGAATACTTGCGACACTTCGATCGGCGATATGATCTGCTGGATCCCGTCCGAGAACACCTGTCGGAACGCGAGGTTTGACGTCAGCCGCACATCCGTCGCTGCGGTAAACCCGTTAGAAAAATAGTGGACGCCCTCCGCGTATATTGTCGAGCCACCCTCATCCGGAGTTTCAGGACTTGCACTGGCGCCAAATATCCGGTCCTTGACCGCGAAGAATCCAAAGTTGAAGTAGGAACGCGAATTTGCTCGCGTTCGAAAATCGAGCCCGTAGCCGATCCCGCGCTGCGTGTAGAGATCGCCGCGAAAGGTGACGTCCGCTGACTTGCCCAACGTTTGAAAGTAAGCGCCCGAAACACGAAAACCCTTGTTACCCGAGAATCCGAATGTCGGTGTTAAAAATCCCGACTGACGATCGGTCTGTTCTATCGGGATGGTGGCGTAAGGCAGCGGTATCAGCGGAACATCCTTGACCCGAAACTTCGCGTTTTTCAGCTTTACCTTTTTGTTGAACTTGATGGTGGCCTCGTCGGCCGTGAACGACCACTTCGGAACTGCTTCTTCGCACGCGGTGAATTTCCCTTTCGTGACGACAACCTCATCGAGTGCAGTTCGTTCAACTTTCTCGGCGGTGAAGTAGATCACCGTGCCGTCGTTTGTCTGGTTTGTGAAGCCCGTCGAGTCCTCGAATGTGCCGAGCTTGGTCTTTAGATTCCAGACCGCCTTCGCTCCGGTTATTCTCTGATCGTCACCCTGATCGAAGATCACACTCCCTTCCGCAACCAATCTGTCCTCCGCCTCGTACAGCGTCACCTTTTCCGCCTGCAGCCGGTAGATGCCATATTTGACGTCGACATTTCCCGTATACAGCAGGACGCGTTTTCCTTCTTCACCTTCGACCGATTGATTCTGCGAGTACACGACTACCTCTCCGTCGCCTCCTTCGGGATCGATGGTGGACTTCGGTTTCTTTGGAGCCGCGATGCTCTGCTCAGCCGATACCGGATTGATATTGGGTGTGTCCGTGATCGGATTTGCTACCTGGCGATCGACCGGATTCGTCTGTTGTCCAGAAGCGGCTACGCAGCACACAACAACAATGAGGGTGAGAATGATTGAAGGACAAAACCGCATGGATTGTTGAGAGAGAGAGTGTCAATTCGATGCTAACACGAAAGCAAATAAAGCATAAAACCTTATGCTAGACTGAATTCGGTTCACGCTATGACTAAGCATACGGTTCTGGTTGTCGAGGATGAGGAGTTGATGCGCTCGATCCTTCGACGTCTTCTTGAGACCTCCGGGTACGACGTCGTGACCGCCGATAGTGCGGAATCGGGGCTCGCCGCTTTTGGTGAAAATGAGATCGCGGCTACCATAACCGATATACGAATGTCCGGGATGGACGGTATCGCGCTTCTCGACCGGATAAAGAGCATTGATGCAGATGCACTAGTCGTTATCATGACGGCTTATTCGTCGGTCGATTCCGCCGTCGCCGCACTCCGCAAGGGAGCATACGATTACGTTACAAAGCCGTTCGTCAACGAGGATCTACTACAGACGGTTAGAAACGCTATCACGCAGCGCGAACTGTTTTGCGAGAATCGCGCGCTTCGTCGCGAGTTGAATCGCCAATACACTTTTTCTGAGATCGTTGGAAAAAGCGATAGCCTCGAACGAATCTTTACACTCGTCCGGAAGGTAGCTGATACGAACGCAAACATTTTGATCCAGGGGGAAAGCGGAACCGGCAAGGAGTTGATAGCCCGGGCGATTCATCTTAATAGTGGCCGCTCGCCTCAGCCCTTCCTGGCGGTTAATTGCGGTGCCCTGCCGGAATCGCTTCTTGAGAGCGAGTTGTTCGGTCATACGAAAGGTTCTTTTACCGGAGCGGTTGCAGACAAAAAAGGTTTGTTCCGTTCGGCGTCCGGAGGGACGCTCTTCCTCGACGAGATCGGCGAGATGCCATTGTCGCTTCAAGTAAAATTACTTCGCGCACTGCAGGAACATGAAGTGACGCCGGTGGGTTCGGCCATGCCGATAAAGTTCGACGCCCGGCTGATCGCGGCGACGAACAAGAAGCTCGAATCGGAAGTAAAAGACAATCGTTTTCGCGAAGACCTTTTCTACCGTCTCAACGTGATCGAGATGACGGTGCCCCCGCTTCGCGACCGCCGCGAAGACATTCCGCTTTTGGCAAAGCATTTCGCTACCAAGTCTGCACGTAATCAAAACTCCGCGGAAAAGCCCATCACATCAGACGCCGTGCGAACGCTCGCCGCGTATGATTGGCCGGGAAACGTCCGTGAATTGGAGAATGCGGTCGAGCGTGCGTTCATCCTGAGTGGCCCGGAGATCGACGTTGAAAGTCTGCCGGCAAAGGTCCAGGATGCAGCGTCGCACGCGTTCCTATCTCGCGATGATGAGAGTTTCAGACCGACTCTTGAAGAACTCGAGCGGCGCTATCTGGTAGAGGTGCTTGCGAGTGTCGGCCAGGACAAGGTGAAGGCAGCGAATATTCTGGGGATCGATCTTTCGACGCTCTATCGAAAGCTCAAGCGTTACGACGAAGCTTGAAATATAAAGTAGTCGGTATTCTCGATCCGTGTGATCCTGCCCTTGGTGTAGGGCGGATTAAGAAAGGCCTCGGCCGGGTAAGTTTGTCCTTTGACTGTTGACTCTCCAGTCAACTCGCCTTGGGCTATCAACTCCGCGGGGTACCAGGTTTCGACCGTGAGGGTTTCATTCGCCGGCTGTCCGTTTTTTGCAGCCTCCGCAGCCATCTTGGTCGCGTTCTCAGAGGAGAATCGGATCACGGCGACGAAAGTCTTTTTTTCAGCGTTCTCTTTCCACGCTACTTCTTCGGGCTGGAAAGGAAGTTGAACAAGGATCATCAGCTCGTCGACATTGTCTTTCGGTCCGGTATCGGCTCTTTTCGATACTCCGAGAGCTCCTCCGGCCGCATTCGTTGAGTTAGCGGAGTTTTGATTTGCGGAAGAACAACTTGTTACGAACGAAGCGGCAATGAGAAATGTCAGGAGAACAAACGGCCCTGAAAATTGCATTCGCTAATTGTATAAACTAGGCATTCCGTTTGCAATTCAGGTTCGGCCCGCCGCGGGTCGCATCATCGACACTGGTTATGAGGATACTGCAATTATGTTCGGCAAGCTCGATCGGCGGAGGCGAGCGCCACGTGGCCAATCTGTCGAACGGTATGGCAAAGCGCGGGCATAATATTTTTGCGGCTGTTGCTCCGAACTCACCGCTCGCCAGAGAACTATCCGGTGTGCCCGCACTGAATATTGCCTGCTTCCCGCTCAGAAATGCGATCGATATTAGCAGCGCCGCGCAGATCGCGAAATTTGCACGGGCTCAGGGCGTCGAAATAGTTCACGCTCACCTCGCGAAAGATTATCCGATCGCGGCCGTTGCGGCCCGTTTGGCGGGCGTACCTTACGTTATTACACGTCACGTTTTGTTTCCGATGAGCCGGCTGCATCGTCGCTTGCTGTCGAATGTAGGCGCGGTGATCGCGATCTCCGATGCTGTGGCGGCTAGCCTGCGCCAGCAGAGTATCTTTCCCGAAGACAAACTGGCTACCGTCCGGTATGGGATTGATACCGAGCGCTTCCCCGCACACGAACACGCTCAGCGTGATCGTCTACGCGTCGGATCGATCGGGAATCTCGATCCGGTCAAAGGCTTCGACGTTCTCATTCGCTCGGCCGCGATCGTCAGCAGTAAGGTGCCGGGTATCCAGTTTGAGATAGTGGGTGAAGATCGTAACCGAGACGGTCAAAACGAAAAGAATCTGCGGCGGCTCGTTGCGGATCTGGGTCTCGAAGAGACGGTCGTTCTTTCCGGATGGTCGAACGATGTAAGGTCGAAGCTCGCCGATTTTGACGTGTTCGTGTCATCTTCGCGAAGTGAGTCGTTCGGAGCGGCAATCGCCGAGGCAATGCTGAGCTCTGTGCCGGTCGTCGCTACCGAAACAGAGGGAGCGAAGGAGATCATCTCGCACCCATCGCTGGGATTGCTCGTTCCGTTGGATTCACCCGAGCTTCTCGCCGAGGCGATGGTGGGGCTCATTGAAAACGAGGCTGAACGTGAACGACTTAGCCGAGCCGGCCGCGAACACGTGCTGAAAAGATTTTCGCTCGACAGAATGATCGATGAGACCGGTGCCATCTATCACCGTGTGATCGCCGATGCCTGACATTTTTACTAGCCTCGAACCCATATCCGCTGCTGTGGTAAAATCAGCCTGAATATGACACCCGAGATCAAGGAAGCATTGACCGCCGCCGAGGCTGAAAAGCAGCGTTGGGAAGAAGAAACACTCGAGCAAGTTCTGGGCCGGACGCCGGAGCGGAAGGTAAGGTTCGAAGGGGTTTCGCTTGAGCCGGTCGACCGGCTTTACACCGAGGCGGACGTGGACGGGATCGAAGTTGGATTCCCCGGCGAGTACCCGTATAAGCGAGGCATCCATCCGACAGGTTATCGCGGCAAGCTCTGGACGATGCGTCAGTTTGCAGGGTTCTCTTCGCCGGAGAAAACTAACGCCCGTTTCAAGTATCTAATGGAGCACGGCCAGACCGGACTCTCGGTCGCATACGATCTGCCGGCATTGATGGGACTCGACGCCGATTCTCCGTTGAGTGAGGGCGAGGTTGGTAAATGCGGTGTGGCCGTTTCGTCGCTCGCCGACTTTGAAGTTTTGTTCGATGGCATTCCGCTCGACGAGGTAACTGTTTCGCAGACGATCAACGCTCCAGCACCGATCTTTCTCGCGATGTACCTCGTCGTTGCCGAGAAACAGAAAGCTGATTTCACGAAGATCTCGGGCACGTTACAAAACGACATTCTCAAAGAGTACATCGCACAGAAAGAATGGATCTACCCGATCAAACCGGCAATGAAGCTCGTCATCGACACGTTCGAGTACACGACCAAGCACGTCCCGAAATACAATCCCATCTCGATCTCTGGTTATCACATTCGTGAAGCAGGTGCGACGGCTTTGCAGGAACTGGCATTCACTTTGCGCGACGGGGTCGAGTACGTGCAGTACGGCGTCGACCGCGGAATGGATATCGACGAATTCGTCCCGCGGCTGTCATTTTTCTTTAACGCACACAACGACTTTTTTGAAGAGATCGCAAAATACCGTGCTGCCCGCGTCGTCTGGGCCCGGACGATGAAAGAGCGCTTCGGTGCAAAGAATCCACGGACGATGCAACTCCGGTTTCATACACAGACGGCCGGAGTCTCGCTTACGGTTCAACAGCCGCTCAATAATATCGCTCGGGTTGCGATCCAGGCTCTCGCCGGAGTTCTAGGCGGCACACAGTCGCTGCATACCGATTCTTTCGACGAGGCACTCGCGCTTCCGAGCGACAACGCCGCTTTAATCGCCCTTCGAACGCAGCAGATCATCGCCGAGGAAACCGGCGTCGTAAATACGGTCGATCCGCTTGCCGGGTCGTGGTATGTCGAGTCGCTGACGGAGAAGATGATCTCGGGATGCATGGATTACTTCGAGAAGATCGACGGCTTCGGCGGGATGGTTGAGGCGGTCGAGGCCGGATTCCCTCAGCGTGAGATCCAGGAATCGGCATATCAATACCAAAAGGCTGTCGAACGCAGCGAGCAGACGATCGTCGGTGTAAATAAGTACGCGATGGAGACGGAAATTCACAAGACCGACATTCTCCAGATCGACGAGACGGTGCGGGCTTCGCAACTCGAACGCTTGGCGCATACCAAGTCGACACGCGATAACGGAGCAGTTTCGAATTCTCTCGAACGCCTGAAGAAAGCTGCCGTCGCGAATGAAAACACAATGCCATCGATCATCGAGGCGGTCGCCGCTTACGCCACCGTCGAAGAGATCTGTGTTGCGTTGAGAGATGTGTACGGGATCTACGAAGAGCCGGCGTTTTAATTAGAAACCAGTTACCAGTAGCCAGTTGTCAGTTTCCAGTCTGGCAACTGGTAACTGACGACTGGAAACTGGATTCCACTCCCATGCAAGATTTCAAATCTCTCCTAGTTTGGCAGAAGGC
>JANPJL010000044.1:0-3659 GCA_031425495.1 Acidobacteriota bacterium
GTAGTCCGAGGATGTGTCCTCGATCTGCTGGCGGATCTGCTTGACGCGTCCGTCGATCGCTTCACCGGTACCGCCGCCTTCGACGATGGTGGTGTTCTCTTTGTCGATCGTGACTTTCTTGGCCTTGCCGAGATCTTCGACGGTGATGCCTTCGAGCTTGATGCCGAGATCTTCCGAGATGACCTTGCCGCCCGTGAGCGTTGCGATGTCTTCGAGCATTGCCTTGCGGCGATCGCCGAAGCCAGGTGCCTTAACAGCAGCTACGTTCAATGTGCCGCGGAGTTTGTTCACGACCAAAGTCGCGAGAGCTTCACCCTCGACGTCTTCGGCAATGATCAATAGCGGACGGCCCATCTTAGCAACCTGTTCGAGGATCGGGAGCAGATCGCGCATGTTCGAGATCTTCTTTTCGTTGATCAGGATGAGCGGCTCTTCGAGTGCAGCTTCCATGCGATCGGGATCCGTGACGAAGTACGGCGAGAGATAGCCGCGGTCGAACTGCATACCTTCGACGACTTCGAGCAGCGTGTCCATCGTCTTCGATTCTTCAACCGTGATGACGCCGTCTTTGCCGACCTTGTCCATCGCTTCCGCGATGATCGTGCCGATCGTCTTGTCGCCGTTGGCCGAAACCGTTCCAACCTGTGCGATCGCATCGCCGGTCACCGGCTGCGACATTTTGCCGATCTCTGCGACAACTTCAGCAACTGCCTTTTCGATACCGCGCTTGAGAGCCATCGGGTTTGCACCCGCGGCAACCGTGCGGACGCCTTCTTTGAAGATCGCCTGTGCGAGAACCGTTGCCGTCGTCGTACCGTCACCGGCTACGTCGCTGGTCTTGCTCGCTACCTCACGAACCATTTGAGCGCCCATGTTCTCGAGCGTATCTTTTAATTCGATCTCTTTCGCGACCGTGACACCGTCCTTTGTGATGGTCGGCGAACCGAATTTCTTGTCGATGACGACGTTGCGGCCTTTCGGTCCGAGCGTTACTTTTACTGCGTCAGCAAGCTGATTAACTCCGCGCAGAATAGCTGCCCGTGATTCTTCTCCGTGAACTACTTGTTTTGCCATGATTGTTTATTATCTCCTTCTTAAATTCTTTTCGATTTTCGATTTGTTTAGTGATGTTTCGTGTGCTTGGTGTGTTTCGTGGTTGAGTCTTTGAAAGCCTGACCACGAAATACACGAAACACACGAAACGGCACGAAAACGGAAATCGAGAATTTACGCCGCCGCTCCCGCGCGATTGATTACTCCGAGGATCTCGTCTTCGCGCATAATGATGAATTCTTCACCGTCGAGCTTGATCTCCGATCCGCTGTATTTGCCGAAGAGAACGCGGTCGCCGGCTTTTACATCCAGGACCTGACGTGTGCCGTCTTCTTTATATTTGCCTTCGCCTGCCGCGATGACTTCGCCTTCTTGGGGTTTTTCTTTTGCTGTGTCGGGGATGAAGAGTCCGCCTGCGGTTTTGTCGGTCGAATCTTCAATTCGGCGAATGATCACGCGGTCGTGAAGTGGTTTGATATTTGTAGCCATAATTGGTTTACTCCTTTTCTAAAGTTGTAATGAATAAATGAAAGATTGCATGGACCAAGGGCCGAATATCGAACTCTGAGCACTCTGTGTCCAAGAGTGCTAATGTACAGGACGAGGGGCCATGCTGTCAACTCTTTGGTTGTCGTCGCAGAAAATATGAGTGGGTTGTTGTCAGATATGACTGGACCGCAGGCATCCCTGCCTGCATGAGCACGCAGTGCGAACAGCCTCTATCATATCGAGATACACCGTCGCTTACGCCGCTGGAAGACGCGGCGTTGCAGGCAGGGCTGCCTGCGCTCCAGTCAGTTGACGTCTTAGGCGGGGACGTTGTTCCCCGCTCTGTGACGCCGCCGGCAGGTTTCAATACTAATGTATATTTCTGAAATCAATATCTATCCCGTAAAATCCCTGGCCGGCATCGCATTAGACTTCGCGGTCGTCGAAGACCGCGGCCTTCAGTTCGATCGGCGATGGATGCTTGTTGATGAGAACCGGCAATTCATAACTCAGAGGGAAGTGCCTCGGATGGCGAAGGTGGAGATCGAGGTCGGGCCGGACTGTCTCGTTGCGTCGATCGATGAGGGTCGGATCGAGATACCCGCCGTTCCCGCGACCCGAGACACGGCGACGGTCAAGATCTGGAACAGCTCGGTCAAGGGTGAGTTCTATGCGGACGAGATCAACGAATGGTTTTCGGATCGACTTGGAATTAGTTGCCGACTCGTATTGATGCCCGAGACGACCAAACGGATAGTCAGTCCAAACTACGCGGTTAGGATGTTCCAGGACACGGTGAGCTTCGCCGATGGATATCCTTTTCTGTTGATAAGTGAGGAATCGCTCGCGGATCTGAATTCGCGGCTGCCGGAACCGGTGCCGATGAATCGCTTTAGAACAAACTTTGTTGTATCAGGTACCGGCGCATTCGAAGAAGATACCTGGAAGCGTATCCGGATCGGATCCACTGAGTTTCATGTGGTGAAGCCTTGTGCACGATGCGTCATGACGACCGTCGATCAGACGGCCGGAGAAAAAATTGGGAAAGAGCCTTTGAAAACTCTTTCCGAGTACCGGAATCGGAACGGCAAAGTGCTGTTCGGTCAGAACCTGATTGCTGAAACGGCGGGAGGAACCGTCAGGGTCGGCGATGAGATCGAGGTTCTTTCTTAAAGCTCCCCTCCTTGTTTAGGAGGGGTGCCGGAGGCTTTGCGGAGGCGGGGTGGTAGTTCAGAAAGAATCTGATTCTTACTTTCTCGCTCCCCTCCTTGTTTAGGAGGGGTGCCGATGCTTCATCGGCGGGGTGGTAGTTAAACAGAATCAGATTCTTATTGAACTACCACCCCGTCAGCCGAGGCGGCTGCCACCCCTCCTAAACAAGGAGGGGAGTTTTTTTGTTGAACTTGCGCGGCCGGGACAAGGAGGGGAGCTTTTACAGAACTACCACCCCGTCAGCCGAAGCGGCTGCCACCCCCATTCCATTTTCGATTTTGGATTTTGGATTTTGGATTTTAAGAGTACCCTCGTCAGACGAAGTGTCTACCACCCGCCAGATCGGGGGCCCGATCATCCTCTTAACTTCTTTTATTTTTCCGCCCTGCTACTCCGGGCTTCGGACGTAAGGTTTTCTTGGCGCGCGGGGCTGGTTTCTTATGTGAATTACTTTTCCCGTTATAACTCGCGACACGTTTCGAAAGAGTGTTGCGATGGATACCGAGCGAGGCAGCAGTCTTAGAAAGGTGGTCGGCGTTCCGCGCGAGGGCTTTTTGAATGTAGAGCTTTTCAAATTCCGTGATCGCCTCGTCCAGCAAAATGCGCCCGTCGAGCATTTCTCCGATGAGTGTTTCCATCCGCTTGCGCATAAGAAGCCGTTAGTGCCCTGTGGTCTAAATTTCGGGCAGATCCTTTCCAGTCAGTAGTCGGTAAGCCTCGATGTAACGTGCGGTGGTCGCGGTCGCGATCTCCGGCGGCAGCGGCGGAGCGGGAGGTTGTTTGTTCCAATCGAGGGTCTCAAGATACTCGCGAACAAACTGCTTGTCAAACGATGCTTGAGCCCGGCCCGGTTCGTAGGTTTCGGCCGACCAGAATCGCGACGAGTCCGGCGTGAGAACTTCATC
>JANPJL010000045.1:0-1626 GCA_031425495.1 Acidobacteriota bacterium
ACGATAAAAAGATCCTTGTCGATACTTCGATCGACTTTCGCCAGCAGGCACTGCGGGCCAAGATAGATCGGCTAGACGCGGTATTGATAACGCATTGCCACGTCGATCACGTCTTCGGCCTTGATGACATTCGTCCGCTCAACTTTAGGTACGGAGCGATGCCGATATTCGCGAACGAGATTGCGTGGATAGACCTTCGCAGGATCTTTCAATACATTTTTCAGCCGGTTCATTTCGGTGGGGGTCTCCCGCAACTGATCCCGCATACGATCTACCCGAACGCTCCTTTCTGCATCGGCGACGGCATCGAGGTCACACCGCTTGAGGTGATCCATGGGAAGCTGCCGGTCATTGCATACCGGTTCAATGACTTCGCGTATGCCACCGATCTGAACTTCATCTCGGACGAGAGCATCGCCGGCTTGCAGGATCTCGATGTGCTGGTACTCGACTGCGTCCGCATTAAACCTCATTCGACTCATCTGGGTTTGAACGAGGCTCTGGATTACATCGAGCGTATAAAGCCGCGCCGAGCATTTCTCACACACCTTAATCACGATATTTTGCACGAGCGGGACTCAGCACTCCTGCCGTCAAACGTCCAGTTTGCGTACGACGGGTTGGTCATTGAGTAAGCCATATCGAGAACCTAAAAGTGATATTTTCGCCGCGATTATTTTCTCGGTATTTTAGCCACGGGCTTGCCAGATGGATTAACGTATTCCATCACCACCGACTCCTCAAACGTTGAAATACTACGAGTTAGAAAATACTTTTCCGACCACTACATTTAGTGTTGACAAAGTGTTACCACTACCATATAGTCAATATCCACTAAGGAACGCTCGGAAGAATTAAGCTCTTTTAGAATTGGTTTCACGGCAAATTTGCCGTTCTGCCCCGCAGCGGTAATGGGGAACGAAAGCTGTCATTTTCACGGAACTTCGCACACAAGTCGAATGCTCCGGCGGCCTGTAGGAATCGCTTTTAGGTAAGCCCTTTTTCAATACCAAACACTAGCAAGGGGTTTAGGACCGGAGCTTGAGAGAAGCTTGCGGAACAGTTGAGGTGTCTCTACGCTGTCCGCTTTTTCTCCGGGAAGTGTTGTCGACTAAATACGAAATTGTCGACGAGGAAAGAAGAAAGCATGGACACATATATCGGACAAACCTCAGCCGCTGCAACCCGCCAAACCGAAGACACAACCCAAACGACAATGCGAGTCCGGAAACGGAACGGTGGGCATGAACCGGTCGACATCAACAAGATAGTACGTGCTATCTCGCGCTGCACGCCAAACCTTCCGAGTGTCGACGTGATGCGCATTGCGACGAAAACTATAAGCGGTCTCTACGACGGTGCTACCACCCGAGAGCTCGACAAACTTTCTATCCAAACCGCCGCAAGCCTGATCTTTGAGGAGCCGGAATATTCCAAACTCGGCGCACGCTTGCTTAACCAGTACATTGAAAAGGAAGTCCGTAATCAGGAGATCCATTCTTTCTCTCAATCAATCGCTTTTGGCGTACGCGAGGGCCTCATCGGCGAACGCGTGGCCACCTTCGTTTCGGAAAACAGCCGCAAGCTGAATGACGCGATCGACCAGACCCGCAATGATCTATTCGA
>JANPJL010000046.1:0-4987 GCA_031425495.1 Acidobacteriota bacterium
GATCCGCCCACATCCGCGTTCAAAAATCGGTGGATGCGGAGCCTCCCATTTTCAAACGCTCCCTATTCCGCTATCATTTCTACATATGAAAACGCTTTATCCGGAGATCGAGCCGTTTGATTCGGGGATGCTAAAAGTCTCCGATATTCACGAGATCTATTACGAACGGGTCGGTAATCCCGATGGCATTCCCGTTGTTTTCCTGCACGGCGGGCCTGGCGGGGGTCTGATCCCGATGTATCGGCAATTTTTCGATCCGGCCGCCTATCATGTCGTACTGTTCGATCAACGCGGCTCGGGCCGGTCGACGCCGCATGCCGAGTTGGAAGAGAACACGACGTGGGACCTGATCAAAGACATCGAGACGCTCCGGGAAAAATTCGGCGTCGACAAGTGGTATGTCTTCGGTGGTTCGTGGGGCAGCACGCTAAGTCTCGCGTACGGTGTCACGCATCCCGACCGATGTCTGGGCTTGGTCCTGCGCGGGATCTTCCTGACCCGAAAGAAAGAGCTGCAATGGTTCTACCAGTACGGAGCGTCGGAGATCTTTCCGGATTTTTGGGAGAGATACCGCGACGAGATCCCCGAGGACGAGCGTCACGATTTCATTACCGCGTATCATAAACGCCTTACGAGCGACGACGAGAAAACGCGCCTCTCCGCCGCCCGTGCATGGAGTGTTTGGGAAGGGTCGACATCGAAGCTCTATCCGGACAAAGATCTGATGGAGCATTGGGAAGGCGAGCACGAAGCTCTGAGCTTGGCCCGGATCGAATGTCACTATTTTATGAATGATTCATTCTTCCCGAGCGAGAACTACCTGATCGAAAATGTCGATAAGATCCGGAACATTCCGACGGTGATCGTTCAGGGACGTTACGACGTCGTATGTCCTATCACATCGGCGTGGGAGCTGCATCGAGCGTTTCCCGAAGCCGAGTTTATCGTCATCCCGGACTCCGGCCATTCGGTGTCGGAGAAAGGCATTTCATCGGCTTTGGTCGACGCGATGGACAGATTCAGGACGAGATCCGCAACGGCGTAGTTGCGGGCACGTTGGTGTATTATGTAGACGCTCTTACTAGGCGAAGCGTCTAAAAGGTGGACGGTAAAAATTTATGGGTAGTTTTGGAACAACAGAGATTATCTTGGTAGTGGCAGTGCTGTTTCTTCTGTTCGGTGCATCGCGACTTCCGCAGTTAGCGAAGTCGCTTGGTCAGTCTCGCAAAGCTTTTAAGGAAGGAATGCGCGAGGCCGAGGAAGAGGAGCAGAACGAAAAAGCTCAGATCTCTTCGAACCCGGGAACGCCTCAAGTCTCAGCCGTTAGCGACGAAGCTCTTACTGAAGAGATGCGTCGACGAGCAGAAGCTAATAAAGTTTAAAAGTGAAAAGGTGAAAAGGTGAAAAAGGGAGCGTCGAAGTCGTGAGCTTCTTCACCTTTTCACTCTTTCACTTTTAAACCCTTCAACTTTTATCCCCCATCACTAGTGCGACCTTGACCGAGAACCGGAACGTGAGCGTTCCATCTTCAGCGTCAATGATCTGGGCGAGTTTTTCATTGACTCGCTCTTTTTCTTTATCGTTGAGCGATTCCAGCCAGTCCGGCAGGAGAAAATCAGCGACCAAAGGCGAATTGATAAACTCCGCACCGTCCTTGAATTCGAAGATCTCTTTCGCCGAATGAGTCGAGATATTGACCAGGCCTTCGGCTTTCGCCATCTCCTCGATATCCGAAAGCGTCGGCAGTTCTCTGATAACTCGTTCGATCGCAGCCCCGTGTTCGATCAGATCTTCGTTGAACAGAACTTCCCACAACAGAGACAGAACCTCGCCAAAGCTCCCGGCCGCCGGAAGGAAAACGGCGATCTTCCCGCCGGATCTTGCGATGCGCCGCGATTCGCTCAACAACTCTCTTAGTTCTGCCGCGCCCGCGAAGCTCGCATCGGCGAGGATCGAGTCGAACGCGTCGTCCTCAAAACGGATGGTCGAGAAATCGACGTCGGATCTGAGGGCGATCGCCTTGTCTCGGGCGATGCTCAAGGCATGATCGTTTTCACACTTCGCGAACACCGCAATCTTCTTGTCCAACTTCTCGCGTAACGCGAAAGCATGATTTCCAGTCCCGGCATTCAGATAAAGAAAATTCTCCTCTTTCGAGAACTTAAGATGCTTATCAACGAGGTCGTTGAACCGTCGGGTCCATTCCTCGTGAATATAAAGGTCCCGCACGAACGCGAGCTCCTTTTCCGTCTTGGCCATGCTTATATTTAATCGCAAACCGGAAGCAAACGCACAAGTGGCCTGAGTGAGTCGAGGAATGGTTGTCGGTGTTATTCCTTCCTGTTCCTCTTATTCCGTGGTTAGGCTGTTCTTCCCCGCGTAGAATTTCTTCGGGGTTATGTTGGTTTTGACCACGGAATAAGAGGAATAAGAAGACGAACAAGAGGAGTAAGAACAGGATGACGAGCACGATGGGGGAAATTCTCGCCTAAATTACGAACTTCACTCGATAACGTTTACTATTACTGCGATGACAAAACACATTCGAGAACTGTTCGACCTTACAGGAAAGACCGCGATCGTCACCGGCGGATCGCGGGGCATCGGGAAGGAGATGGCTGAAGGATTGGCCGAGGCCGGAGCAAATCTTATCCTTTGCGCTCGACGAGCCGAGTGGCTCGATGAGACGGTCGAAGAATTTCGGGTACGCGGATTCGAGGTCGGCGGAGTTTTATGCGACGTCGCGAAACCGGACGATGTCGATAAGGTTGTAAGAACAGCCGTCGAGAGATTCGGCGCCGCGGACGTTCTGATCAACAATGCCGGTGTTTCGTGGGGAGCGATGCCCGAAGACATGGCACTCGATAAATGGAAACAGGTGCTGGATGTGAATCTGACCGGCTGCTTTCTTTTTGCCCAGGCCGTCGGACGCGAGATGTTGAAACGGCAGAGTGGTTCGATCATCAACATAGCGTCGATAGCCGGCATCACGTCTTCGGCAAATGGTCCGTTCTACGCCGGATACGCAGCAAGTAAGGCAGGATTGATCGGTCTTACGCGAGAGCTGGCTGCAAGCTGGGGACGAAAGGGTGTCCGCGTCAATGCGATCGCACCGGGCTTTTTTCATTCCCGCTTGGCGGATGCGGTGATAGACCTGTATGAACGTTCGATTCAGGAAACCAACGTCATCCCGCGCGTCGGGAACGAAGGCGAACTAAAAGGCGTCGCAGTCTTTCTTGCATCCGACGCGTCAAGCTACATCACCGGGCAGACGATCGCCGTTGATGGGGGAATGACGGTTTGATTTGGGATTTGGGATTTGGGATTTGGGATTTGGGATTTGGAGATCGCTTTTGGTTTTGGTTTTGGTTCAGTTTGAAATTTCAAATTTGAAATTTTAGATTTAAGATTTCAGATTTGAAATTTCAGATTTCAGATTGAGATTTCAGATTTGAAATTTGAGATTTGAAATTTGAAATTTGAAATATGAAATGGAATTAGCAACAGAACATTCGACCGTATCCGTGCTGGTGATCGGCTTTGTCCTCGGGTTGCAGCATGCGATCGAGGCTGATCATCTCGCCGCCGTTTCGACCATCGTGAGCGAGAAGAAGAGTCTGTTTAGAGCCTCGATCGTCGGCGGAATGTGGGGCGTCGGTCATACGATTTCGCTTTTTGCCGTGGGTGTTCTCGTGATTCTTCTGAAGCTCCAAATTTCCGAATCTGTTGAGACCAAACTCGAAGCGATCGTCGGTGGGATGCTGGTGCTGCTCGGCATCAATGCATTGCGAAAACTGTATTCAGCCGAAAAAATTCACGTCCATTCGCATGAGCATGGTGAGCGTGAGCACGTTCACATTCACTCGCACCACGACGAGTCGACCGAAATTTCGCACCACCGGTTTAGCTTTCGATCGGTGATGATCGGAATCGTCCACGGACTCGCCGGCAGCGCCGCGGTCATGCTTCTGGTCCTTCCGACAATTGATTCGCCCGCGGTGGCCTTGCTCTACATCTTGATCTTCGGCCTCGGCTCCATAGGCGGGATGATGGTGATGAGTTTCCTGATCGGGCTGCCGTTGCATTTTACAGCCGGCAGATTTACGCTGGCGAACAAAGTCATCCGATTCTGCGCGGGATTGTTCAGTCTCGGGCTTGGGGCATTTATCGTTTACGAAAAGTTAGTTGCGTGAATTATCGTGCAGAGTCGACTGCTCCGTTAGGAGCAATATGTTTGTAGTAAATTCTGTGCGCCGCAAAAGCTAGCTCCTTAGGAGCGAAATACCTCATCACAATCTCTATCGCCCCGCCGGGGCTCGACCCAGATTTTTCGCCGGGTTTCTACAAACATTTGGCTCCTCCGGAGCCGGCGCGACTTCCTAATTCACAAACACAAATTCACCAAACTTTTCCGGCACATGGAACTGCGGCTTGGGCGTCATCGTCGGAGACCATGCGAGAAAGCCGCGCGTGTCGCCCGAGCCGACCTGGCGGAATAGATTGCCGAGCCATATGGCTCCCGGCTCCGGTTTTTTCCCGAATGCCGCCCAGGGGATCTTCATCGCCATCGTAACCTTTCCTTCTTCTATTTTTGCGAAAGCCTCCATACCTGATTCATACGACCAGTCCCGCGGCTCGTCCTTTGTCCAATCAACAATAAGATCCAGCCACTCTCCGGTCGGCGCGATCTCGAATTCGAAATACCGCCTTCTATTCCTTGTATCCGCGGCAATGAATAGTTCGCATACATCGCGTTCCCATAGCTTCAAAGTTTTCTCCGACGTTCTAGGATCCTCGTTCACGACAAGCGGCTCGTCCTGATTCGCATCGAAGCGGATATACAATGCAGCATCCGACCATAAAAGCACTGCGTCGAGATCCCGTCCCGGATCGGACTGAGCGGCGTTCCAGTACGTGCTAATACGAACCGTCTCTCCAGACTTCCACCCCGCATCGTCCAGCACACCGATATTGAAATCGGATTCTA
>JANPJL010000047.1:0-7626 GCA_031425495.1 Acidobacteriota bacterium
ATCTACGAATTTGAGGGGTTCATCGTCGATGTTGATGACAAGACCGTCTATCTCGACGGACAGAAGGTCAACATCTCACTCAAGGGGTTTGAAATCTTGTGCGAACTCATTCGACAGAGGCCGCGGGTGGTTGATAAGCGACCACTAATGGACGTGGTTTGGGCCGGAAGTTTCGTCGAAGAGGGCAACCTTACGTTCACGGTGAGCCAACTCAGAAAGGCCTTAAACGACAATGTTCAGAACCCCCGTATAATCGAAACCGCCCACCGGAGAGGATATCGCTTTATAGCTGATGTGAAATTGCGGCCGGATGCAGCGGAAACCGTTTTTCCGGTAATTGAACGACCGGAACCGCCCGAGACACGGAGCGCCGACAAAGTAAAGAATTGGCTACTCGCGGGAGCGGCGGGCGTGTTACTCACAGGCCTGACTGCGGCCGCGTGGTTAGGGGGCGATAAAGGCTCCCAACAGTCCCTTCCCGGTCCGTTTGAGATCGAGAAGCTGTCGACCGATGGGAAAGTGGCCTACACCGTGCTCTCAAGGGACAAGAGGTTTGTCGTTTATGTGCACGGGACAGGTCGGGACAAGCAGAGTATCTGGTTGCGGCAACTGGAATCCGGAAGCCATGTTGAGTTGATCCCCAGTTCCGACGACCGCTACTACGGCCTAGCCCTATCACCGGATTCGAATTTCTTGTACTTTGCGCGCCGAATCGAGGACGGTCGTTTAGCGATCTTTCGTGTCTCGATCTACGGTGGAATCCCGGCTAAGATCGCTGAAGACACCCAG
This sequence comes from Acidobacteriota bacterium, assembly GCA_031425495.1. GTDB lineage: Bacteria > Acidobacteriota > Blastocatellia > Pyrinomonadales > Pyrinomonadaceae > OLB17. The sequence continues at coordinate 790 of JANPJL010000047.1, forward strand.
GGTTGGATGAGTATATCTCCGGACGGCCTGGCGATCTCGTATGTGAGATGCTCCGGGCAGGAAGATGACAATTGTTCCCTTTTCGTGGCCGATGCCGCCGACGGACTGAATGCGCAAAAGCTAATCACGCGCAACAAGCCTAATAGAATTGGTGCAAACGAATTCGCGCCGGACGGAAGCTCCATCGCATTCGCTCATGGTCAGACAGATAGCGGCGGTAATGATATGAGCCTTTCTGAGGTGAATGTTGACACCGGCGCAGAAAGTCCGCTAGTGGCGGAAAGATTCTTCGAGATCAAATCCATAACGTGGCTCAAAGACCGGAGCTTGTTGGTGACCGCCACAAAAGCGACGGAACCCGATATACCTATTTGGCACATATCAAAAGGTTCAGGAAACATTACTCGGCTGACTAAGGACTCGGAGGTTTATTCTCGCTTGAGCAGTGATGCCGGTGGATCGACCTTCGTGGCCACTAGGGTGCGGCGCGAGACTCATATCAATGTCTTCGACATTTTGGGGGGTCTCGAAAAAGAGTCCGTTGCAGACGCCTCATCCATCACGTTCGCCGGCGCGGGTCGAATAATTTTCTCGGGACTAATGACCGGGAATTATGAAATATGGAGCTCGCATCGCGACGGGAGTGATCAGCGCCAACTCACGAACGACCCGGCTGGCGACAGCATGCCTGTCGCTACCCAGGATGGCCGTTATATCTATTTCTCTTCCAACCGATCCGGCGAGCCACACCTATGGAGAATGAATGCTGACGGAACCGAGCAACGTCAGGTTACTACCCGTGTCGGAGGCTGGCCAATATTTGCAAGCCTCGACGGAAAGTTCGTGTACTTCCATAATTCGACGGACCGGACACTATGGAAGATATCGGCCAACGGTAGCGATGAACAATTGGTTTTGCCCATTCGAGCTGAGCGCTTCAGCGTTTCTCCTGATGGGGCCAAGGTCCTTGCGACCGGGGCCGCCGCCGGATCTGGATCTCTGAATGTGCTAGGGCTGCCGGAAGGAAAGACACTTCTTACATACGCGTTACCGCGACCTGGACTAGAGATCGTCGAGCATGCATGGTCCGATGACGGGCGCGAGGTGGTCTTAATAACGCGCGATCCGAACGATCTGACGTATTCGGTATGGAGGCAGAGAGTCGACGGCGGAAAACCTCAGGAGATAAAGAATCTGGGTCTTGATCCCGTTCACCATTTTGCGCTGGCTCGCGATGCGAAGCATTTTGCGGTAATCCAGGGAGACTGGAAGCACGACGCGGTGCTTCTTAGATCGGGCGTCCGGTAAGCAGCTCACGGGAGACGCGTTATTGAAGCATGCGGCAGAAACGTCGCATGCTTTTTCATTTCCGCGAAGATCCTCTCCACAATCGGACGGATTCGTCACGATCTACTTTGGTTTGGGGCGTCGGTGAATTAGAAATTATATTCCAGGTCGACACGTTTACTCCTTACTATGAAAAGCAAACATTAGTACTTCTAACTACTCGTTCCAATGTCTGCTGGACTACAAACGACCCAACGTTAAAGACGAAAATGACTTGTTGGATTTTCCACAAACTTTCCACAACTCATCTACTCGTCTTATCCACAAATTTTCCACAATAGCCCAGTAAAATTGGGGCTTATCTTAAAGTATTTTATACTTGACTCCGATATTTTCCCGTGTAGAATCCATTACACAGTCGGAATTGCTTACGGGCATTTCGACCGGCACCTGGAGGTGGAACGGACGCGGTGACGCACCGTTCGAGGGTAGAAGGAGCGGAATGCCGCTACCCGGTTCGCCAGGGTCGAAGCCGAAAGGCTTGCGTGAAGAGATCGAAAGATCTTTTCAGTTACTCGGATAAAAACGAGTAACGCCCCTCGGAAATGATCAGCCGAACGGGTGCTACGCCGCTCAAGTCTTCGGACATGAGCCTCGTTGCCGGGCACGTAACCGGCGGTGGAGGAAAAGCCACCACAACAAAAACCTAATGGCACCAGGCACCTTCGGGTGTAACAGATTGCGAAAGCAGGATGGGTGTTGACCGGAACCGGCTCCCCGCAGAGCTACTTCGGAATACAAAATCCGCGATTCGAGTGTGTGCATGCTTGAATCGCAAACCCTCTAGGACACTTCGGTGTCCGCAAGGAATCAAGAGCGTCGATTTGAGCGATCAGATTGACGCTTTTGCTTTTTAAAAACCTGCCATCGTTGCTAATCCAAACTCGAAAATCTAAAATCGGAATCGAACATGTTTATTGACCGCGCCAAAATAAAATTGAAAGCTGGCGACGGCGGCAACGGTGTCACGGCGTTCCGCCGTGAAAAGTTTGTGCCCCGTGGCGGCCCCTCCGGCGGTGACGGTGGAGTCGGCGGAGACGTTTGGATGGAGTCCGACGAAGGACTCAATACCCTCCTGCATCTTCGTTATAACCCCGAGCATAAGGCGGAACGCGGTCACCATGGTGAAGGATCGAACCGGTCCGGCAAGGACGGTGAATCGATCACGGTAAGACTGCCGGTTGGAACTCAGGTCTTCGACGCCGAGACAAATGAGCTGCTTTTTGACTTCACGGAACCCGGTCAAAGATATCTGGCTGCGAAAGGCGGCAAGGGCGGATGGGGAAATTCTCATTTCGCAACCCCTACACGTCGAGCGCCAAAATTTCATTACACTGGCCGGCCCGGTGGTGAAAAGGAACTTCAGCTTGAGTTAAAGCTGATCGCGGACGTCGGACTAGTCGGTTTCCCAAATGCCGGGAAATCGACTCTGATCAGCGTTATCTCCGCGGCGAAGCCAAAGATAGCTGATTATCCTTTTACGACACTGGAACCGAATCTAGGCGTTGTGGACATGGGGGACTTCAAGACTTTTGTGGTCGCCGACATTCCTGGTCTGATCGAAGGGGCATCGACAGGAGCTGGCTTGGGAGACCGTTTCCTAAGACACGTCGAGCGGACGAAAATTATCCTGCACCTGGTTGACGTCTCCTCGGCTTCGGGCCGAGATCCGGTAGAGGACTACCGGATCATAAACCGAGAACTCGCAGGATATAGCCAGGATCTCGCCGAGCGGCCGCAGATCATCGTCGCCACAAAGATCGACGCGCTCGACGATCCATCACGGCGAGACGATCTAAGAGACCAGGCGAAAAAAGATCGGACGCCTTTTTTTGAGATCTCAGCTGTCGCCAATATCGGTACCAAGGAACTGGTCGATGCGGTGGCAAAGCGGCTGGAAGAAAAAGATGCGAGTCGTACCAGCGTGGCCTAGCTCCCTACATGAAGCGGAAAGCATTTTACGGCGGAACTTTCGATCCTGTTCATTGCGGTCACGTCACGATTGCAAAACGCTTGCTCGAGCTTTTCAGTCTCGATGAGTTCATTTTTCTTCCCGCCTTTCATGCTCCACATAAACCGGACAACAAACCGACATCCGGATACCATCGCTGCTCAATGCTTATGTTAGCGACCGCGAACGAGCCCGGGATTTTCGTTTCCACGCTCGAACTTGATCACGCGGAAAAGCGATATAGTGTCGACACCCTCGCGGAAATTATTGATCTACAGCCTGATTCCGAGATCTTCTTCGTTATGGGAGCCGACTCATGGATGGAGATCGCGACTTGGCGCGACTGGGAAACGGTCCTTCTAATGACGAACCACATTGTTGTTACGCGACCCGGATACCCGATCAGTTTCGATCACGTGACGGATGCAGTACGCAGTCGGATCGTCGATATGCGTCGGACGGCGGCAGACGCTTCAATCGGGCTCCGCGACCGTTCCTCTTCCTCTATTTACATCACCGACGCCGTCGAGTTAGATGTTTCGGCGACCGAGATCCGCGACGACGTCCGAGAGGACGACCGTCTCGACCGAGCAGACGATGTCCCGCCTGAAGTTGCAAAATACATCGAAAAATACGAACTTTATAGGTAATGGAAGAAGTACAGGAAAAGTCTCTGCACCGGGAAACGGTCAAGGTAGATATATCGCAATCACGGACGTCGTTCGGTGAACTCGACGCCGAACTCCAGCTCGCCATCAAATCGGCGGACGAAAAGAAGGCCGTGAACATGCTCGCTCTCGACCTACGCGAGATCGCCAGCTTTACGGAATTTTTCTTTATCGCAAGCGGAACCAATCAACGACAGGTTCAGGCGATCGCGGACGAGATTACCGAGCAATTGAAAAAAGAGCATCGCCGACGGGCGATACGTATCGAAGGTTATAACAAGGCGGAGTGGACCTTGCTCGACTATGGCGATTTCGTGATTCACCTGTTTGATAAAGAGGCTCGAGAATTTTATGACCTTGAGCGACTATGGCTTGACGCTCGACGTGTCGAACTTCCTGCTACCTTTGATTAACGATGAAAATTCGCTTTGTGTGGATCGGTAAGACCCGGGACCGAAATTGGAAGGCGCTGCAGGATGAATACCTGCAGCGTCTTTCGCGTTTTGTTAAATGCGAGGTCGTCGAAGCTCGTGATTCCGCCCCGCATGAAGGCCCGGATATTGAAGGCGAACGAATTTTAGCAGCTTTGAATCAAAAGACCTTCGTCGTACTGCTCGACGTCGAGGGCGAAACGATCTCGTCCCACGGATTGGCGACGAAGATAGAGGACTGGCAGGATCGCGGGTTAAAGGAAGTTTCGTTCGTAATTGGCGGGGCAACCGGAGTATCCCAGCGGGTTGCCGAAACGGCTGATATTAGTTTATCCTTGTCGTTTCTCACGTTTACCCACGAGATGGCTCGTGTGGTCTTACTGGAGCAACTTTATCGGGCGTACACAATTATAAAGGGGTTTCCTTATCAGAAATGACCGCTGCTAACTTAAAAAAGGTAAAAGAAAGGCTCTCGAGCGAACGAGAGCTATTGATTCAAAAACTGAAGGGTAACGACCTTTCCATCGACGACGCCGAGACGCCGGACCCGGTTGACCTCGCTGTCAGGAATTACTCGAAGAACGTCATGCTTGCCGTTTCAGAGAATGAGAGCCGACAGCTCGCGTTGGTCGACGAAGCTTTACTTCGCGTCGAGGACGAGGAATACGGTCTTTGCCAGAACTGCGAAAAGTCGATCAACCAGAAACGCCTTGCGGCAATACCGTGGGCTCGATATTGCCTGGATTGTCAGGAGCTGGTTGAAAAAGGACTGCTCGACGGCGAGTAAATGTTGAAAGCTCTCTCCCACTCGATCCTGTCGGTCATTTACCCGCAGGAGTGCCTTTGCTGTCACGGTGAGGTTGAATCGCCCGATGACGGTATCGCCTGCTCCGGCTGCTGGGCAAATACTAGAATTTTCGATGGAAGCGAAACGCTCTGCACTAAATGCGGGGCGTTTTTGTTTGAGGGCGGCCCTTCCCGAAATGAAGTTCAATGTCGTAGATGTGACGAGCACAGTTACGACCGAGTATTTTCAGTTGGGATCTACGAACATGCCCTTTCCGCGTCGATCGTTCACCTTAAACGAAACCCCTCAATTTCGAGCCGCATCAGCGGTCTCCTCGCGCGGTCGCTTGATCGCATTTCGATAAGCGGGCGGCCCGTTGTCATTCCTGTCCCGTTGTCCGCAAGGCGGCAGCGAGAACGCGGCTTCAATCAGGCGGCGGTTATAGCGACGGTAATTGGGCGGATCGGAGATCTTCTAATCGACGAGCATAGCCTGGTTAGAAAAATACACACTCCTATGCACCGGGCGGGAATGGATCGGAAGGCGCGAGCGATGACGGTAAAGAAGGCCTTTGACGTGGTGAGGCCTAAACTGATCGAGGGTCGCGACATACTTCTCGTCGATGACGTGCTTACATCCGGCGAAACGGCCTCGATCTGTGCGAGCGTTCTAAAGGAGAACGGCGCGCCGACGGTCACTGTTCTGACTATCGCACGCGCCGCGTAAAGCAGACCGTAGCACTAGGGAGCGTCGTACTTCGGCGCCGGCAGGTCCGTATTTAGACCAAACGAGCTAATTACAAACGATCCGTTAGAGGTGTTCAACCGGTACCAGGCCCCGTTGCTCGGACGATAAACCGCAAGATCATCCAGGCCGTCCCCGTCATAGTCGCCAACCACAGGCACGTCGCCATCGGTTCCCCACCGGGTGATCTGGACAGTACCCGTCAGGCTTCGAATGATGTACCACGTTCCATTTGAAGGTCTGAAGACGGCGATGTCTGTCTTACCGTCATTGTCTAAATCACCCGGGGCCGGAATATCCCCTCCGAGGCCGAATGGACGTTGCTGCCATTCGCCGCCGTCGCTGTTGATCCAATACCAAACTCCGTTGCTGGGGCGCCATACTGCGATGTCGGCTTTTCCGTCACCATCGTAGTCACCGACGGCCGGGATATCGCCGTTCGACCCGTATTGCGTTTGAACAACTTGGCCACTAACTGATGACATGATGTGCCAGGTCCCGGTCGATGGCCGAAATACAGCCGGATCTGCCTTCGCATCACCGTCGTAATCAGCCGAGGCAGGGATGTCGCCAATGCCAAACTGGTAAATCGTTACAGCATTATCGCTGCTTCGGAAGAAATAGCCGACACCCGTAGACGGACGAAATACACCTATGTCGCTCATGTTGTCGCCATCGAAATCTTCGACCGTCGGAATATCACCGTCGATTCCGAACTGCTGAACCCGAACTGTCGAGTTCGAACTATGCTTAATCCACCAGTTACCTGTCGATGGCCGGTAAATGGCTATGTCGGTCCGCAGGTCCCCGTCAAAGTCGGCAGACGCCTTTGCCCGCGTGATTCGGCTAATGCTCATTCCGAAGCTTGCGTAAAGTTCGTTATTCTCGTCCTGACCGAATGAAATGATA